>JAAVIA010000008.1 GCA_014799405.1 Lachnospiraceae bacterium
TATCGTTGATGGATATTTTAACATGATGATGGTTGTTGACGCNTCGTCCGCCTCAAAGGACCATGTTATGATAGCTGATGAGCTTGCTGACATAGGAAAGGAGCTTGGGGTGCAGATAAAGGCACAGCAGGAGGAAATCTTTGATATGATGCACAGATTATAATTTGAATTATAATTTAGTATTAATATGTTTATATGTTTTTNTTGATAATTATTATGAGGTTGATATGAAAGGACAGGATTAACACATGATTAGCATAAATGAAGTTTTAGAGACAAACGAAATGATTCAAAACATGAATCTTGATGTCAGGACAATAACAATGGGTATCAGCCTTCTTGACTGTGTTGGGAAGGACTTAAAGGAAACCTGCGACAGGATTTATGACAAAATAACAGCCTCNGCAAAGAACCTTGTTGCAACAGGGCAGGATATATCAAAGAAATACGGNATACCNATNGTACATAAGAGAATATCCGTTACTCCNATTGCAATTGTGGGCGGCTCTGTTTGTAAATCCTCCTCGGACTTTGTNGAAATTGCAAAGACCTTAGATGCAGCGGCAAATACATGTGGAGTGAATTTTATAGGCGGTTATTCTGCCCTTGTGTCAAAAGGAATGACAAAGGCCGACGAGCTGCTTATACGCTCAATACCGGAGGCGCTTTCCGTAACCGGAAAGGTATGNAGCTCCGTAAACTGTGGTTCAACAAAAACAGGAATNAATATGGANGCCGTGAAGCTTATCGGAGAANTAATACGTGAAACGGCAGAGCTTACTAAGGATGAAGGCTCCATCGGATGTGCAAAGTTTGTGGTATTCTGCAATGCACCGGATGATAATCCTTTCATGGCNGGAGCATTTCACGGAGTGACGGAGGCAGACCGGGTCATAAATGTGGGCGTAAGNGGTCCCGGTGTTGTGAAGGCTGCCATTTCCTCCGTAAAGGGAAAGGATTTTGAGGTATTATGTGAGACAATAAAGAAAACAGCCTTTAAGATTACAAGAGTGGGACAGCTTGTTGCAAAGGAAGCGTCTGAGNGATTAGGAGTTCCATTTGGCATTATTGACCTTTCACTTGCGCCTACGCCTGCCGTTGGTGACAGTGTGGGAGAGATACTTGAGGAGATTGGACTTGAATTTGCAGGTGCACCGGGAACAACGGCTGCTCTTGCCATGCTAAACGACCAGGTTAAAAAGGGTGGTGTTATGGCATCCTCATATGTAGGCGGCTTAAGCGGTGCATTTATCCCGGTAAGCGAGGACCAGAGAATGATAGACGCGGTATCGGCGGGGGCACTTACACTTGAAAAGCTTGAGGCAATGACATGCGTATGCTCTGTGGGACTTGATATGATTGCAATACCGGGAGATACGAANGCGACAACAATTTCAGGTATTATTGCAGATGAGATGGCTCTCGGAATGGTAAATCAAAAGACAACTGCCGTAAGAATAATACCTGTAATAGGAAAANGGGTTGGCGATACGGTGGAATTTGGTGGTCTGCTTGGATATGCGCCAATCATGCCTGTAAACAAATTCTCCTGTGACGAGTTTATAAATCGTGGGGGAAGAATACCGGCACCGATACACAGCTTCAAAAATTAATATTTTAATTTGNAAAATATATTAATTAAAGTTCAATGTATTTATAAAGGAGAAACCTATGGTAAANCCTGCTCTTTCCGAGCGTATACTGATGAATATACAAAAGCCTGCCAGATATATAGGCAATGAAGTAAATATGGTAAAGAAAAACCTTGGTGACGTGGAAATCAGAATTGCCATGTGTTTTCCTGATGTTTACGAAATAGGAATGTCCTATCTGGGNATTCAGATAATATATGACATGTTTAACCGAAGAGAGGACACATACTGTGAGAGAGTGTACAGTCCATGGCCTGATTTGGACAAGATAATGAGAGAGGAAAGCATACCTCTCTTTTCTCTTGAAACACAGTCGCCCATAAAAGACTTTGATATGCTTGGCATAACGATACAGTATGAAATGTGCTANACAAATATACTGCAAATTATTGATTTATCGGGTATTCCTTTATTTGCAAAGGACAGAAGTAAGGGCGACACACTTGTAATAGGCGGAGGCCCATGCACGGTTAATCCTGAACCTATGGCAGACTTCTTTGACATGTTTTATATAGGTGAGGCGGAAACCTCATATGATGAGCTTATAGAGCTTATAAAGGTGTATAAAAAGACGGACATGACAAGAGATGAATTCCTGCGAAAGGCATCTCATATAGCGGGTATATATGTGCCTTCCCTTTATGAGGTAGCATACAATGCGGATGGTACTGTAAGCAGCATATCCCCAAAATATGAGGATGTGCCTGCAAAAATAAAAAGACAGGTTGTAACTGATTTTTCAAAGGTGTCATATCCAATGGCGCCGGTTATCCCTTATATTCAGGCAACACAGGACCGGGTATGCCTTGAAATAATGCGCGGCTGTATACGAGGATGCAGATTTTGTCAGGCGGGAATGATATACCGTCCCACAAGACAAAAGGACGTAAATATGCTTAAGGAGTATGCAGGGAAAATGCTTGACGCAACAGGCTATGAGGAAATTTCCCTAAGCTCGCTAAGCTCAAGTGACTATGAGCAGCTTGACGATTTGCTAAGCTACCTTATATCACTGAAGGAAAGCGACCATGTAAATGTTTCTCTGCCTTCCCTTAGGATTGATGCATTTTCTCTTGACGTAATGAGCAAAGTTCAGGATATAAAGAAAAGTTCTTTAACATTTGCTGCTGAGGCAGGTTCACAAAGACTTAGAAATGTTATAAATAAGGGTATTACCGAGGAGGATATACTAAGCGGAAGCAGACAGGCGTTTATCGGAGGCTGGGATAAGGTAAAGCTTTATTTTATGATGGGACTTCCGACGGAAACGGAGGAGGATTTGCTTGCCATTGCAGAGCTTGCCGAGAAAATTTCCGAGGAATACTTTGACGTGGTGCCAAAGGAAAAGCGAAACGGACGTGTAATGATAAATGCATCATCTTCTTATTTTGTACCAAAGCCGTTTACGCCGTTTCAGTGGGCTCCTATGATAGGGCCTGAGGAATTTACAAGAAGGGCACATTTTGTAAAGGATGCCTTTGCCAGGGAGAAAAATAAAAAAAGTCTTAAGTTTACCTACCATGATGCGGGAATATCCATTCTTGAGGGCGTTCTTGCCAGAGGGGACAGGAGACTTTGTAAAAGCATATATGATATATACAAAAAGGGCGCCATATTTGACGCATGGACAGAATTTTTTAATATTGACACATATCTTGACACCTTTAAGGAAAATAATGTGGATATGGATTTTTATACGGCAAGGGAAAGGTTGGAGGATGAGATATTCCCTTGGGAGCATATTGATGTGGGAGTTTCAAAAAGCTTCCTTTTAAGGGAGTGGAAAAACGCAAAGGAAGAAAAGGTTACCCCGAACTGCCGCATGAACTGTCAGGGCTGCGGTTCTGCCGTATACGGAGGAGGTGTCTGCTTTGAAGCTAAGAATTAAATATGAAAAAACAGGTGTTTTAAGATTTATAGGACACCTTGACGTAATGAGATATTTTCAGAAAGCAATAAGACGGGCAAAGCTTGACGTGGCGTACTCAAAAGGCTTTTCACCTCATCAGATTATATCCTTTGCTGCTCCCATGCCCCTTGGAATGACCTCTTCAGGTGAATACTTTGACGGAGAGTTTGAAAGCGTCACATCCTCGTCTGATATGATTAACAGACTGAATGCTGTAATGGCAGAGGGAATAAGGGTTTTGGACATAACATTGCTTCCTGACAATGCAAAGCCTTCAATGGCGGCAGTTTCTGCATCGGATTATTTTATATACAAAAATGATGAGAGTGAAAACGACTATATTGACAGGCTTACAGCTTCCATAGACGCCTTGATGTCAAAGGACGGGATAAATGTTTTAAAAAAGACAAAAACAAAGGAAGAAATGTCTGACATTAAGCCATATATATATGAGCTTAAAGCGTTTGAATATGATATGGCAGATGAATTTTATAATGGCGAAACAGAATCCTTTGCAGATAATAAACAGAGTGACGGAATAAAAAAGAAAAAAGGAATTTATATGCTCCTTGCCTCAGGAAGCAAAATGAATTTAAAGCCTGACCTTGTTATAGGCGCTTTGGCAGAAAATGCAGGAATAGAATACAGCCCCTATGATTACAGGGTGCACAGGCTCGAGACATACATGGGCGAGGAAGGGGCATTTGTGCCGCTTTTCACAGCGGGAAATAAATTTTAACTGAACGACTTTTCCGGCTGTTTTTGGGAGAAAAACATGGACGCAAAATTTGTCATAACAAAATATAACGATATAATGCTGGGCTGTCTTATAAATGAGGGGAAGCTTGAAGATATAAGATGCTATGAGGAAAATTCCCTCATAGGAAATATTTATGTGGCAAAGGTATCTAATATTTTAAACAATATAAATGCTGCCTTTGTTGATATAAGAAAAGATTTAAGCTGTTATCTGCCACTGGAGGATTATCATGGTAAGACTTTAAAGGTAGGAGACGAGATTATTGTACAGGTGGCAAAGGACAGCATAAAGACAAAGCAGCCTACGGTAACAACAAATATATCCATGACAGGTGAATATGTTGTGGTTCACTGCGATAAAACAGTTGGAGTGTCGGCAAAGATAAAGGGTGATGCTGTAAGAAATACCTTAAAGGATATTGCTGGCAGGGCTTTGGAGGAATTTAAGGAAATCAGGCTTTGTTCGGATACTCCCTATGGTGTTATTTTAAGAACCAAGTGCAGGGATATAGTTTCAGACAAAGATATAAAAAGCGATGGTGTTAATTTAAATGCAAATATTCTTTATGAGGATATTATGTCAACTGCTAAAGCACTGGATGAGCTTCTTAGCAAAGCAGGCTATCTTAAGCTTTACTCTGTAGTAAAGGCAGGAGAGTCGGCATATATAAAGGACCTGATGGGTATGAGTGACGACATAAGTATAATCACGGATGACATCGGTGTATATGAGGAACTTTGTGATTTCTATGGAAAAGATTGTGGGCGTATATCGTTTTATGAGGATGACAGCATTTCCTTAAATTCCATTTACAATATACCTGTAACTATAGAAAAAAGCTTGAAAAAAATAGCGTATCTTAAGTCGGGAGGCTATCTTGTCATAGAACCTACGGAGGCAATGACGGTTATAGACGTAAACAGCGGTAAGGCAATAAAAGGAAAGAACAGGGAAGAAGATTTATTTAAGATAAACGTTGAGGCGGCTTATGAAATTGCAAGGCAGATAAGGCTTAGAAACCTAAGCGGTATCATTATTATAGATTTTATAAGTATGAAATCAACGGAAAATCAGATTTTACTTGTGGATGAGCTGAAAAAGGCCACTGTATCAGACTATGTGGGCGTAAATGTTGTTGATATTACAAGACTTGGACTTGTGGAGCTTACAAGGAAAAAGCTTAGAAAGCCGTTACATGAGGTTTTCGGTTACGGAGGATAATTATGTTTCATTATGACTTGTTTCAATGGATAGGATTTTTCATACTTTACTGTCTTATCGGATGGATTGGGGAAAGTATTTACGTTTCAATTGAACATAAGAAGTGGGTAAACCGTGGTTTTTTGCACGGACCGTTCCTGCCCATTTATGGTTTTGGTGCAATTATCATTCTTTTTGCCACCTTACCTGTGAGGGATAACGTAATTTTAACATTTCTTCTTGGCATGCTCGGCGCTACGGTACTGGAATATGTTACAGGATATGTAATGGAGCAGATATTTCATGTAAAATACTGGGACTATACATATGAGCCCTTAAACTTAAACGGATATATATGTTTGGGATGCTCGCTTACATGGGGAATATGTGCAATACTGCTTACACAGCTTATTCATAAGCCTGTGGAAAGGTTTTTGCTTCATATACCCAATATGGTGCTTTCTATATGTGATATGGTTTTTGTTGTCTATTTCATTTGGGATGTTATAGCATCTGCACAGGAGGCATTTGACCTTAAGAAGATGATACTTGCAAATGAGGATGTGCAAAGGCTTCAAAAGAGACTTGATATTATAATAGCCGTAGCGGAGGATGATAAGGCAAGGCTTGAGGAGCGAATCGCAGAGATAAAGCTTGAAAATAGGGCTGAAGTAGAACATATAATGGACAGACTTAAGGCTGCAAGGGAGAGTCTGAATGAAAAATATGGTAAATCAGGGAAAAAGGCATATCATATTTTGGAGCGTAATCCGGGGGCAGTTTCAAAAAGGCATGGGCTTGGTTTTGATGCGATACGGGAAATCTTAGGAAAGCTTAAGTAAATGGAGGAAAAGGATTGCAAATGGCAGTCCTTTTTTTATGCTTTTTATTAAAATACGACAAAAAAGGCGAAAAAATGTCGTTTCACTTTCATTTATTGAAAATAAAAAATATATTTCTATAATTAAATTTAGGATGAGCAAAACGCTAAAAAGTACAGGTTATCTCATTCCTAATAATTATGGGGAGGTAAAAGAATTAGGTAACTGTAGACAAAACATTAATTATTGATAGGAGGAATGTTATGAAAAGACTTATAATTATTTTTTTTATGTTAATTTTATTGTTTCCGAATGAACCGAAAGCTAACGCTTCTTATTTGAATTTACAGCTTTTTGCGTATAATCCCGGTGGGAATGGTGCAATGACACAGGTTTGTTCAATGGCAACAAATAATACCAATTCAAGCAGATATATAACAAATTATATAAATACGTTTTTTTGGGATGGCAGCCATGATAAATCCAGTGGAAGAGAGGGGAATTGTGCACCAAAAGGAAGTATAAGTACTGAGCGGTTAAAAGATACTTCCTTAAGATATAAAGCCAATGCGACTATCTATAATTCAACCGTACCGCAATCAGGCTCTGTGGAATCGAAAGAGGCGGTTTTTAATTGGTATAACTAAGAGGTAATATCATGCTGAAATATTCATTAAAAAACCTTAAATATAAAATATGTGACAAGCCTGTTTCATTTCTTATGTCGGAAACCTATATTTTCATGTGTATTCTGGCACTGTTTTTTTGCTATGGGGTTGCGGGAAATTTCTATTTAATGAATAGGGACAGAGATGCAGACCATAAAGAAAGAGTCATGCTGTTTGACTTTGATACGGAAAATGGTGCTGTAACCCTTGAGGAGGTTTATCATTTTATTGCAGGCATGGATTCGGGACAAATTGCTGATGTACATTATGCATACGCAGTTGTGGAAGGGAATGGAGAATGTTTTGGAATATCCGAAAACGGAATAAAATATTATCCGGATGAAGGTATCAATTACAGGAAAAACGGCTGGTTTATAAACGGCAGATTTTATTCGGAGGATGAATTTAACCGCGGCGATAAAGTTATAGTAATACCAGATGTGGAAAAGCATGGAAATCTGTTTTCTTACGACAAGAAAACAGAGACTGCAATATATAATGGTGAAAAATATAAGGTAATCGGTATGCTTGATTTGCCGGATGTTATGATGCCGATAACTTCCTATGCAGAAGACAGTGTTGTTAATCTGCTTGGAATTGAATTTAACTGTGTTATAACAAAAAACAGTTATAAAAGTATGGTTGCAAATGCACACACTACTTTTGATAATAAATTTAGAGTGAATGAGATGAAATTTGACGATACCGAGCAGAAAAGATTTTATAAAAAAATGCTTGTTCAGGAAACATTAATTATAATTGTTGTAGTGATTAACTTAATTCTTATATTTATTCACATGGCAAAAAATCATAAAATTAAAAACAATATTTATTTTATATGCGGAATGAACAGGCATAAAATAATTAACACGGCGCTTTTCGAATGGGCATTCATGATTGTGCCGGTATACATGGCGGCTGTTTTAATATTTGACTTGAAATTAAAGGAAATATTGAGTGTCATATATCCATACATAACGGAGTGTATTGATTTAACTGCATATCGAATTATTACATGTATCTTTGTTTTTGTGCTTGTTTTAATGGATACAATAGCTGTAAATAGTCAGGTGCGTATAAAGGACGGTGTGTTCAGATGATTAAGTATTCAATAAAAAATTACATAAAGAACATAGGGTATAATATTCTTATTTTTATACAGCTTACCATTACATTATTTGCATTTTTCTACACAGTATATACCTTTCAGTCCAAATACCGTTTTTTTGGCGCAATATCTGAGGATATGAAAGGAAACGGTCTTTTGGTATCTGTGATACAATTATCGTCTGACGGTTACTTTTTGTCTGATGGCAGTACGGTTGCTGACAGTTATAATTTAACCGGAGTAAGCGGTGTTAAGGCAATGTATCTGCCTTTGGCGGGGATAGAAGGCATTTCTTCCCATATTAGGGCGTATGACTACCCGCTTATTGAAGCATTTACCCCTGATATGGATAATGGACATTGGCTTAATAAGGAATCTGATGTTCCTGACGATACAATACCCGTTGTTATATCATATAACAAGGAAGGATATAAAACCGGGGATATGCTTGAACTGTCAGACGGCACAAATTCATATAAGCTTGAAATTGTTGGTGTGCTTGCAGAGAATGCCTCCGTATTGTGTATGCCTATGGATGTTACGACTACGGATGACTACAAAGGGTTATTTTGGAATTATTCTTCGGTATATGAAGAAGGCATACTTGTGCTTATGGACAGGCAGGAATTAATTGATGAAACACAAATACCATGTATACTTTCCGGATTATTGTTTATAAATTATGATGAAGATATTTCAGGAGAAGCTATGGAAAATAATCTGACATCTTTATACCGGAATGGATTGATTTCGTATACATTAGACTATGGTACGATATACGAAAACAGTAAAAAGATGATAGTGAACGACATGGCAATATTTATTCCAATCAGCGTTATTGTTATGCTTGTGACAATGGTGAGCACAATAAAAGTTATCGCAATAAATACGGATAACGTCGTCTATAATCTGTCGATTTACTATTTGAATGGGTATACATGGGGAGCATGTAAAAAAATAAGTATCATCAGTAATATACTATCGCTTATAATGGCAGTGTTCACCAATATTATTGCTATGGTGTGTCTTTTTGGTAATGATGTTATTGTATATGATAAAAAACTGATACTATATGTTATGGCGGTATTTACTATCTTTTGCATTGTATATTTTATTCTTTGCGTTATGTATCAGACATTCATTTTAAGAAAATATACGCCATGTGAAATAATACGAGGAGAAAATAATGATTAAATTAGAAAACCTAAGTAAAACAGTCTGCATTTACAAAGGAAAAAACTTAGAAATATTAAAAAAAATTAACTTTGAAGTGGATAGTGGTGATTTTGTTGCCATCATGGGAAAATCCGGGGCAGGAAAGACAACCCTGCTAAATATAATCGGACTGCTTGATACATATAATTCCGGAGAATATTATATTGACAATCAATATATAAATCCTAATAATATGAAAAAAAATGCCGACATAAGAGGCTGTAAAATTGGCTATGTCATGCAGAATTTTTCTTTGATTGAGGAGTATTCCGTGTACGAAAATATAATACTTCCAATTGATTTTGGAAAAGAAAAATATAAGAAATCTGATAAAATGGAAATGATTAATGAAACACTTGAAAAGGTAGGGATGTCAGATCGTAAAAAACAAAAATGCCGGAGACTGTCAGGAGGAGAAAAACAGAGGGTTGCAATTGCAAGGGCAATCGTAAATAATCCTGACATTATATTGGCTGATGAACCGACCGGCTCCCTTGATGAAAAAAACGGCAAGGAAATTATGGAAATATTAGCAAGATTAAATGAAGATGGAAAAACAATAATAATAGTAACACATGATAATGATGTGGCGGCATATGCTAACCGAATTGTTCATATAAGAGACGGAGTGTTAGTTGACGGTGAATCATGATATAATTTTACACTGACTTTTTACACTGACTATATAAATTGCCCTTGACTTTACACCTGCAAGATGCTATATTATGTGGGTATGCCGCACAGTGAGGTAAAAGTTTATGTTTTGTCATAAGGAGGGACCCACTCCGTGGGAGGATGCCTTATGACCATAACACCGTAACTGGCGAGTAATGATAATAGGAGGTAACCATATGTACGCAGTTATAGCAACAGGCGGAAAGCAGTACAAGGTAGCTGAAGGAGATATCATTAAGGTTGAGAAGCTTAATGCAGAGGATGGCTCTGAGGTATCATTTGACGTTGTTGCAGTAAGCACAGGCAAGGATATGATTTGCGGTGAGGATTGCAAGAAGGCTTCAGTTAAGGCAACTGTTCTTGAACAGGGTAAGGGCAAGAAGGTTGTCGTATACAAGTACAAGAGAAAGACTGGCTATCATAAGAAGCAGGGACACAGACAGCTTTATACTAAGGTTAAGATTGATGCTATCAAGGCTTAATTTGAATTATGATTAAGGTTACATTTTATAAAGCGGAGAATGAGGCATACAAGGGTTTTACGATTGAAGGACATGCATGCTATGCGGCAAAGGGACAGGATATACTCTGTTCAGCGGTTACGGCGCTTTCTTTCAATACGGTTAATTCCATAGAAGCATTAACTGACAATAAGGTTAAGGCGGATGCCGACAAATCAGGAAAGCTTATATTTGAGTTTTTGTCCCCATCAGATGATAAGGGACAGTTGCTTGTAAAATCGCTTGTTATAGGTCTTACGGACATATACAGGGAATACGGCGACGAATTTATTAGAATATACTTCAAGGAGGTGTAAGTATGTTAAGAATGGATTTACAGTTCTTTGCTCATAAAAAGGGTGTTGGTTCAACTAAGAACGGACGTGATTCCGAGGCAAAGAGACTTGGCGCAAAAAGAGCAGATTGTCAGTTTGTAAAGGCTGGTAATATCTTATACAGACAGCGTGGCACTAAGATACATCCTGGTGTAAACGTTGGACGTGGCGGAGATGATACTTTATTTGCACTTGTTGACGGTGTTGTAAAGTATGAGAGAAAGGGTAGGGACAAGAAGCAGGTTTCTGTCTATCCTGTAGCATCAGCAGAGTAATTAAAATTAAGGCTGTTGCACCGGAGCTTTATAAAAGTCTCCGGCGTGACAGCTTTTTTTCTTAATGACATGCGCATAATACCAGTGCGCTTTATATCAGTTTGTAAATTATCATTTGAAATCAGGAGGTTTAAGGCTTATGTTCGCAGACAGGGCAAAAATATATATAAGGTCCGGAAAAGGCGGGGACGGACATGTATCCTTCAGGCGTGAGCTGTATGTTCCGAACGGGGGACCTGACGGAGGCGACGGAGGCGACGGAGGCGATGTTATCTTTGTTGTAGACCCGGGACTGAACACCCTTACTGATTTCAGACATGTTAGAAAATATAAGGCAGGAGACGGTGAGGAAGGCGGCAAACGGAACTGTCACGGAGCAAATGGAAAGGACATAATACTAAAGGTTCCTGCGGGAACGGTTGTAAAGGATTTCGAGACAGGCAAGGTTATACTTGACATGTCAAATAAAACAGAGCCGGTAACACTTCTCAAAGGTGGCAGAGGCGGCAAGGGAAACAGGCAGTATGTGACTGCTGTTATGCAGGCACCGAAATATGCACAGCCCGGCAAGCCTGCAAAGGAGTTGTGGGTTACCCTTGAACTTAAAATGATAGCCGACGTAGGATTAGTCGGATTTCCAAATGTTGGAAAGTCCACATTTCTCTCAAGAGTTACAAATGCAAGACCTAAAATAGCCGACTACCATTTTACTACTTTAACCCCTAATCTTGGTGTTGTAGACCTTGGAGAAAAGGATGGCTTCGTAATAGCGGATATACCCGGAATAATTGAAGGGGCATCGGAGGGCGTTGGTCTTGGCTTTGAGTTTTTGAGGCATATAGAGCGAACAAAGGTGCTTATTCACATCGTTGATGCGGCAGGGGTTGAAGGACGTGACCCTATCGTTGACATAGAAGCAATTAATAATGAGCTTAAAAGCTATAATGAACAGCTTGCGTCAAGACCTCAGGCCATTGCGGCAAACAAATGTGATGCCATGTCACCGGATGATTATGAAACGGTTATCACCCTTATGAAGGAAGAATATGAGCCAAAGGGCATAAAGGTTTTCCCTATATCTGCTGTATCGGGCAAGGGAGTAGATGAGCTTCTTTGGTATGTAAATAAGCTTGTAAAGGAAGCTCCTGACGAGGTTATAGAGTTTGCGCCTGAGATGGATATCGAATTTATGGATGACCCTGACCTTCCATTTGAGGTTACAAAATCAGAGGAGCAGGAGCATCTTTATATAGTGGAGGGACCTCGGATTGAGAGAATGTTAGGTTATACAAATCTGGAATCGGAAAAGGGCTTTGCATTTTTCCAAAAATTCTTAAAGGACAATGGAATTCTTGAAAAATTAGAGGAGCTTGGCATTGAGGAAGGAGATACGGTAAAGCTTTACGGTCTTGAATTTGACTACTACAAATAATATAAAACCAAACTGTTCCATTTAGAGTTATGCTCTGGTTTAACTGCATGGAAGGGAGAAAAAGCAGATGGAAAAAGCGAAAGCATGGAAGGGAGAAAAAGCAGATGGAAAAAGCGAAAGCATGGAAGAAGAAGTGGGAATACAATTATCAAAAAGGTC
>JAAVIA010000009.1 GCA_014799405.1 Lachnospiraceae bacterium
CATTTCAACTTTGTGTACGTTTTTCTTTTCTCTTGCCATAATAAAAGGCCTCCTATGATTTTTATTTTATCATAGAAGACCAGTTATTTCTCTATTTACAGAAAAAGTTTCACAGATTCGAAATTTCAGTAATACCTGTATTTAAAAATGTCTTTATTTTTTCCTTTTCTTTGATTAATTCTAGAATTCTGTTTAAATCTATCACCAATTACACCTCTTTAAACAAATATTAAAAAGGCACCTTAGCTACGAATGCCAAAGTGTCATTAGTATCCTTACGAATTAATAACTTTGTATTCTCTAGCTATTTAATTTTGGTATTTATTTCTCTCAATACGCAAATAATCTCTCCAATTCCATATGCAAGTAATGAAGTAAGAACTGAAACAATTAGGCTTGCAATTCCTATTGGGGCACCTAGCTCTCCCATAATAACAAACGAACCAATAACCGATAATACTAAAACAACAATTGATAATGTTTTAATCATTTTTCCAACAATAGAAGAACCCTCGTCTACATAATTCCCGCCATTTTCAATATAATCCTCATTTAATACATGAGCATTTGTAGTAGTGGACTTTTGATTACCTTCGTCATTTTTAATATTCTCTTTAAAAATTTCTGCGTTACCATTAATCACCTTGCCACAGTGATAGCAAAAATCCATATCATCTTCAATTTCTTTTCCACATTTTGGACACTTTATCATTCTTAAGCCCCCCAATCATCGAGATAAATATTACAAAGTACACCTACCTCTAATATCATGCATATAATATCACAAACATTTCATTTTTTCCACAAAAATAACGCCCCAGCAAAAGCCCGCAATCTCTTACGACTTATTCATAGTTGATTAATACTTATTTTTTTGCTTGAGAATGAATAAAAGTCACAAATTTCAACTATATTTTTTCGCTTTTTTAAGTGCAAAGAAACACCAAAATGGTGATAAAAATATGCCGATTATAAAAGAAACAAAGGTCTTGTATCCGATCTTTTTTAATATAATACTTTTAAATACAGCATCAATTAAAAATATTATAAAACTAATATCAGAATGAATCGAGTTATATACATCAAATGAAGGTTCGTTGTAAGATGGTCCAAAGAACATAAGAATTAACCACGTCATTTTGGTTATTGTTATTACAGTAAAATACCCTATTTCAAAAATTTTTCCCCAGTCCAAAAATTTATTTATTATTTTTGCATCGTATAATGCTGCTAATCCAGGAATCCATAATAGGCCATAATTTCTAATTTTCAATTTTCCTGCCAAAAGTGTCATACCAATTCTTTTAATAATAAGTAAAGTCACAAAAATGGAAAATATAAAAAACATAAAAAGAGAACTCATTATAAAAATCGAAAAAAACGCCATATCTATTACCTCACTCGTATTATTTTTCACTTTCATCCTAATTGGAATTTTATCATTTATAACTTAAAAAGTGAATTATTTTATACAAAGCTCAGGTACCGACGTCTTCAAACGGTTTTGTGTTGAACGCCCCACCAAGAACCGTTGAAAAACACATTTAAATATACTACACTAAACATGACATATAGTTGTCATGTTTAGTGTAGTATATTTAATTTATACAGAGG
This sequence comes from Lachnospiraceae bacterium, assembly GCA_014799405.1. Lineage (GTDB taxonomy): Bacteria > Bacillota > Clostridia > Lachnospirales > Lachnospiraceae > Coprococcus_C. Next base: position 1,615 of record JAAVIA010000009.1, read on the forward strand.
GTGATATATATGAAAATCGACAGGTTGATTGGTATTTTAGCAATACTATTACAGCAGGAAACAGTAACAGCACCATATCTTGCCAAGCAGTTTGAGGTTACAAGACGAACAATTAATCGTGACATTGAAGATTTATGCAAGGCAGGAATTCCCATTGTAACAAAGCAGGGAGTAAATGGTGGTATTTCCATCATGGAGAATTATAAAATAGAGAGGACCCTGCTGACGAATAGGGAAATGCAGGATATACTTGCAGGACTTCACAGCCTCGACAGCGTGAACGGTACGAACCGGTATGGACAGCTTATGGAAAAGCTGTTGGCAGGCTCATCGGATTTTATGTCGGGAAGCCAATTTGTGCTGATTGATTTATCATCCTGGTATAAGGACATGCTTGCTCCGAAAATTGAACTAATCCGGACAGCTATTGAGAGCGGTAGGGAGCTGGAATTTTTATATTATTCTCCAAATGGTGAGAGCACTAGAAATATCGAGCCTTATTATTTGATTTTCCGTTGGTCAAGCTGGTATGTATGGGGATGGTGCAAGAGACGGAAGGATTTCAGACTGTTCAAGCTAAATAGAATGGATCGTTTGAAATTATCAGAGAAAACCTTTGATAAACGTTCCGTACCATTGCCTGATTTAAGCAATGAGCGTATTTTTTCCGGTGGTATACATGTAAAGGCATTGTTTGATGCTGAGTGTAAATGGAGGTTGGTGGAAGACTTTGGAACAGGCTGCTTTGAAGAACAGTCTGACGGAAGGCTGTTGTTTCATGCTGATTACACTGACAGGGAAAATTTAATTACATGGCTGTTTAGTTTTCAAGATAAGGTAAAGCTTTTAGAGCCACAGAATCTTGCAAACGAAATGCAGCAAATAATAAAAAATATGGAGGCGAGATATTCAGAATGAACTATATTAAAATTACGGAGGACAATTTAGAGTCCGAACATATTTGTTGTGCTATTTCAAATAATAAAGACCCTCAGGTTATATCAAAAAAAGAATGGCTCAGACAAAGGCTGAAAGAGGGACTTGTATTTTTGAAGGGTGATATTCGTGGTAAGTGCTTTATTGAATACATTCCTGCTGAGTATGCATGGGTTCCGATTGCGGCAGATGGATATATGCATATCAACTGCTTTTGGGTTTCCGGCTCCTGCAAAGGGCATGGATATTCCAATGATTTGTTGGAGCAGTGTATTGCTGATGCAAAAGGCAAAGGAAAATCAGGCTTAACTATAATTTCTTCTGCAAAGAAAAAAGGTTTTTTATCCGATCCCAAATATCTTCTTTATAAAGGATTTAAGCTTGCAGACACGGCAGACCCTTATTTTCATCTTATGTATCTGACCTTTTCAGAGCAGGCGGAGGTTCCGAAATTCAAGGAGTGTGCCAAAAATCCAAAAAGCAATTTGGACGGTTTTGCTTTATACTATACAAATGGCTGTCCATTTACTGAAAAATATGTACCAATATTGGAACAATGTGCAAGGAATCATGATATGCCATGTACTGTAATTAAGATTGACAGCAGGGAAAAAGCGCAAAACGCTCCTGTAGCATGGACGAATTTTGCACTTTTTTATAATGGGAATTATATTACAAATGAGCTATTATCAGAAAAGAAGTTTATTGCTTTAATAGAAGAATTAAGAGGTGATTAAAATGGCATCGAATCCTGAATTTGTTGAATACGTTGCTGACCAGCTACGTGATGCGGGAAATATTACATACCGCAAAATGTTTGGCGAATATGGAATGTATTGTGATGGTAAAATATTTGCCCTTATATGTGAAAATCAATTGTTTATTAAGATTACCGATGCCGGAAGGCGGCTTGCACCGAATCTTGAAATTGCACCGCCATATGATGGAGCAAAGGATTATTTTTTAATTGAGAATATTGATGACAGAGAATTTATTACAAGTTTTGTAATGGAAACGTGCAAGGAATTGCCAATGCCGAAAACGAAAAAACCAAAGAGGAAGTAAGTAATGGCTTTTAGGATACAATAAATTATATTTGTTTTCAATTGTAAAATTATTCGCAATATTATTGATTTTGGTTTGATATCCATTATAATATAAATTGGTGATGAATATGAATAAAGCAACAATTATTGCTGTTGCAGGTAAGGGCGGAGTCGGAAAGACCTCTCTTTCTGCAACAATTGTGCGTTGTTTGGTAGAAAAATATCCAAACAAAAAAATACTTGCTATTGATGCTGACCCTGCAGTGGGACTTTCAACAGCACTTGGCATAGATGTAAAAATGACAATAGATGACATAAGAAAAGAAATTATTGCATCTGTTGACGAGGGCGATACAAGAGGCGCTATAGAACTTTTAGGCGAGGCTAAGTACCGTATATTCGATGCTCTTGTAGAAACAGACGGCTATTCATTCATAGCTGTCGGCAGACCTGAAACAGCGGGCTGTTACTGCAAAATTAACTCATATCTCAAAGAAGTTATTTCGATATTGTCAAACGAGTTTGATTATGTTGTAATTGACGGCGAAGCAGGTATTGAACAGATTAATCGCAGAGTAATGGAAAAGGTGACACATCTTTTGCTTATTACAGACCCGAGCAAAAAAGGCTGTCAGGTTATAAATACCATTAAAAGTGTTGCGGATGAGCTTGTTATGTACGATAAAATCGGTGCAATTGTCAATCGTATGGCTGATGAGTCACTTAAGGACTATATAAATACAAATGGTATTGAGGTTTTAAGTTATATTGCTGATGACAAAAATTTGTCAATGTTTGATATACAGGGTGAAAATGTATTTAATCTGCCTGCTGAGTCTAATGTAGTTAAGGGTGTCAAAGAGGCACTTCGCAGAATAGAGGTACTGTAATGAAAGATTTAAAGCATTTAATTTATTTTGAAAATTTGCTTCAGGAGGCAAATAATGAGCTTGTAAGACAAGCAACATCAGAGGGTAAAAAGGCTCTTGCGTATACCTGTTATCATATACCTGAGGTTCTGCTTAATCTTGACAACTGCTTTTCCGTTCGTTTAAGAGCACCGCGAACAGGCTCAATGGATATTGCAACATATTATCTTAGTTCATATCTGTGTGGATATTCAAAGGCTATTCTTGAACGTGCAATTGAAGGTGGTTATAATTTCCTTTCTGCTCTTATCGGTTCTGAATCCTGCTCGGAGATGAATAGATGCTACGAGCATTTTACATTGTTGAATCTGGTTGAGAATGACAAGTTCTTTTTATCTGTTTCGGATATTCCGTTTAAAATAGAGCCGCATACGATTAAGCATTATAAAAATCAAATGCAGATTAAGGTGCTTGATAAGCTTAATGAGGTTTATGGTGTTGATATCAGTGAGGCATCTTTGCGCAAAGCAGTTGAGGAGCATAACGAGATTTGCCGTCTGATTACCGAAATCGGAGCATATAGAAAAGAAGAAAATCCAAGAATTACAGGCTATGAATTCCATGTGATTAATCTTGTTACATACTGTTGCCCTAAATATTTAATTCTTGACAAGCTTCGCGAAACTGCCGAGGAGTTGAAAACCCGGGTTCCTGATGAAAAGAAAAACTACCGGGCAAAGGTTGTAGTAGTCGGCTCCGAGATGGATGACCCTGATTTTACAAAGCTTATTGAGGAGTCAGGTGCGCTTGTTGTTGCAGACAGATATTGTTATGGCTCATTGCCGGGCAGGGAGGAAATCCATCTTACCGATAACGGTGATGTACTTGAGCAGATTGTGGTTCATTATATGAAAACCTGCCAGTGTCCACGCTATATGAGTAAGGAAAAGGTTGATGGCAGAAAAGAATATGTAAGGCAGCTTGTCAACGACTATCACGCGGATGGTGTTATTTATGAGCAGATTAAATTCTGTGAATTCTGGGGATATGAACGAGCACTCGCATCACATATTATGACGAATGAGTATGGTATTCCGTCTATTACGGTTGACAGGCAGTATACTGCAAGTGCATCAGGACAGCTGAGAACAAGAGTACAAGCTTTTGTTGAAAGCCTTGAAATTAAAAAAATTAAAAAGGCAAAGGAGGCGGAGTAATATGGCAAATCAGCCTAAGAATCTGGGTAATCTGCATGAGCCTAAAACAGGTATACTTAAGCACAGAGAATTGCGTGGATTTAAGGACACGATGTACGATTATTACCGCTGGCTTATCACCTGGAAGGATATGATTAAAATGGTGCTTAAGGCACCTGTATCAACAATCAAGGGCTTGTGGAATTATCGTTGGATGGCAAGCTACCTTTCGGCTCCTGCGTGGGTTGACCGCCATGTTGAAGGACTGCGTGGTACACATCTTCGTATAGCACATTTGCATTTTGATGCTATCATTAAGCATACTACCGATATGATTCATATGCTCTTTAAGCATGACAAGCATTTTCATCCGAATGATAAGTTTTCGGATAAGATTGTTTGTATGGACGAGCTTTTCTCATTTGAGCTGATGGCAGGCTTTCCGAATCTTTACGGTGTGCCTGTTCAGACAATTCCGATTTTCCTTTCATCAATGGTGGATCAGAACATCACACCNCCTTATCTTGATTTGACGGAAAGCTATGGTGTTCCTGCTGATGTCTGCCCTTTGCCATCTTCAGANGCAGGTGTTGCAATCAATGATGATTATCCAATGTTNGGCAAATGCTTTTTATCTTGCAATATGCCGTGCGACGGTTCGACAATGAATTCTTCATATCTTGACAGACGCTTTAATCTTCCGTCACACGTTGTTAATGTGCCGCTGCGATATACGGAAGAGGAGGTACAGGAATATGCTGTTGACGAGGTTAAATCCTGTATCAGATTTATTGAAGAGCAGACAGGCGAAAAATTTGANTGGGATGCATATTTCANTGCAATGAAAAANTATAACAAGCAGCTTGAATANGAGTTGCAAAAGTGGGATGTCAATAAGACTGATTATCCGCAGATGACAGGTGCTACATTCTGGCTTTACAGATTATTCTATTTNCACCTTTCAGGNGGATTTGANAAGCGTTTCCTTAAAACCGATAAAAAGGTAAACAAGCTTATGATGAAGGGCTTTAAGAAAAAAGAAAAGGTTTCCAAAGAAATGCGCCACAGGGCAATTGTTTGGTCCTGNCCNGCCAATTATTACACAAGTCTTGCAAACTGGCTTGAGAATTGCTGGGGTATAAATGTAGTTATGGATATGGAAACAATGATTTCCTACATAATGTATGATACCGAGAANAAGGATAAGTCACTTGCAACNTATGCAAAAACNCTGCAAAGAACAACTATGAGAAAGCATACCAAGGGNGGTTATCAGAATGTTGTTGATGAGCTGTGGAGAGTTTGNGAAGAATTCAATGTAGATACTGTAATTATGTATAACCAGATATCCTGTAAGGGTATGGACGGTCTCAATGGTATTTTTGATGACCAGGCAAGAGAACGAAATATTAATTTCATCTGGGTTGACCAGGACCTTATGGATCCGAGAACTGTTTCAAGACGTGATATGCGTGAGCAGATTAATAAGTATATGACAACTGTTTTGCAGGAGGAACCTGTAGACCCGACANTGGTTGATTTTGATGACACAATGGCATGGTAAGGAGAGATACATATGAAATATTTTGGCGGATGTGACGTAGGCTCAACCTACACAAAATGTGTAATACTCAACGAAAATGGAAAGATTGCTGCTGATGCAACAGTAAGGAGCAAGATTAATCCGGTAAAAAGCGCTGAGCTTGCGCTTGAAGAANCAATCGGCAAGCTGAAAGATATCAAGTCNGCNGAGGAGCTCAGCTATTTAATCGGTACAGGTTACGGCAGAAATAAAGTGTCGTTTGCTGATGAAAATATTTCCGAAATCAGTTGTCATGCAATGGGTGTGCATGTAACNAACCCAAGTGTTAAGGCGATTATTGATATCGGTGGACAGGATGTTAAGGGTATTGCTATTGATACAGANGGTACTGTTAAAAANTTTGCAATGAATGATAAGTGTGCAGCAGGTACAGGTAAATTTTTTGAGGCAATGGCAAATGCGTTTGAAATGACACTTCCTGAATTNTGTCAGCTTTCATTAAAGGCAAAGAANACAATTCCTATTACAGCGCAGTGTACTGTTTTTGCCGAGTCAGAGGTTATTTCACTTGTNGGTGAGGGTAAGCCTATGGACGAAATTGCAGCAGGTATTCAACTTTCTGTTGCCAAGCGTTGTTTTGTTATGGCTAAAAAAGCAGGGGCAACTGACAGTATTACGCTTACAGGCGGATGTGCAAAAAATGCAGGACTTAAAAAGGCTATTGAGCATGTGCTTAAAATTAAGGTTGTAGATCTTGATACAGACCCTCAGCTTATGGGTGCGCTCGGTGCGGCTGAATATGCAAGACAGAAAGGAATGGCATAAATGTTAAAGGTTTTAATTATTATTTTAGTTATTATTGCAGTACTTTTTGTTTTGACTTTCGGTATTTATTATTTTAATCTTGATATGAAATTAGTGCGTAAGGTTTATGATTTGCTTGGTAAGCACTATGATAATCTGGAAAAGGACAGAAAGTTGTAATGATACTGTATAATCAGCTTATTAATCAGATAAGAGATCTTCTGCCAGCATGCAGTAATAGTTTTAAATATAAAAAATCTGTACTTAAGCAGGGTGATAAAAACTCGATATTGCTACTGAAGGATACTGCATATGAGCTTGGCGGCAGTCAGAAGCCGTGTATCAGCACAATGGCTGTGACAAGTACAATTAGTTTTGATAATTCGACTTATCTTTACGGCAAGGATATTCCTGAAATAAAAGAGGATACTGCCTATGGCAAAATTGTTTTTCTGGAGATTGAGGATATTGACGAGGATACAGCCTTTGATAAAATAAAGGAGCTTGAGCTTGTCAGATATAATTATTGCCCTGACGGCTTTATGACGCGTGCTTCAGCACTCAGTATGCGTGAACAGCTACGTGTAAGTAAAAAAGCANTAAAAAAGAAGATAAGCTTTGCAGATTTGGGTCGTTCGCTGATTGACGAGTATCTTAAAAATCCAATTGTAAAAAGCGTACAGATTATTTTTATTACACAGTTTGATAAATTTGATGAATTGTTGATGCTTGCAGATAAAATAAAAAGNACCACCTCGGCGNTTAATCATATTCTTGATAATATTCTGTTTGATTGNTCGACCTGCAATCTGAAAGAGATTTGCGACGAGGTTGAGGGTATGAAAGAATTGCATATGAAAAAAGCTAAAAGTTAAATTAAACAGGCTGTAATGAATGATGTTCAAAGATGAAAGGGGTACAACATGGCTTTTGATTATAAAAAAGAATACAAGGAATTTTATTTACCGCCAAAAAAGCCGGTTATAGTTGATGTGCCGGACATTAACTACATTGCAGTTGATGGAACGGGAGACCCNAATGAGCCNGACGGAGAATATAANNCGGCCATAGGATTACTGTATGCAATTGCATTTACAATNAAAATGAGTTATAAGGGAAAGCACAAAATTGANGGNTATTTTCCNTATGTNGTGCCACCNCTTGANGGNTTGTGGAAACAAAGCGGAGGTCATNTGATTGACTATANCCATAANGAAAACTTNGAATGGACTTCCATGATTCGNCTTCCTGAGTTTGTAACAAAGGAAGAATTTGATTGGGCGCTTTGTGAGGCAACAGAAAAAAAGCAGATGGATTTCTCAAAGGTGAAGTNTTTTAANTATTCTGAGGGATTATGTGTGCAATGTATGCATATTGGAAGCTATGATGCTGAACCANNGACGATTNAGATGATGAATGACTTTGTCAGTGAACAAGGCTATACCNTNGATTTTTCAGATATAAGGCGGCATCATGAGATATACCTCAGTGATCCGAGAAGGGNGGCGGAGGATAAGCTTCGGACGGTAATTCGTCATCCGATAAANACTTGANTAATTTTTATATNTANGAGTATAAGATTTCTGTTATAATGAATGAAAATTCCAAATGAAAGGGGTAGAACATGGAAAAAGCAAAGGTTTATTTTACGGGAACAATTACACCAGAGGCGGTTGTTAAGATGTATAACGTGCTTGGAATAGAGCTTAAGGGGAAGGTAGCGGTTAAGGTACATTCGGGTGAGAAAGGAAATCAGAATTATTTAAGACCTGAGTTTATGCGTCCTATGGTAGAAGCGGTAAATGGAACCATTGTGGAGTGTAATACAGCATATGATGGTGCCAGAAATTCTACAGATAAGCATAGGAAGCTGATTGAGGAACATGGGTGGAATAAATATTTTGATGTTGATTTGTTGGACGCTGAGGGTCCTGACATAGTTCTTCCGATTTCAAATGGAACAGTGTTGAAAGAAAATTATGTTGGAAAAAATATTGCAAATTATGATTCCATGCTTGTTTTGTCACATTTTAAGGGACATCCGGCAGGTGGATACGGAGGAGCAATCAAGCAGCTTTCTATAGGCTGTGCGTCCAGTGAAGGAAAGTCACTGATCCATTCGGGTGGATATACAAACGATCAGACGATTGTCTGGGACCATATGGCAGAGCAGGATGTATTTTGTGAATCAATGGCAGATGCGGCAGGCAGTATTATGGAGTATTTCAAGGGAAACATTGCATTTGTAAACATGATGTGTAATCTTTCTGTGGACTGTGACTGTTGTGCTGTAGCAGAGGACCCATGCATGAAGGATATCGGAATTTTGTCATCCCTTGACCCTGTTGCACTTGATAGGGCATGTATGGATTTGATTTATAAGTCAGATGATCCGGGACGTGACCATTTTATACAGAGAGTGGAGTCACTTCATGGTACTCATACGATTGATGCGGCAGCAAAGCTGGGATATGGTACGACAGAATACGATTTAATCCCAATTATTTAAAGGAATGCAACGGCTAGCTTGAAATCTTTATGGTTAAACAAATAAAAAACACTCTTGCTATTGGTACAATTTAGTACATAGCAGGAGTGTTTTTAGTTTATACTATTTCTCACACCATTTTTTACATTGGGCAATTCTCGCACCATTATCGCTTTGCTCCATATCGTAAGCAAATGTATGTAATAGTGAACAGACAAAATTATCACATTCTCCGCAATGCTTTTGTTCCTTTTCCTCACAACAGGACTTAACGGGACATTTATCCGCCCAGAATGGTTTATCTATGTTTGCGCATCCTTTACAATTCATTGATTCCCGAAAGCTGCATTCGCTGCACAGTAATCCACATCTTGACTTAACCATAATGTATACCTCCAATGTTTTATACTTACAGCATAACATAGAAAACATGACAACTGTATGTCACTTTTTTAAGACTCTGCTTAATTTCTATACACAATCTGCAATATAATAGTTCAGCAGCTCGAAAAGCCATGTGTGTATATCCGTAAATTGCCATCCAAGCTTTTCTGCCTGATTTGTATTTATACTGTAATCTGCCATCCCATTATAAGGCATAGCTACACCGTTTTCGCTTAATATCGGTTGTTTTCCCGTTCTCTGGCAGATATAATCAACAATTTCACGGATGGAAACCGCCCCATCATTTGCACCGTTGATTGCTCCCTCATAGTCGTGGTCAACCAGATATGCCAAAAATTTGCCTGCCTCCTCACATAAAATAAAGCTCATGCAGCTGTCCATATTATCTATGTACATCGGTTCCTCTTTTATAATATTTTCAACGTATGCACGCAAACGATTTGTGTAATCTGTTTTTCCCAGTACAATTGGATATCTTACAAAGGTGGTTTTAATGTCCGGATACATTTGTGCAGCCGCACATTCTGCCTGCCGCTTGACTTCACCATATTCATCATCTTCTCTGTCAATCATGCGAAGCATATACGTTTGAGGATTAAATTGCTGCTCCTCGGTATTGATAGTCAAATCCGTATATACTGCTGTTGAGGACATTTGAATATATCTCTCACAGCAAACCGCATCTAGCAAATATTTCACATCATTAGAGCAATACGCGATTTTATCAATGATAATATCAAAATATTTTCCGTCAAGTGCAGCCTTTACCGATGCTTCATTATGCCTGTCCAGAAAAATATAAGAAACACGTGAGCCAAACACAGCTTTTGTATTCCCACGGATTGCAAGGGTTACGTCATGTCCGTTTTCCAGTAAAGCATTTACCATATCAATTCCGAAGAACCTTGTTCCACCTAAGACTAAAATTTTCATTTTGCGTATTTTCCTTTCATATTAAAATCCAATTGCAAAATCATTGTGAAAGCATTCCACCATGTAATAGTACTAAATTAGTTCCAATTAGTCAACGATAGGGTCACTTACATTAGCTAGAGTGCTGAACGAGTTGAATATTCATAGTTACTTATGATAAAATTTAAACATTACTTGAATGACCTGCTAGAAATGGAATTTGCTCACCTCATTATAAACGGTTTAAGGGAGGCATAAAATGTTAAAATATCCGATACTTATGGTACACGGAATGGGATTTCGCGATAATAAGAAATTAAATTATTGGGGTCGCATACCAAAGCGTTTAGAGGAGATGGGATGTCGTATTTTCTATGGCAATCAGGACAGCAATGCATCTGTCGAGGAAAATGGTAAGGTGTTGACCGCACGGATTCGTGAGATATTGGAAGAAACGGGAGCAGTTAAGCTGAATGTGATTGCACATTCCAAAGGTGGTCTTGACATGCGCTATGCTATATCTAGTCTTGGCATGGGGGACAGGATTGCGTCACTTACGACATTGAGTACTCCGCATCATGGATCCATCACTGTGGATAAGCTGTTGCGACTGCCAGATATTCTTGTACGTTTTGTGGGAAAATGTGCTGATTTGTGGATGCGGCTCTGCGGTGATAAAAAGCCAAATACATATGCGGTATTTCATACATTTTCGACTGAGGGGGCAAAGCGGTTTAATCAGGCAAATCCCGATTCGCAGGAGGTTTTTTATCAGAGCTATGCATTTGTGATGCGGCATGCGAACAGCGATATGCTTATGTGGTTTCCGAGCCTGATTGTGAAGTTATTTGAGGGGGAAAATGATGGTCTGCTGACACCGAATGCCGTAAAGTGGGGCGAATTTCAGGGAATTATACGGAGCAATTCGTTAAGGGGAATTTCCCATTGTGACGAGGTGGATATGCGTCGCCGCCGTTTTTCAAAAAAGGAGGGTGACGGCATCAATGATATTACCGAGGTGTATGCAGACATAGTTTTGAAGCTGGAACAAAGGGGATTTTGAGAAATATAATGACATTCTTGTTACTAAAAGGAGGAGATTGGTTTTGTTGGAAAAAAATTGGAAATATGATGCAGATTACATTAGTTATATTGAAAGTGGTGAGTCAGCAGCAGTGTTTATTGTTAGAGATATAGTCAATACAATAGATACAAAGAACAAGTGGATTGATGTGATTTCTTTAAATACATATGATAAGAAGGGGGCATGGAACAGAAAGGCATTTAATTGGATAATTGTTGAATTGTTCCCTCGCAAACTGAAACCTGAATATGATAAGTCAGACTCCGATCATAACAAGTATTTAACTTGGGTTACTGCTCATGCAGATATTGATAAACAGCGTCGGGCTGGTTTTCATGGTGAAAAATATCTTGTACTGTGTAACCTTTTTAATAAGAATAAAAATAAGTTTACAACTCGTACCATTATTGCCAGAAAGTACTGGGAACCAATGGAAGCATATAGACCAATGGAAATAAAGGAGCCCATTGATCCTGATTGGGATTATAGGATTCAGGCAGTAAAAAAAGTGAACAACAAGCAGGTTAATTATATTATAAACCATGAGTGGGAAATAAAGGCAAAGATAATTGCGAATGGTAAGCCTACCCTTGAAATATTAGGGCTATAATTTATTGGAGATTAACTATGAAAAAATGGAAGAAACTTATGAAGTATACAAAATTGACTTTTGGTTTTGATATAAGAAAAGAAAGAATGGTATATTTATTTTTGTGTGAAAAAAAGAAAAATAAAAAGTTGACTGCTGATAAGAAATTCTATAATTACAAGTCATGGCGTTTATATATAATAAAGAAATTTGGAGCATACGGAAAGGATAGTTTGATTGAATTTGATAAAATGCTTAATTATTTAATTCGAGATTCTGCTAAATATAATAGATTCATGCATGATATATTTGTAGCAATAATAACTGTTTTATTTACTCTTTTTATAAGTGGGTTTACGGATATAAATATAAATACTATGGAAAAAAATAGTTTGATAATGGTTGTTAGTGCGATTATTGGTATAATCATTATGGAAGTATTCTTTGCCTTTTTATTAGTATATATATGATATGTTTTATGGAAGTGATTTTGACAAACTTTTTTTAAATGATGTAAAACAAATAGTGGAGGAGATTATAGAAACTAAATAATTTATCTTGTTAAAATTCTTGTCATATTGGGTATGCTAATAGTATAATAATGTTAAATAATTTAACAAATTCATTGACTTTGTTGCGTTATATTGTTAGAATACTTAACGCACATTTTTAAGGAGGACTGTCATGAAGGAGTTCAATGCTGAGAAATTTTGTAAAGACTTGATTGATTTACGAGGAAAAGAATCTCAGACTACATTTGCTGAGAAACTCAATATTAACAGGTGTACTTTATCATTGTTAGAGAATGGTAAACAACTGCCAACAATTGATATATTGAGCCGTATTTGTGATTTGTCTGAAAAGAAAACGGATGAGTATTTTGTTGAGTCTACAACAGATTCTTTGTTCTATCTAATGGGAAGTCTTGATGAGTCTGACAAAGTAAAGATTGAGGAAATGGCTGAACGTATTCATATTAAGGAAAAGTATGAATTGTTGGCTAAGAGAGGTAGCCATGTCGTCGATTGATCATAATGAATTGTTCAAACAGTATTATCAAAATGAATATGATTTCAATACAACTTCACTTTCGTCAGATGAAATTGCTGACATAAAAAAGTTGGCACGGGAAAAAAGGGTTGATTACGCTTTGGCACCGATGGGAACTGGTGTATTTAATTGGATTTTAAAGCAGAACAGTAATATTCGCTTTGAGTTGGTTTCTTTTGATTCTGAAAAGATTGATGGTATGTTGTATATTCCGACAACCGGAAAAGAACGTGCATATATCATCCTCAATGCTAATAAGCCTTTGATTAATCAGATTTTTACAGCAGTGCATGAATATTATCATTATGTAAAAGATTATCAGAAGTTTAAAGAGGCACCATATATATGTGATTTCAACATACTTAAGGATGTAAATGAAATGAGGGCATGCAGGTTTGCTGCTGAGATTTTATTACCTGAAGAAGCACTATTACATGATGTACAGGATTTTTGCCGTTCAATAAATATCACAAATAGGAAGGCTCTTGATTTTGGTCATTTTGCTACATTAAGTATTTTTTTGACTGTAAAATATCAGATGCCATTAAAGGCTGTTATTTACAGGCTTGAGGAAGAACATTATATTGATAGTATTGATAGATACATTGAGAATTATGAATTCATCAAAAAAGTACTGCAGGAGATACAGATTTTTGGGAAAGGTGTAAGTGAACTTTATAGTACCGAAAACAATTATGTACTTCCATACAGGTCAACATATCAGGATATGGAAAAGGCATTTTTGACTGGTAACGCATCAAAAGAGAGTATTTTGGAGGATGCGTCAAAATTGGATTTGGATATGAGCCTTATCAATGCTTTCCTTGCTGGAGATGTGGAGGTTGAGGATGCCGATGACGATGATGAATTGTTTTCAATCATAAATGCAAAGCGGGGGTAATTGCCTATGATAACACCACTCAAGAAAACCGCTTTGCATGATTTACTAAATAAACCGATTTTGTTTGATGCTAATATTTTTATGGTGGGTATATCGGAACGTGCATCTGACAAGAATTGTTCATTTGAAAACATGAAACAACTGTATATTAAGCCTTTGTTTGAGAGCTTTACAGATATTTACATTCATGAAGAGGTATATAAGGAATTAGATGATGACGCAAGGAGATTTGTAGACTATTATAAGGGTAAGAATGTTACGATTGTAGATGAAGGCGGATTATATGGAGCTGATCCAAAATATACTACGATTTTCAATGATATAGCAGGTCATGAACTGGTAAAATACATACGTGGTAAGGCAAAGGATCGTGGTGAGGTATATAGCCTTGCTTATGCTGCTTATCACAATATGAATTATTTTTGTTCAAAGGAGATAATGGTTGACAATATAGCTCATGAACTGGAAGTTTTGAAGGATGTGGATATCATAACTTTTGATATTATTGTTCTTTTGGCATATGTGTATTATGCGAAACAGAACGATAAATCATTTGTAAAAGCATTGAAATCTATTTACAAAAAATATTGTGCTGATGTAATTAAAAGACATAGGTTGCCAGCGACTCTTAGTGAGTATATTAAGGAATCTAAGGATTATTTATAAAATATGCTTTATTACAAACAGAAGCAATTCCGATGTCCTCACCACTGTGTTTGGAGGAAACTGCACTGAAATATTGCACAAATAAAAGGGCCTTATCAAACTAAGGCCTTTTGTTTTTTACAGCAACCGCAATGGATAAATCCATACGGCTGTAAGGAATCAGTGTTGCTTGAAGTGCATGGTAAATATCTGACTTACCTGGCCATACTGTACCGATTACATTGTTATTTTTATCTAATTGATGAAACCATGAGCCATTTTCGTGATCCANTACCTTTTCATCTAAATATTCCATGAATGCGGCATATTCTTCTGCATATTTTTCTTTGTTGGTCGCTCTGAATAATACTGCNGNGGTATTNATNGCNTCTGCGAGTGTCCAATGCATTCTGTCATGGACAATCGGATTGCCNTCCCAGTCTGTAGTATAAACAATACCAGGTGCACCATCTGCATTCCATGCGTCGGCTATTGCACGGTTGTATAGTTTTTCTGCGGCGTCAATATAAGGCAAAGNGGCATCTGTATCATCAGGATAAGAAGAAAAAGCCCACTGGGAAATTAATCTTGCCCATTCAATTCCATGTCCGGGTGTTGCACCGTAGGGCTTAAACTGGTCGGCAGGCTGTTCCTTGTTGAACTCTAAATCAACCTTCCACTCCTTTGTAAAATGTTCAGGGATTCGCCATTCGTTCGCAGACGCCCAGCCGATTACGTGCTCAATAATTCTGCCGGCCCTTGTACGATACTTCTCATCGCCTGTCACATCGGCAACTGCCAAAAAAGCCTCTACCGTATGCATATTGGCATTCAATCCACGGTATTCATCCATAACCGTAAATGATGTGTTCCATGTGTCGCATGCCAAGCCTTCTTCTTCGTTCCAAAACCTCTTATCATACAGCGTGAGTGCTTCCTTCAGCAGTTCCTCAGCATGTGGNCGTCCTATCAAAAAAGCCGAAGCCGCAGCCAGAATGACAAAAGCATGTGCATAGCATTGCTTGTCGGGAAGTATTTTTTGGTCGGCGGTGATTCCCGGATACCAACCGCCGTTTTCCTTGTCACAGAGTTCTCCCAAAAGTCCTTTTAATGCGGCATCAACAAGCTCCTCACTGCCTTTATGTCCAAGCAGTGCGCCGATGCTGTAAACATGTGCCATTCGGCATGTAATCCATGTCTCACGAGGGCGGTCCTTCCACGGTGTTCCGTCATCTCCTAAGTAGTAGGAAGAACCTGCATCTGACGGGAACCTGTGTCCGAAATTCAGCAGGTTATTTCTCAGTTCTTCCATAAATGCCTTATTTTCAGGTGTGTCTATTATGTATTTTTTCTTCATTCCATATCCTCCTATCAATGAATGTCATATACACTTCGAATTTTTATTGTGTCTATATTTCCGCTTAAAACTTCTACGGTTTTGCTGTCTCCGTTTAAATCAAAATAATTATCCGATAATATTAAATCTTCATTCTCATTTAATATCTCAACACTCTTGGCATAGTTTCCCGCAGATACAGTGATATAGTTTCCCTCCGTCTTCACGCTGATTTCAGGATTTTCATAGCGGAAGTATTTTGGATATGAGAAAATCACGGTACCTTCCGAAATTACCTGTTCACCCTTGCATGCCTGATAGCTTACATACTCATTATAAATATTTACATCAGGAAGCGCTACCTTTTCAAGCCACACACTGCTTAATGCAGGAACATGAACAAGCAATTCCTCTTTTCGCAATATTTTAGCGCAAGTATCCCGAAGCTGCCATTTTACTGTAATATCCTCGTCCTGCATTGTTTCATTTGCCACATTCAGGCGAATAGATTTTTCAAAGTCAAAGGGAAGCCGTACCAGCTCCTGTCCGCTGCCAAGCATCCCCTGTTCCTCACAGGAAATCATAATTGGTGCAAAAAACCGTCTCGCATAATAATGAAGTGCCTTTAATCTCTGACAGTAATCTACACTTGACCAGGATGCCACCGGCCAACAATCGTTAAACTGCCAGTACACAGCTCCCATACAGCGGCTGTCATTGCGGTTTCGCCTAAAATGCTCCACGCCATAGCGTATTGCATCTGCCTGCAATAATTGCGAGGCATAGATGACCGTCTCGAAATTTGACGGATATTTGTAGGTCTGTTGCATATAATTCATTATCTTTCCGTTTGCAGAGCCATTTCTCTGATGTTTTTCCATGATGTAAGAAAAGATATTCATATCCCGTTCGTCATCGGTAAAGGTTTCCACTGTCTTCCTTGATGGAAATGATTGAAAGCCAAATTCGGAAAGATAGCGGAAATAAAATTTACGGTATTCGGAAAACGGTTTATTTCCATGCCATACATCCCAATAATGTACATCACCTCGATTTTCATCCTGAGGATTATCAAAGGAGCCGCCCGATGATGGGCTTGCCGGCCAATAATAAACCTGCGGTGCATATTCCTTCATAATTTGTGGGAGAATACGCTCGTACATGATGATATAATCTCTTACTTCGCTATCCTTGCTTACCCAGTTACGCTCCGATACAAACTGTTCCATCTCGTTATTGCCGCACATAAGACCTAAGGATGCGTGGTGTCTGATTCGCTTCAGATTATCGATGAATTCTGCCGTAATGTTGTTTTCAAATTCAGGTGTTAAATCATATACGGCACATGCAAACATAAAGTCCTGCCATACGACAATTCCCATCTCATCACATAAATCAAAAAACCAGTCATCAGGATAGTATCCGCCACCCCATACACGAATAGAATTAAAGTTTGCGAATACCGCTTTTTCCAGTAATGTTTTTGTTGTTTCTCTGGTAACACGACCGAATAAATGATCCTCGGGAATATAGTCTGCTCCCATTGCAAAAATATTTACACCATTGACGCAGGTGGCAAACCGTTCTCCCCACTGGTCAGGTGTGCGGTCCATTGTGATGGTTCTCAGACCAATACGCTTGGACCATGTATCAATTTTTGTCCCGTCTGCTTTTTTCAATGTAACGGTAACTGTATATAGATTTTGTTTTCCATATCCGTTCGGCCACCAAAGTGCAGGATTTTCAATGATAATTTCTTTATCACAGGAATCATAGACTGTCTCCTCACCGGTTGGCGATATAATACTGACTTCTGTCTTTAAATCCGCAGGGGTGGAAGAGACACCGAGTGCCATTTCAATGTCAGGATTGATTTTCAGGCGTACCATTCCGTTTACATGGAATTGCAGTACCTCCACACTGTCAAATCTTGCGGTGTCAATTCCTAACAGGGACACCGATCTCCAGATACCTGCGTCGGGCAGGTGTGCACCCCAATCCCATCCAAACATGCAATGTGCTTTTCGGATATGCACAAAGCCATTCATGGCATCCTCTGTTCCCAGAGTAGGTGCTTTTTCAAATGCCTTGGCAATATATTTAGTGGGAGAGTGAAAATATACACGCAATACATTTCCTTCCTTTTTCAAAAGCTCTTTGACAGAATATTCCCATATGCGGTGCATGTTTTCGGCATGACCTAACATTACATCATTCAAAAAAATATCTGCNATGGTATCCAGACCGTCAAAATGAAGTATTATCTCATCNGAAGAAAGCANNTCNNCGTCACAATCAAAAACAGTGCGGTATTCATAATCTTCGTCCATCAATTTAAGNGCTTTATCCTCATTGTCCTTCCAGAACGGATTATCCATCTCTCCNGCCGCAAGTAAATCTCCGTAAACGGAACCCGGTACTTGAGCAGGAATTATTTTCTCTGCTCCGATTTGTTTCATTGTCCAATTTTCATGCAGTGTAACGGTTTTCATNAATGTGCACCTCCTGTATTGTAGCATTTGGGGATGAGCAAAACGTACTATTTCTAAAATACAGTTGTACAATATAGGCAATATCACAAGCAAGGCATTGGGGAGCCGTCGGTACTTAGGTGCTGTATTTTGGCACCTTATGTACCGTTACGAGCGACACATAGTGAAAGCGTGCCTTGCGATGATTTGTCTATATTGTACAACGGATGTCTGCGGAAGATGAGTTTTGCTCATGACTAGTAGCTTTATTATGCACTACATATTATAAAAAGGATATGAAAAACACTTCAAAAAATTGTACAAATCTATCATTTGAAATTGACACTGTTAAAAAAGGGATTATAATTTATGTATATTGCCATACAAGGAGATGATACCCATGGAACTGTTTGAGTACATTGATTTATTACAACAGCCTTTTGACATTTTCTATACTGATTCCGTAAATTCTCCTCTTCATTGGCATTATTATAGCGAAATATTATATATCAAAAAAGGAAGTATAAAAATAATTTGTAATAATCACAGCTTTGTATTGGAGAAAGATGATATATGCTACATTTATCCGATGCAGCTGCATGAGGTGCAAAAGGTAAACGATGAAGAAGTGGAATATGCAGTTATTAAATTTGATATCCACACAATCCATATTCCCAAAGCATATATTCAAAAGCTGTTTGACTATTTTGTTCAAAGAACGTCGGATGAAGATTATTGTATTATTGTAAATGATTTTTCCAAGCAAAACACGAGTATCGAACACTGCATAGATGTAACCATTGAGGAATACATGTCAAAAAATGATTTTTACATGTTGCAGGTACAGGCTAATATTTTTTCAATTTTAATTGCGATTGCAAGAATGTGTTCTAAGAAACCATTTATTTCACAAAACAAACATGCGGATAATAATATTTCCTTTTACCACATATTGGAGTACATTGATGTACATTCCGCAGAAAATATTGAAATTCAGAAACTGGCAGATAAGTGTCATATGAGTTATTCACACTTTGCCAGATTGTTTAGAGAGAAATACGGCCGCTCCTGTAAAGAATACATTACATATATACGGTTGAATAAAGCGGAAGAGCTTCTTATACACACGGATTATGATATTGCCTACATTGCAAATGAAACAGGTTTCTTTGACAGCAGCCATTTCATTCGTGCATATAAAAAATGGAAGGGAATAACGCCCAAACAGCAGCGAATGATTTAGGTAATGAGCATTATTTACAAAGGCTATAGNNATAAATATTGTGAAAATTGTCCTTTGACTTTTAAAAATGAAATCAATATAATTTGATAGAAAATTGAAAAAACAATTAACGACACATGTAGTGCACCGCACGTAAATCTGATTACGGTACGGATTCTATATGTGTCTTTTTTTGTGTAATTAGGAGGAATTATGGAAAACAATCAATATCTTGGTACAGAAAANGTTGGTAAACTGCTTAGGCGATTTGCCATACCATGTATCTTTTCACTCATCATTTCATGTCTTTACAACATTGTNGATCAGATTTTTGTTGGAAANGGCATTGGGTATCTTGCAAATGCAGCGACAGGAGTTATTTTCCCTATTACAGTTGTGGGTTGGGGAATGTCGCTTTTCTTTGGGGATGGNGCAGCAGCACATTTAAGTGTATCACTGGGNCGAAATGAAACGGAAACGATACACAAGGGAGTAGGTAACGCAATTTTNTGTTCTTTTCTATCAGGTGTGGTNATTATTGCAGTCAGCTATTTCTGTGGNGATGGCTTNTTGCGNTTAATTGGTGCAACAGATGCAAATNTGGCAATGGCACATGATTATGGNTTTATCATTTATGCAATGATGCCGCTTGCNATGGTGCAAAATACATTGGCATCCATTATNCGTGCTGACGGAAGNCCGCAATATGCAATGGGGGCAATGCTGGTTGGTGCGGTCATNAATATTATTGGAGATCCGGTNGCNATTTTCGTNCTTCATCTTGGAATTAAAGGTGCGGCATATGCAACTATTTTGGGACAGTTTGTAAGCTTTCTAATCTGTGCCGCTTATCTGCTNAAAAGNAAGACGTTTCATATTTCAGCAAGTAGCTTTCGTTTGGATNCATCACTGTTAAGGCCTATTATGGCACTGGGAACATCNAGCCTTTTGACACAATTGTCAATTGTTATNATTACGATAATTAATAATATTCTGTTGGTACGTTANGGAGCTGNCTCAGTGTATGGAGCGGACATTCCGCTTGCNGCTTTTGTTGTCATTATGAANNTGTTCCAGATTGTGCTGAATATTGCNATTGGAATTGCNGCAGGTGCACANCCGATTGTGGGNTACAATTATGGNGCAGGAAAGTACGAGCGNGTAAAAAAATTACTGAAATTAATTGTTGGATGGACANTGGCNGTATGTTTGGTCTGTACNGTGTTGTTTGAGGCAATACCGCAGGTNTTCATACGNATGTTTGGNGCNGATAGCGAATTATANACACAGTTTGCNGTTAAATGNTTACGAATTTATCTTTCGNTGATTATGTTTACCTGTGTGCAGAAGGTTTGTGCTATCTTCTTACAATCNATTGGCCATGCTAAGNCTGCCGCACCGCTTTCCGTGATTAGAGATGTGTTTTTAATTGTATTTTCACTGGTTGTACCGATATTTCTTGGTGTTACGGGAATTTTCTGGGCAGCACCCGTGGCGGATATACTTGCAATTGCAATTACATCGGTNGTAATGGTTAAGCTCTGGAATCAGTTAAGTGTGNCAGATGAANGNGAAATAACTGAGAAAGANACNGCCGGAATATCCGACAAANGAAGGGGTTGTGGTTACGATATCACGTGAACACGGCTCAGCAGGAAAACGTATTGGGCANATGGTTGCAGAGAGGTTGGGCATTCCATGCTACTATAAAGAAATGATTGCAATTGCTGCAAATGAGAGNGGNCTGGCAGAAAAATTTATTTCCAATCTGAATTCTGATGAAAATGCGGTAATGAAGGAGTTGTATTTAAGTACAAATGNNGTACAATATGCAATAACGGCTCAGGNTCAGGCAATACGTCANATTGCAGATGCNGGCTCCTGNGTTATTGTTGGACGTTCCGCAGATTACGTCCTNAGGAATTACAAAAATATAGTGAGAATATTTATTACNGCACCTAAAACGTANCGTACGAAAAAGGTAATGGAAATGTATGGAGACAGTAAGGAGCAGGCAGAAAAAAGCATTGAACGTGCTGANTNNGCAAGAAAGTCNTATTATGAGAGNATTACCAATAAAANATGGGGNGATTCCCATAGNTATGAGTTATGTGTTGACAGNTCAATAGGCGTGGAAGAAACTGCGGATTTGATTNCTTCGTATCTNCGNCANAAACAATAAAAGTTTTGTGAACACGACAAAACAAAGCATGAATTGTCGGGANGCCTNTGTGTAAAAANAGTATACTAAAGCCATAATCAGATTGGNGGTTGCCGGATGGACTGGGNNAAANTCATTGAAAATGCCATAGAGTATATTGAGGAAAANATTACGGAAGATTTAACGGTCAGCNNGATAGCCANGGAAGTGAATATATCCGCATTTTACTTTCAAAAGGGNTTTTCNNTGNTGTGCGGGTATACCGTTGGAGAATATATCCGTATGAGAAGATTATCGCTTGCNGGAAANGAGCTGCTCTCATCAGATATTAAAGTAATNGATCTTGCAATGAAGTATGGCTATGATTCACCGGACAGTTTTACAAAGGCATTTATGCGGTTTCATGGCAGCACACCAACTGATGTAAGNCGTAATGGTGCAGTACTTAAATCATTTGCTCCGTTACANATTAAANTATCATTAGACGGAGGTAGCATAATGGAATACAGAATTGAGGAAAAATCAGNTTTTAAAGTAATGGGTGTGTCACGGAAATTTTCTTATGAAAATGCNAATGCCAACATTCCNAAATATTGGGATGAGGTATTTNTCCAAGNGGCGGAAAGACCNGTGATGGGAANGTATGGAGTCTGCTTTGATGAAGAAATGGCNGGCAATGAGTTCCGTTATATGATTGCAGACGATTTNGTTGCNGNGCAGGCAGAAAAAAAGAACCTTGAGGTTTATGAGATTCCGGCNCATACNTGGGCAGTTTTTCCATGTCGTGGAGCAATGCCGTGTCCTTTACAGGAANNCAATCATAGAATTTTTACCGAATGGCTTCCGGCAAGNAACTANGAGATTGCTGAGGGATACAATATCGANTANTACAGNAATCCNGANGACTTTAAGGATGGAACNCAGGATTCAGAGTATTACTCGGAAGTATGGATTCCTGTNAAAGAAAAATAATAAATAGTTGTTGAGATTGTATTNTTAAGAAAAATCATGACTTCCCGTTGTCGGCATATATGCCGGCGGCGGGAATTTTTTTATAGGAAATTTTGTTCTTTGAGAGCGAAAAGAAAATAATAGGAGCAACCATAAATGGCATGTAATGCATATTTTTTACAAAAATTGTCATACTGAATAAAAAGAGGTTNAAGAAAAGAAGGTTGATAGTATGAAATATGTTTGTACGGTATGTGGATATGTTTATGACGAAGAGGTAGGAGACCCNGAACATGGTATTGCACCGGGAACAAAATGGGANGATGTTCCGGAANGCTATTTGTGTCCNCTTTGCATGATGGGAAAAGAGTATTTTGAAGCGCANGCGGATTAAATAAGGAGGAGACAGGTGGAAAAGAAGGTTGTACTACCGATTACGGATGAAAACGGCTATTATCAAATCCGTTTGGAAAGCATTGGCGGTNTGGGTGCCAATTTATGCGGAAAAATGTTAGGGGAACTTGGTATTAAATATCTCGGCTTAAATAGTGCCAGCTTTTCCAGCTATGGTTCGGAAAAGACGGGAACACCGGTGAAAGGCTTTATCCGCTATAGTTCTACAGATTTAGATATTAAGTTNCACTCGCCTATAAAAACTCCCCATCTTCTGGTGATATTCCATGATGCTCTTTTATCCGACACGTCTGTTTTGAAAGGCTGTGGAAGCGATACGGATATTATTGTTAATACGGTAAANGGAAAAGACAGACAGGAACTTTTGGNGTTGGAAGANTATCACTGCNTTTATTTTTTAGATGCCCAGAAGATAGCCATAGAAACCAAATCCCGAATTAATGTAGTTATGNTGGGTGCTATTGCCAAGGTCATGGGNTTTGTGGAGCTGGAAGACCTNAATGCAATATGTAAGGANACCCTTGGGAGAAAATATCCTGCTTCNCTTTNACAAAACATGGAAGGAATNAGGAGAGGNTATGAGGAAGTGNATATTGCNTTTGAAAGTGNNCGGAGCAAAANNCCGAANGGGAAAAGGAATGACGATGAAAAAATAAGCAAAGAACCTTGTGATAATAATCAGGATTCATCTATATGGGGTTATGAAACTGCCCCCATTGGNGGAATCAATCCCTGTTTNGGAAATAGTGTGGTAAATGATTTGTCACCCTCCAGACAGGGNTATTTCCCNATNTTTATACCGGAAAAATGTATCAACTGTGGGNTGTGTGATACNACCTGNCCCGATATGGTATTNCAATTTCAAAAAGGGGAATTTAAGGGNAGAGAAATGATGCTCAATAAGGGATTGGATTATTACCATTGTAAAGGNTGCTTAAGATGTGTGACTGTATGNCCGGNACAAGCTTTGGTTCGTGGTGTGGAGGCAGAGNATCCACACAAAAAATATTTTATGCCGAATCAGGAACTTTTAAGAANTCCNGANAACTATGAAAAAGCGGGATATGATGGTTATATTACTTCGGAAGCCTTTCTGACGGAGCAGCGNATAAAGGGAGGGGAGGTATGACATGCAGGAATGTAAACAGATTATAGAGTTTGCAAGNGGGAACGAAATGGCATCCATGGCAATCAAACAGATAGGCTATGATTTAATGGGATATTATCCCATCACGCCATCTACACAGATAGCAGAAAATTTGGATTTAATGAAGGCAGAAGGAAAGACGGATTTAATTATGATTGCTGCGGAAGGAGAACATAGTGCAGCGGGAATCTGTTATGGTGCAGCTGTAGGGGGAGGAAGGGTGATTAATGCAACTAGTGCTAACGGGCTGCTTTATGCCCTTGAGCAGTTCCCTGTCCAGTCAGGAACCAGATTTCCAATGGTCATGAATGTGGCTTGCAGGACCGTTTCGGGACCGCTTTCCATAAAAGGTGATCACAGTGATATCATGTACATGTTAAATGTCGGATGGCCTATATTATTTGCTCATTCCGCACAACAGGTATATGACTTCAATATTGTGGCTCTCAAACTGGCGGAGACTGTAAGACTGCCTGTAGTGGTAGCCTATGATGGTTTTTTCACCAGTCATCAGAAACGAAGATGTATACGTTTTGAACATGATGAGGATGTAAGGCATTTTATAGGGGAAAAGCATGAGCCATATCCATTTTTGGATTTGGAACATCCGATTACCATAGGGTCTTATATGAATGAACCTGATCTGATTAATAACCGTTATCAGCTTCATCTTGCCATGGAGGAGGCAAAAAATGTTCTGCCGAAGATGTTTGAAGAATACGGCACTCTTTGTGGCAGAAGTTATAAATGGTGCGAAGGTTACTGCCACGAGGATGCAGAAACACTTCTGGTACTCCTCGGTTCATCCTTTGATACAGCTACAGTAGCGGTGAATCGATTGAGAAAGCAGGGAAGAAAAGTGGGTGTGCTTACATTAGGGGTTCTGCGTCCTTTTCCGGAAGAAGAGCTTGCAGAAATGCTTCGGTATGCCAGTCATATTCTTATTGCCGACAGACAGGACAGCTACGGAGGAGTCGGTGGTAATCTTTCTATGGAAATACGTGCGGTAATGCAAAAGTATGGCTGTGTGGGAAAGGTAAAAAGCCTTGTTTATGGACTTGGTGGGAAAGATTTTTATGTAGAGGATGCCATTACTATGTTTGATATGGCAGAAGAAGAAAGTCCAGATAACTTGTTTTATTATGGTGTGGAGAAGGGGAATTCCCAACAAGCGGAATTGGAAAAACAACTGTTTTTTGCCCCTCTTTCAGCAGAAAAGACAAGAATTTTACAGCAGGGCAACCAGGTTATGGGAGGGCAGATTAATCAGACAACAGCCATGCCAAAACGGCTTGCACCGGGACATGGTGCTTGCCCGGGCTGTGGTATTCCTGTTAATATCAATATGCTTCTAAGAGCTATTGAAGACCCGGTTGTATTATTGTTTCAGACGGGCTGTGGCATGATTGTAACAACACCTTATCCAAAGACAAGCTTTAAGGTACCTTATCTGCATAATCTCTTTCAAAATGGTGCAGCAACCTTAAGCGGATTAGCCGAAATCTGTTATAGAAAACAGGAAAAGGGAGAGCTTCCGCGTGGGGATATTGTATTTATCATGGTAAGTGGGGATGGTGGTATGGATATCGGTATGGGCTCTGCCCTCTCTACGGCAATGCGGGGACATAGACTGCTTATGTTTGAGTATGATAATGGTGGCTATATGAATACAGGGTATCAGTTTTCTTACTCTACACCAAAAGGGGCTGTAAGCGCTACCTCCCATGTGGGAAGATGTCAGTTTGGAAAGCGGTATTTCCATAAGGATATGCCACAGTTAATGGCGGCAACCAACATTCCTTATGTGGCAACAGTAGCGGAATCCAATCCTGTGGATTTTATTAAAAAGGCGGCAAAGGCAGCAGATTATGCCAAAAAAGAGGGCTGTGCTTATGTAAAAGCAATTTCTGCATGTCCCTTAAACTGGAATGATGCACCTGACAAGGAACGAAAGGTAATTGAGGCAGCAGTCGATTGCTGTTATTTCCCGCTTTATGAGGTAGAACGGGGAATCACGACTTTGAGCTATGATCCGCAGAAAAGCGGAAAAAAGATTCCGGTACTGGATTGGCTCTCCATGATGGGAAGAACAAAGCATTTAAAAAATAACGAATATAATGCGGTGGTTGAATCCTTACAGGAAGAGGTTGACAGGCGGTTTCAACGCCTTTTGGCAAAGTCAGAAAATCCTTATTTATAAAAGCCAAGCTGTGCTTACAAGTCAATATATTTTAAAAACAGCAGACAGTAAGGAAATAAAAACCTGGCTGTCTGCTGCTTTTTGAATACTAAAGTTCATCCTTTAATTGTAACACTTGCTCAAGAGTAAGCCCTGAATATATAGAGATTTCCTCCCTGGATAGTTTGCCTGCTTTTAGCATTCTTATGGCTGTTTGTATTTTCTCCTGTTCGGCACCTTGTTCACGACCGATGTCAATGCCCTTCTCATATCCAATCTCCATAAGAGTTTTTTCATGAAGCTCAGCATCATATTCATCTATCCCCATGGCTATAACCTCCCTTTTATTCTTTCTTAAAAAATCAGAAAGTATATTTTCCTTTATACATTCGTTAATTGCACAATTAACAGCTGTTGTTATATCCGTATCCTGTCGGTATGTACGTATTCGCTCAACAAACAGCATATATTCCCTAAGGGTAGGACACTTCTGCATTAATTCATCATTGTATCCCGGATTGATATTGAGCTGGAGTACAATAAGCTCAAGGCTCGGATTTCCTTCCTGATGTGTATATGCATCTGAAAGTTTAAATTCCCTGCGTTCCGGTTGTTCTCGTACACCATTGTAAAATACAACAAACTTTGGGTTTGGTAGTTTAATAAGCCGTTCTGAGTAGATATCATGTCTGTCATAAAATTGTCTGAAGCTTCGTGATACATAATCCAAATCCCTGAGTGGCATATTCGGATTTATGGATGACTGGTGTTCGAAAATATTTAACCTCATATCAATGACACAGGATAAATCATTTTTTACCGTCATATATATGGCATTTTCCAAGGTTGTTATTTCCAGTTCGTCAGGATTATCGTAGTTTGTTCCATTTACTGCATTGTAAAGTGTTAGCAGTTCTTTCTTGTCAGAAAATAACATTCTGAATACTGTGTCCTTATAATTTTTATTTGGACGCAAAATATCAGAACCGTTTATTTGTTCTTTTTCCATTTTCAATTTCCCCCTTTTTGCGGCAGGAAGAAGTAAATGAAAAACTATTGTTCAGACAATTTCTAAAACAGCTTCTTCTCTGCCAATATGTGTTGTGAAATAAAGCATCGAAGTAACTTGTTTTGTTAGACTCGAATTACAGCGCAGATGCGCCCTTTTCTTTGAATGTCTGAAATAGGATATACCCATGAAAGAAATACTGTAATAATGCTTTGATAATATAATACCATATGCGTATTTGAATTGCAACTACTATTAGCATATTTTAATATATTTTGACTTTCATGTCTGCTTTGTATATTATAATAGCATGTAAGGGGACAATCGGATGTTGGGGAGGATAAACGAATGGAAACATTTTATTTGGTTGATTTTGAGAATGTACATAACGAGGGATTAGAAAATATTGCTTCTTTAAAGAAGGAAGATCATATTCATATTTTTTCTACGGAAAATGCATTAAATATCAGAATGGACATTATTTTTTCAAGAGAAATAGATATTGAAGGGCACATAGTTCCGGTTCGCAAGCAGTCATTAGATATGCATTTGGTTTCATATCTTGGACACTTACTCGGAAAACATGGAAAAAAATGCTCATATGTTATTATTAGCAAGGATACAGATTATGATAATATTATCAAGTTCTGGAAAGAAGAAGGGTATCAAAATATTTCCCGCAAGCAGAAAATATGTGAAAGTTCAGCAACACAAAAGAAAGTAACTTCACAAACAACAGCGACCATACAGGCAGCTAATAGCAAGATACAGGCAGGAATGGGTTATAATCTTTCAGGAAATGAGAGAAGTGAATTGAATCAGTTTATGCAGCATGGTCTCCTTGCTATGGGATATCCAGGAAATAATGCAAATTTGATTTGTAAATATGTAGTTGCACATTGTAATGATGAGAGAATGTTAAACAAAATTCATAATGATATAAGAAAAGAGTTTGATGATTACTCAGAGATTTATGATGATGTTAAATTACTTCTTGGTAGGTTTGTAGATAATAAGAACAAGAACAAAGTACCGCCAAAGAGAGAATCACAAGTGCGTTCTTTCTTTGGACAGCATTTTAAAAAGAAAATATATGTAGATAAAAAAGAAAAGATAATTAGTATTATTTTAAATGCACAAACCAGACAACAAGTTAATAATAACCTGTTAAAATTATATTCTGATGGAAATGTCGTGAAACATATTTATCAGACAATACAACCTATAATTAAAGATTTACCCGGAAAATAAAATCTCTACTAATAATCTATCGTTATGTAGCTAAAGGTTTTTTGTCTATGGACAGCAGGGCTTCCGTAGTAGCAAGGATAACCTTGAGCTGGTTTTCATCGCAGCGGGTCAGCATTCGCTCTATCTTTTGGTATGTGTTATCGGATAAATTTTGGTTTGGATAAATTACCATGTCCGCTGAAATATTGAAATAGCGTATGACTTTCTCAAAAACCTCATAGCTTGGATTATTTCGAAAACGTTCCAGATCTTTTAAGTAAGATAGAGAAATATCTAATATTTCGGCTAGTTCTGCCTGTGTAAGTTTATTGTCTAATCGTGCGTTTTTTAGTACTATGCCAAATTGCTTTGGATGAAAATCCATAGTATCACTCCCCTCGCTGATATGATAGCATCATACTTTTTGCAAGTAAATATGGTGAAACAATACTTTTCGACATATTCTGACATTGGTTGTGAGTGTTGATGAAGAGCTTTGGAATGGTTGAAGAAATAATATTGTAGATAAAGCAGGTTGATAAATTTATGTAGATTTTATGTTGGGCAAAGTGGGTTCACATCATACTTTTTAAAGTTATATTAATGTGAAAAGGATGCTAAATATGTTTTCGTGCTGTTTAAGAAAATAAGTGTTTTTATGTATGTTTCTGATTTTATATTATTATGGATGTAGTATTTGTGTGAAAAACATCAGAATTTAATTAGATTTTACAGGGAGATCTTGAAATTGATAATACTGTTGTTTTAATAAAAATGAAGGATGGAAAAAGTAATGAAAGAGCAGATATTATGTGCGTTACATAGCACCAATATACCAAAAGAGTATTCGTTGGAAAAACAAAAAAAGGTATTAGAATTAGTATTGCAGATACTTGAGCTGAATCAAAACGTAATAGCGAAAGGCTTGGGTATATTGGAACAATATTCTTCCGGTTGCCCTATATAACAAGGGAGTTGCTAAAATCATATTTTACTTTTGAATTTGAAAAAGAATTTGACAGTGGGATAAATAGCAGCAATATTAAATTAAATGATGTTCAGTCATTGAATGCAAAGGAGATTGCACAATTAGTAAATCCAACTCTGACCACATAGAGAAACAACAAAAAATGTTTGGGGAATTGGATGACTCAATAGAATTTATCATTGAAAAAATAGGAGGAGTATGGTACATTAGATATATAAGAGGAACAACCGCCCACAAGGTGGGTTGACCAATAATGAAGTAGAAATTCCACCCCGCTACTGGTCAAAGTTTAGGGGTGGTTTTTCTATGTATGGTTACTTACAAAA
This sequence comes from Lachnospiraceae bacterium, assembly GCA_014799405.1. GTDB lineage: Bacteria > Bacillota > Clostridia > Lachnospirales > Lachnospiraceae > Coprococcus_C. The sequence continues at coordinate 31,517 of JAAVIA010000009.1, forward strand.
CGTAAAAACGAATGTAAGCAATGCCAAAAGGAATAACCCGAAGGTCATTAAATCCTTAAAATCAAAATTGTTATTATTCTGATTTTTCATAGGCATCACCCCCATTCTTTTTAGAATGAGGTCAACACACCCTGTAACACGATTGCTCTTTCTGGATTATAGCATATCTTTTTCCGCCATGCAACATTTTTTATTACACACAAAAAGATGCC
>JAAVIA010000010.1 GCA_014799405.1 Lachnospiraceae bacterium
ATCTGCAAAATTGCAAATTCCGTAGGTGTCAGTGTAACAGGTTCTTCGTTCAGGTAACATTCGTGCGTTTTGATATTCAGCATAATATCGGAATGTGAAATAACATCGGATTCCTCTTCTTCAGTATGAGCCGTATTATATCGCTTGTATCGCCTAAGCTGTGCTTTCACTCTCGCCACCAGTTCCAAAGGACGGAACGGTTTTGTGATATAATCATCAGCTCCAAAAGTCAGTCCGGTAATCTTGTCAGTTTCCGAATCTTTTGCCGTCAGCATAATGATGGGAAATGTGTAATTATCACGGATTTTTTGACAAAGAGTAAAACCGTCCATCTCCGGCATCATGATATCCAGTATGGCAAAATCAATTTTCACTTCGCCTGCACATTTGAGGGCGTCCTTTGGCGAATAGAACTTGAACACCTCATAATTTTCGTTCTTCAAATATACTTCAATAAGATCAGCAATTTCATGTTCATCATCAACAACCAATATTTTATCTGACATAAGCTTTCTGCTCCCTCCGGTAAATTATGTGTTATAATACGCAGCATACCACGAATATACCTTTTGGCTTTATAAGATGGAATTTATATGCCTCCGGCTAAAACTGTAAACCCTATTATTCCGAATATAGTGATGACTACATAAGATATTATATTCCTTAACTTTATCACATCTTTTCTATTGACTACCAAATACAGAATAACTCCAATAACTATTTTCATAATTACTGCCGGAATCATATGGGAGTAATCTTTGATATGAATTACATTATCCACTCCTTCTGCCGTAAAAACAGCCGGAAGCAGATTCATCCCAAAGTATTTTAGTTTACTATTCTCTTGATTTGCAAAAAAAGCACCAAGTCCGAACACTGCTCCTGCAATGAAGGCAACGACAGTCCAAAATAAAGCACCTTCAGCAAAAGAAAAAGCGTGATGGTTCATTACAGCCTCAAAAATATAGTAGCCATAAACACAACCTAACAAGCACACAATCGTGTTAGCGATAGACTGTAACCGGTTTCCCTTTTCAAAATAACTCAGCAAAAATGCAGGAATTAGCCAAACTGCACCTGAATTCGCAAGAAAATTCAGATTCATTGGAAGATACTTTTACCCAATCAATGTCAGTACTCCTACAGCAAATCCAAGTATGATTGCCAAAATATATTTTTTTATGGATTTCATAGATTTCATGATTTATCCTCCTAATCTCGACTTGTTTCATCCATTATTTTTGAAAATGGACGATTCCGTCATGGGACTGTCCACTCATTTTATTGTTCCTTGCTTTCCGGCACAGCTTCCATAATATCTCCAAAATCACAGTTTAGATATTCGCATATATTAAGCAAAACAGGAAGTGTGACATTTTCGTTTTTCCCAAGTTTAGCAAAAGTGCTTTTACTTGCTCCCACCGCTTCTCTTAATTGGCTTTTCTTCATCCCTTAAAAGTTTCCACTGAGTCTTTTCCCTGACTTCCAAACAAACATAATAGTATAATAATTAGAATAATAAATAAACTGACAAAAAACAAATTTCTCTTCATAAAATAATCCCATGTATATTTCTCAATTCAAATATATTCATAGACTAATTTCCCAATTCATTTATTCGCTTCTGAATCGAAAGTAGACAAGACCTCATAAAAACCTCCACACAATCCCGATTGTTAATATCCCAAATCCTCGTGGACCAAAATCACTTCAAATTCACCTGTCATCGGCTTTCCCCATAAAACCGAAAGTCCGCGGCAAATTCGTTCCGGGCTCTTGCAGTCATAACATTTGTCGCATTTCACTGCACAGGGGGTTTTTGCGCCAACCCTTCTGGCATTCAAAGGAGAAGCAATATTTCTGGCCCGCCATAAGGCACTGTCATAATCTTTTTCTAATTTATTTTTTCCAATTACCAGATACACCTTTTCATGACCGTAGAAAATAGAAGCCACACGGTTACAATTGCCATCAATATTGATGATTTCGCCTGTTTCCGCCAATCCGTTTACAGAAGAAATGTAAATCGCCGCTTGATTGGCAGCCATTCTGACCTCCGTACTTGTTTTTCCTTCTGGTATCCTCTGATGCCAAAACACTGTGTTATGGTTCTGGAGTGCTTCAAACAGCTTAATTTGTTCAAGCGATACAGAACCTCCAAACCCAACTGTCTGGTTATCAATTTGTGTGTCTAAATATGTTACCGCTTCGGCAGCTGTTTCAAAGGTCGTTACCGTATACCCTCTGTCCTTCAGGTTTTTTTCAACAATAGAAAAATCCATTCGTTTTTATCCTTTCTGTGAAACACAAATCCCGATTTATATTAATTGACTAATTTACTTCAATATGATTTATATCGTAATTAACATAGTGTTGCATTTTTATGAATTGCAAGTACTCTCTTTCATCTGTTTTCAGATCCCGGAGTACCATCTTTTTGTCAAACGAAATATAGATTGCATATAAATGTCTTTCCGATATATTAGTGCACGTAACTAGTTCACAATATATTTTTTTAAGAAGGTCAGATGCGTCTATAAGTGGGAAATCCTCAAAATCAAAAACAATGGGGTACGGAATAAAGAATATTACATTTTCATCTAGTTTTGTTTTGTCAATATTATTCTTCATTTTCTTAAATAGTTTCAGTTCACTAATTGGTTTTTGCTGATCTTCAGAAAAACAAGACTGAAACTCCAATGCTTCATTTTGTAGCTCTGATGTTAATGCGCGAATGTCTCCTTTTCGGCTACCAATTAACTTTCCTTGTCTTTGATCAATAGGAATTTTGGCATCGAATTTTTCTCCTGTAACAGTATCGACAAAGTCACATTCACCATGTGCCTGATTATCTAAATGAATATAGTCACCACGAAAAATCGTTTTTGATGAGTTCATTAAATCTAGAATAATTCTCTCATAGTTACCTGACTTGATTAAGTCCTTGATATCGTTGTGAATTGTAGAGTAAACGCTGTAATAGTTTTTCAGAAATTCCATTTTTATTTATCCCCCAACACAAATACCGATTTGTTTCATCCATCATTTTTGAAAATAGGCAATCCCGTTATGGGACTGCCCATTCATTCTATAAATTATGCGATTTTTACACCTCTGCACAAAATCCTGCACCGTTTGATGTAAGTTTGATGTAAAGATGTAAGGCTTCTCGATTTTTCGTGTCCGCAAACCCGCATAAATACTGGGTTTTTAATCCTTGTTGTTAGGTAAGGATTTCATCGTCGGGAACAACAGCACATCCCTTATGGCAGGCGAATCTGTAAGCAGCATTACCAGCCTGTCAATGCCATAGCCTATACCACCTGTAGGTGGCATACCGACCTCAAGTGCATTTAAGAAATCCTCATCCGTATGGTTTGCCTCATCATCACCGGCTTCAAAGGCTGCATCCTGAGCAGCAAAACGCTCCCTTTGGTCAATCGGGTCGTTAAGCTCTGAATATGCATTACACATTTCCCATGTGTTGATGAAAAGCTCAAAACGCTCAACCTTTTCAGGGTCAGACGGTTTCTTCTTTGTAAGCGGAGAAATAGAAACCGGATGGTCCATTATAAAGGTAGGCTGAATTAGATTTTTCTCACAAAATTCCTCAAAGAACAGATTAATAATATCTCCCTTTGTGTGCCTTGCCTCATATTCAATGTGATATTTGTCCGCAAGCTTCTTAGCCTCCTCGTCTGTCGTAACGGCATCAAAATCTACATCCGCATATTTCTTTATGGCATCGTTCATTGTCAGCCTCTCAAAAGGCTTTCCAAAATCAATCTCTATTCCGTTGTAGGTAATTACGGAGCTGCCGCACACCTTCTCGGCAAGGTGCTTGAACATTGTCTCCGTGAGCTCCATCATTCCCTCGTAATCGGTATATGCCTGATAAAGCTCCATAAGTGTAAATTCCGGATTGTGTCTTGTGTCAACACCCTCATTCCTGAATACACGTCCAATCTCATAAACTCTCTCAAGTCCGCCCACAATAAGCCTCTTAAGATAAAGCTCCAAGGATATGCGAAGCTTTACGTCCTCATCTAAGGCATTGTAATGGGTATCAAACGGTCTTGCCGCAGCGCCTCCTGCATTTGAAACAAGCATAGGGGTTTCAACCTCAATGAAGTTTCTGGTGTCTAAGAAATTACGAATTTCCTTAATAATCTTTGAACGCATAATAAATGTGTTCCTTGATTCTTCATTCATAATCAAATCAACATATCTTTGACGATAACGCATGTCCGTATCAGTAAGTCCGTGATACTTTTCAGGAAGAATTTGCAGACTCTTGGAAAGAAGCGTTATCTCCTCAGCATGAATTGATATCTCTCCTGTCATTGTCCTGAAAATATATCCCTTTATACCGTAAATGTCACCGATATCCGACTTTTTAAACTCTGCATAAGGTTCTTCACCGATAGCATCCCTTGCAACGTAAACCTGTATCTTTCCCTTTAAATCCTGAATATTACAAAATGATGCCTTTCCCATAACACGCTTAAAGAGCATACGTCCCGCAACAGACACATGTATCGGGGCTGCATCCATGATTGCTCTTTTATCGTTGTAATCCTGCTTTAATATTTCCTTGGCCTCAGCCTCATCAAGTCCTTCAACAGATGGTGCAGTCCTTCCTGCCAGAAGTTTGCTCTCATGCTCCTCATAAAGACATCTCACCTCATCCGTATGATGCGTCTGCTCATACTTTGTAATCTGGAACGGATCCCTTCCTGCATCCTGAAGATTTTTAAGCTTATCACGGCGAACCTTTAAAAGCTGATTTATATCCTGAGGCTTTGCCTGATTATTCTGATTATTATTTTCAGCCACTTTTATATCTCTCTTTCTGTGTAACTATTTTTTGTATATTTCTTTGTGTAACTACTTTCGTATATTTCTTTATATAACTTTTTTATATGTTTCTTTATATAAACTTTTATACTTTCTGAGGCTATTTTTTCTTGATATCAAGTATTTTGTATTGTAAATCTCCTGCCGGTGCCTCAACGGTAATGGTATCGCCAACTTTCTTTCTCATAAGTGCCATTCCAAGAGGGGACTCGTTTGAAATTTTTCCTTTCATAATGTCTGCTTCCGTAGAACCTACAATTTTGTAGTCAACAACCTCATCCATATCCATATCGTGAAGAACAACCTCGGAACCAAAGTTTACCGTTTCATGATCAAATTCGTCCTCATCAAACACTTCGGCATTTTTAAGTATTTTCTCTATTTCTTCAATTCGTGCCTCTATATCTCTCTGCTCATCCTTAGCTGCATCATACTCGGCATTCTCAGACAAGTCACCCTGCTCTCTTGCCTCTTTTATTTTCTGTGCCACTTCCTGACGTTTATTTACCTTTAAATCCTGTAATTCATCCTCTAATTCCTTTAAGCCCTGATAGCTTAACATGTTTTTCTTTTCTGCCATAATATTGCCCTTCCTTCTTAAAATTGTTTAGAACCCTACATTTCATTATAATTAAACACTAATCTAACGTATTATACATTACCAAATCTTTCATGTCAAACCTACTTGTAATAACATTCCGTCACAACAACCATACGACATTTAACATGCCGACATACTTAATTATCATTTGTTACATTCCCGTCACCTGTAAGCGGAATTTCCTCACCCATAAGGGTTGCCTTAGGTTTTAGAATCGCCTTGCAGAAATCCTTGGAAATAGCCAACACCTCACGCAAATCTCTATATGTCTGTCCCGAATACTTTATATCCTCGGCTGCCACACCGTATACATCAAGACCAAGCTTTTTCGCAACATAAAGGGAACGATACAAATGATACTTTTGGGTTACGATAATAATTTTTTTAGCCTTAAAAATATTCTTTGCCCTGTACATGCTCTCATAGGTTGAAAAGCCTGCATGATCCATAAATATATCCTCAGAAGGAACCCCTGCTTTTATCGCATAGTTTTTCATAACTGCGACCTCATTGTAGTACATACTGCCATGGTCACCACTCATAAGAAGCTTAGGCGCGCATCCCGCAAAATAAAGCTCAATCCCCCTGTCAAGCCTGTCCTGAAGCATAAGGCTCGGCGTCTCGTTATTCTGAACCGAGGCCCCAAGCACCAAAATACAATCAACATCCTCAAGTTCTTCAGCCTGACCAGGATTTAAAATCCTATCCTTAACACTACCCCTAACGTAAAGATTCGTACCTAGAACACCCAGCCCAACCGCAGCAATAACAATCCCTATCGTTATAAAAAAATATTTAAAAAATTTTTTAATCTTGTTTTTCATAAAAACCTTTCATCCATGATTAAGGCTGTCGCACCGGAATTTGTGCGTATGGCTCGCCTGCCGCTACCCATGCTGCTATATACACATAAAATCGTTTGAAGACGTCGGTACTTAGGTGGTGTATTTTGACACCTTAGTACCGTTACGTCGGAGACGAGCGAAAGCGTGTTTTATGTGTATATAGCAGCATGGGTAGCGACAGGCGAGCCAAATCAAATCTTAGTGCGACAGCCCCGTCAATCCTCTACTTAATTTGAAGTTTTTTCAATCGCCTTACCAGGCTTTGGCGGTTCTTTGTAATCGTACTTAAATATCATCACCGAAAGCGGCGGTATCGTAAGGCTTACAGAATAATCCATTCTGTCGCTTGGCTGATCCGTTGCCATAACCTCTATATTAAGTCTGTTCATTCCTCCAAACTCTGCCGCATCGGAATTTAGAATCTCCGTATATTTGCCCGGACACGGTACTCCAACAAGGTGGGTTGTCCTTTCAACAGGAACGAAGTTACATACAAACAAAAGCTGGTTTTTAGCAGTTTTTCCACGTCTTACGAATGAAATAATTCCCTCCTCTGCACTGTCAACCTTTGTCCACTCAAAGCCTATCGGCTCATTATCATTGTAGTATAATGCATCATACTCTGTGTAGATATGATTAAGCCGTTTTACAAACTCCTGCATCTTCCTGTGCATCGGCTTGTCAAGCAGGAACCAGTCAAGACTCCGCGCCTCGCTCCACTCCCTAAGCTGTGCAAATTCCTGTCCCATAAAGAGAAGCTTCTTGCCGGGATGTCCAAGCATAAAGCCATATGCCGTACGAAGGTTTGCAAACTTATCAACCTCAAAGCCCGGCATCTTATTAATCATGGAACACTTAAGATGCACAACCTCATCATGCGATATTACAAGCACATAATTTTCTGAGTAGGTGTAGCTTAAACTGAAGGTAAGCCTATTGTGGTTAAAGGATCTGAAATACGGGTCAAGCTTCATATACTCAAGGAAATCATTCATCCAGCCCATATTCCATTTAAAGAGGAATCCAAGACCCTTAAGTGCTGACGGAGCAGTTACTCCCGCCCATGCAGTTGATTCCTCAGCTATAAGGTATGCACCCGGGTTTCTTTCCTCCATAACAGTATTTATCTTCTGCAAAAGCTCAATTGCATCGTAATTTTCATTTCCGCCGTCCTTGTTCGGCAGCCACTGTCCGTTTTGTTTGCCATAGTCAAGATAAAGCATGGATGCAACGGCATCAACACGAAGTCCGTCAACATGGAACTTCTCAACCCAGAACAGTGCATTTGAGGTGAGGAAATTGCTTACCTCGTTTCTGCTGTAATCAAATATATATGTTCCCCAGTCAGGGTGTTCTCCCCTTCTTGAGTCAGGATGCTCATAAAGAGGCATTCCGTCAAATCTTCCAAGTCCGTGTGCATCCCTTGGAAAATGTGCAGGCACCCAGTCAAGAATAACCGATATGCCGATGGAATGCATGTAATTGACAAAATACATGAAATCCTGCGGTGTACCGTATCTGCTTGTAGGGGCATAATAATTAGTTACCTGATAGCCCCATGAGCCGTCAAAAGGATATTCGGCAATTCCCATAAGCTCGATGTGTGTGTAGCCCATATCTTTAATGTAATCACCAAGCAGCTTTGCCATTTCCCTATAGGAATAAAATCCAAAATCCGAATCCTCAACCTTCTTTTTCCATGAGCCAAGATGTACTTCATATATAGACATAGGAGCTTTGAGTCTCGAAACTCTTGTCTGTTTTTTTCTGTTTTCAATCCATTCCCCATCAGTCCACTTGAAGTTTCTTAGATCGGCAACAATATTTGCATTTTCAGGTCTGACCTGTGTCTGATTTCCGTATGGATCTGCCTTGTATAATATTTCTCCTGTTCTAGTCTGAATCTGAAACTTATATACTGCCCCCTCATGCACATCCGGCATGAAAATCTCGTATATACCGGATGCAGAATGTATCTGCATTGGGTTAAGTGCTCCATCCCACATATTAAAATCACCGACAATACTTACACGTCTGGCATTTGGTGCCCACACTGAAAAATAGGTTCCCTTAACACCGTCTATCGTCATCGGGTGTGCCCCCAACTTATCATATATGTCGTAATTTTTACCCTCCGCAAAAAGATATGTGTCATAGTCGGTTATAAGCGAATCAAATGCATAGCAGTCCGCTGTAAGCACCGTTGTGCCATCATGGTATTTTGTTTCAATTTTGTACTTGTTTCCTTTGTATTTCTTCTTAGGAAAATACACTCCGTAAAAGCCTTCTGCAAGCTCCTCCATAGGCACGGGATTCTTTCCGGTTACAGAAGTCACTGAAACAGACTCGGAATGCGGCCTGTAAACAGTTATAACCTGTCCCTCACCGTAGTCATGAATGCCCATCAGATGCTTAGGTGCATTAAGCTGTCCATTCATAAGCTCGTCATACAAAACCCAGTTGACCCAATTTTGCAATCTCTTGTTCATATAATACCTCCATTTTAAAACTTATGCGGGCGGCCCCAAAATGCAATAATGCACCTTATGAGTGCCGCAAGTAAAATCATTCCAAAAACTATACCCAAATACAAAAGTGCAAGACCCATGCCAAATTTCGGCGGCATACACCACACTATCGCATCTGCATCGGGGAAATATGAATAGTCCCCGTACATTATCATATTTTTAATTCCTGATAATGTAGAACCCCTTGACATACCTATTACAAATGCATTAAACACCGTTAAAAATGATGCTACAAGACCTCCGGTAAGCAGGGGCATGTAATTCCTTCTTTTTGACAAAATAATGAAGCTGTATATGGCTCCTGCAAGGCTTATTACGGATGCAATCCATGCAAAACGATAATATCCCTTCAGCCTGTTTAAAAGCTTTACATTTCTTTCCGACAGTTCATAACTCACCCCTGAATAATCACTTTTAAAAAAGGATGAAAAGCCGTCTGCTATCTGCTCATAATTCTGCTTTGCCTCCAAAGGAGCAAGTGCCTTATCCTCGATATTATCTCCATAAATCTCCGTTAAACCCTCATAGTATTTATCATAACATAAACCATACACGCTTCTGTTTGACACAAGCAGGCACAGTGAAAAACTCACTATGAAAATCGCTACACATACAGTAGCTGTTATCTCATACTTCCTATATTTATCCATCGTTACACATCTTTTCTATAATAGAAACTCCTGCTAAGATACGAACCGCAGCGTCGAAAACGCTTTGTTCTATAATTCATTATCTCATCACATAATTGTCTTTAGTCAATTATTATTTATATATTGTATCATTTATAAATCCGTATGTAAAGAAAGCTTTTTCAAAGCTTTTTTTAGTTTGTTTTTTTCTTGATATAAATATTCCCATAGACTATAATTATATTAAGCTTTTAATAGATTCGGGAGGTAAAAATATGACTTCATCCAACTACGCAGGAAGCAATGATGTAGCAACCTTTGTCTTAGAGACAGATGCACCATACAATATTTTGGATTTTGATCAAGGACTTTGCTCCATGACAGGATATTCTCCCCGCGAATTATCAAACAAAATCTGTACACTGGATAATCTTTTATATGTTGACGATTTTGCGGAGGTAATTGCCTCTATTAATTATCAGCTCAGCATTTCCAATCTGGTAAGCATTCAAAACAGAATAGTTACAAAAAATGGAAATGTACTTACCGTTTTGTGCAACGGACAGGCGTTTTCTCTAAATGACGGCAGGGACGTTTTGCAATGTGTATTTACCGACATAACAAATTTGGAAAATGCAGCAAACGAGACGGCACAGGCCAAAACCGATTTGGAAATGTTTGCCAATACCGTTCCAAGCGGTGTCAGCAAGCACTTGCTTGACAATAACCTGACGCTTATATGGGCAAATCATTTTTTCTATGACATGTGCGGTTTTTCATCTCACGATTTCAACGAGCTTTATGGAAAAAATACACTTTCCATCGTTTACAGCGAGGATTTATCAATTGTCATAAATGCCCTTGCCGATTTGACTGAGGACTTAAATTCCAAAATTGTTAATTTCCGCATAAAAGGCACAAATGAAAGCATCAGATGGGTAAATGCAATTTTTGCCCGTTCAGGCGAAATGTCTGAGGGCTTTCCCGTAGTTAATCTTGTAATGTCCGACATAACAGACTTAAAGATTGCAGAGATGAAGGCAACACTTGAGGAACAAAAGTACCTTATTATCTCGGACATTTCAGAGGAGCTTCCATATGAATACGACATATCGGAGGATATTATTACATTTGCCGAAAAATTCAACAATATATTTGATGGTGAATCAATTATACAAAATCCTGCTAAGACAATGGCAGAAACAGGGCTTGTTTCCCATGATACCAAAGATGCCCTTGAGGAGCTTTTTGAGCTTGCAAAAAGAGGAACAGAATACCACACTGCGGAATTTAAGCTAAATACAAAGTCCAACGGCTTTCAATGGTACTTTTCAATTTTTTCAACCATATTTGACGAGGATAAAAAACCAGTCAGGGCTGTGGGGCTTCTCCGTAATATACACACACAGAAAATTGAACAGCAGAAGCTTCTTCAAAAAGCCGAAACAGACCTTATGACGGGACTTTTAAACAAGGCGACAACTGAGAGCAGAATAAAATCCCATCTACGCAATTTGGACGGGAATATATATAATGTCCTTATGCTTGTTGACATAGACGACTTTAAGAAAATAAACGATACATACGGTCATCTCAAGGGTGATGAAGTCATAAATGATATAGCTAGGATTTTAAAGGAATATACAGGTGAATATGACCTTGCCGGCAGGCTGGGAGGTGATGAATTCTGTGTCTATTTCAGCAACCTTCTTGACGTTCAGGTCGCCTGCGAGAAGGCTGCCATGATTGCCCAGAGCCTTAAAGCAATTTATACGGGCGAGGAAACCTTCAAGGTAACATTAAGTATCGGTATAGCCGCAACAAATGAACAGATAACATACAATACCCTGCTTGAAAATGCTGATAAAGCACTTTACCAAGCAAAATTAAACGGTAAGGACTGTTACTACTGTTACCATGACGACATGGAGCGTGCAAGCTACGAAAATGCCCGCACTGAAATCAAGCCGGCAGGCAACGACAAAATAATAAATGAACTTCTCTCCATGCTTTTTGACAACAGCAACACACATCTTGCTATTGAAAAATCCCTAGCCATCATAGGCAATACCTACGACATTGATAAAATATGCATTTGGGAAAAATCCAACAATGATAATTTTGTTGACTGTACCCATCAATGGTGTGCTTCGGGAATTAAAAATGATATTCAAACAAGACAGCATACCCCTATTGCTGTTTTTGAGGAGCTTAACTCCCTCGGCACGGATGGAATAATATACAGTCCTGACACATCGCTTATAAAGCTTAACACTTCCAATATGAACCCATATTCCGAAGGCGTAAACCGAATGATACAATCCCAGATACTGCTTAACGGAAAAGTTATAGGCTACATAGGACTTTATACAATGAAAAATGAAACCCCATGGTCCTCTGCTGCCCTTACAGACTTTAAACTTATCTTTAAAATACTCAGCGAGGCTGTATGTTCTAAAAGAAGCGAACAAAATCTTTCCCTGTTAAGGGAAGACACCATAAATGTCTTTGATATCATTGATAATCCTCTTATCGTAATAAATCGGGATACATATGACATCATGTATTTTAACGAGACCGCAAAGGAATATTTTTCCGGGCTTAATTTAAACAGTAAATGTTATAGCTGCATGTATCAGGAAAGCAGTCCATGCAGTGACTGTTCTCTCCATAAGCTTACAAAGGCTTCCTCCGTCAAATGTACAAAGCGGAACAAATCCACCAATGAGCTTATGGACATAAATATGTCCAAAATAAATTGGAGCCCCGGAAGCAACACATTTTTAATTATTGGCAATGCCCATAAACAGACGGAAGCAGAGCGCCTTAAAAAGGAATTGGAACAGAATATTTCAATTGAAAAGAAAATTACCGAGGCATCCTACAGGGATATGGTTACAGGCTTTGAAAATTTTGAGAAATTCAAGATAACATGTCAGGATATACTTGACAGTAATCCAAACGTCGACTATGTAATGTTCTATTACAATATAAAGAATTTTAAATTTATAAACGAAACCTACGGTCATAATGTGGGTGACCAAACTCTAAAGGCGGTAGCCGAGGTTATGCACAAGCACCTCGATGAAGGCGAGGCATTTTCAAGAATAATAAGCGATACATTTATTATGCTTATTCACCATGACAATAAGGCGCATTTCATGCACACCTTTAACAGTATATGTGACGAGGTTCATGACACCTGCCGTACTGTTCAGGATAAATTCAACGTAGATTTTACCACAGGAATACTTGTTATTGATGAAACCCTGCATTCTTACAGCGTGAACAGACTTATTGACAGGGCGATGATGACCGGCAAATCAATCGATGCATCTACCGGACTTTGCTATGCCTTTTATAATGATGAGCTTCACAAAACAATTATGAATGAGGCGCAGATGGAAAACAGCATGCAGTCTGCAATGGAAAACAAAGAATTTTGTGCATATGTTCAGCCGAAATATGATATAGCCACCAAAGACCTTATAGGAGGAGAATTACTTATAAGGTGGATTTCACCTTCAAAGGGATTCCTCGAGCCAGCCTCCTTTATACCATCCTTTGAAAAGAACGGTTTTATATATCAGATTGACTGCTTTATGCTTGAAGAGGCATGCAAGTCCTTAAGAAAATATTTGGATTCGGATTTACATGTGCTTCCATTTTCCGTGAACCTTTCACGTACAACAATTGCACACACCGATTTCCTTACAAGGGTTCACGACATTGTGGATAAATACTGTATTCCGCACCATTACATTGAATTTGAAATTACTGAGAGCACCTTATCCAAGAATTATGAGCAAATGATAGACGTTCTGACTAAGCTTAGAAATGAGGATTTTACAATAAACATGGATGATTTTGGAACAGGCTATTCCTCCCTGACCCTGCTTAAGGACCTTCCTGTTGACGTTTTAAAGCTTGACCACGATTTTCTTACAAGATCAGTTACCAATGACAAAAATGCCATACATATATTGAAGGGTATCATAGACATGGCTCATGCTCTTGATATAAAGGTAGTAAGCGAGGGCGTTGAGGATGATAAGCAGCTTAAAATACTTGAGGATATAGGTTGTGAAATCGGACAAGGCTTTTTGTTTGCAAAGCCTATGCCTATAGCAGATTACGACAAACTCCTATCAGATTACAGTGAAACTTTACAGTAAAAATACAGTAAAATTTCGCCAAAATCTATTGACATAAAAATATTAATTTGATATTCTAAATGTTGCGTGCGTAACAGTACGGTAAGCAAAATTCGCTTAGGTCCAACATATCTAGTGGTGTGGGTATGTTGTTCGTGTCTTGACCGAGGTGATAACCATATAATAACTTTATTGTTTTATTTTTATCATTTAATGGAGGTGTCTGATTTGGCAAATATCAAATCTGCAAAGAAAAGAATTCGTGTAATCGAAACTAAAACTTTAAGAAACAAGATGATTAAGTCTAAGGTTAAGACTGTTACTAAAAATGTTCAGGCTGCCATAGCAGCAGGCAACAAGGCAGATGCTGAGGCAAAGCTTAAGATAGCTATTTCCGAGATAAGCAAGGCTGCTTCAAAGGGAGTATATCATAAGAACAATGCATCAAGAAAGATTTCTAATCTTACATTAGCTGTAAATAAGATGGCATAAATAATAAAAAAGGAAGAGTGTCACCATAACTAAACTTTAGTTATAGTGATGCTCTTTTTTAAAATCAAGGAGGTACGTATGCTGATAACAGAAAAAGAAGATTTATTGAACCGCTTACAGACAATCGAAAAAATAGCGAACTTTGTATCCAACAGGAAGGAAGCCATTTTAGCTGAAAAGCCTGTTGATTTATTTCAGAACACCATGTCTAGCATACATAATATCAATATTACGCTGTTTAACTCTGCTACTATAAATCACTATCAGATAACAGACATTGATTTTTCCAATGCTGATTCACTCAATGTCTTTGTAAATCAATGTCAGGCATGGATAAGCTTCATAAGAAATATAGTTGAGACCCGTTATTCACAGTCTACTGCATTGGACGAACAATTTTTGGAATTACTTGATTATGTTAATTATGTCGATTATGACACCATTTTAAAACAATCAAAAGATACGCTACATGCACTTCAACCGGATATCATAGATATTTTGAATCGCCATTACCAAAGTTGGGAGACCATGTGGGGACGATTAGATACAAATAATAATTGTTATGATGTACTCGAGGACCGTATTCATACACTGATTGAGCATCGTGACGATTTTGAATGGCTGTATCATCGACTTGGTGACTATCGCTCTAAGCTGGTTCTACATAATATGCTCTATAACTGGCTAACCTTTGAGCCAAATTTAATTCTTCAAATGTGTGAAGGTAATTATGATTCTTACTATGATTTAGACATATTACAATGTGATGAAAATGAAGTAATTGTTGATTTAGGAGCTTATAACGGAGATTCCGCAATCGACTATATTAAAAACTATCAGAAATATAAGCGCATATATTGCTATGAAATTACCAAAAGCACTGTAGCCCTTCTAACCGAAAACCTAAAGGACTATACTAATATTGAAATTAGAAATAAGGGTGCTGGAGCTACAAACGATATTATGTATGTTTCCTCTTCTGAGGCATCCTCTGCCAACACGGCAACAAAAGAAGATAATGTTGGTATTCCAATTGAAATGGTCTCTATTGATGAAGATATCTCAGAGCCAATCACACTTATAAAAATGGACATTGAAGGTGCAGAACAAAGTGCACTGACAGGTTGCCGTCGTCACATCATTGAAGAACATCCAAAGCTTTTAATCTGTGTATATCATAATAATGAAGATATCTATAAGATACCAAGAATGATTACCGAGATGCGAGATGATTACAAACTATACCTCAGGAGTAATGGTTTACAATATGGTCCATCTGAAATTGTGCTGTTTGCACTGTGATTTTTAATCTTGATTCTTATCCGAATTGTTTTATATGAAATCTTTTTCACATAAAAATTCCCTGTGGCTGCATGATAATCACAACCACAGGGATATATATTACATTAGTACAACCTTATTTATACTGAATAGTTAAAGCTGTTACCATATGTCTGAGTTGCAGCCTTCTGAAGCAGCTCATCATCTTTTGCAAATATTTTGTTAAGAATGGTAGGATCAACAGTATTTCCAATCTTAAAGCTGCTGTCCTCAGCCTTGATTGCCTTAACAACCAAATCAGATAATTCATCCCTGAATTTCTGTATGGAAGCCTTAGCATCATCCTTCTTGTCACTGTCTACAGACTCAAGGAATTTATTCATTTTCTTTGTGAATGTAGATGAATTTGTCTTGTTATTGCCACCATACATATAGAAATCAAGCTGCACCTGCTCCAATATTGCCTTCTGCATATCAGCAGTAAGCTGGTAGGTTGCCTTACCGCTTGTAGTGCTGCTTGTAGAGGAGCTTCCTGATGCCTTCTTTGCATAGGTTCCCTCACCTGTATAGTTATCCGTTGCTTCCTTTGCAGATCTTGATATTGAGCTTGCCCTGCCGGAAATCTTATCAGCATATGAACCATATCCCTCAAATAATGTTTTAAGGGTTCCCATTGAAGCATCCTTAAGCTTATCTTCATCTATGCTAAGCTTATTGTCTGAGCCAATTTTAATTCCTACCTGATCAAGCAGTTTTGATACAGCTGCCGTATCACCTATCATTGTTGTTGCAGTCCTGAGAACGGATTTTGTCTCTGCATTTCCTGCATTTTCAATCATGTCGTTATAAGCCTTGACATAATCCTGAATTGCACTGTTGATTGCAGCTCTGTCATAATCCTCCTTCTCGACTATCTCACCTGTAGTCTCATCCTTTGACTTTATAGTCTTCTTCTGCCACAAGCTTTTGTCAGAAAGCTTATCTGCTGCCGCCTTAAGTGCATCACCACTTGACTTCATGGAAGAAAGGGAAAGCTTTGAATCAACAGTTTTCTCACTTTTTTCCTCAGCAGCCTGCTTTGCATAATTAGCCTTGGCAAGCTTATAATATGAGCCATTTTGGATTGCAGCATAATCTCCTAAGTTAATACCGAAATTTATTGTCGATGAATTATTATTGCTGCTTCCTAAATAGCTGTTAAAATCTATTCCCGTCATTTTTACTCCTCCTTTTTTACTCTTTTACAAAACAATCCCTTTACTCAACATTCTGCTTTTTAGATGCATAATAATCCTCAAAAAGCTTATTTGCTGCATCTAATGTAGAACTGCTTATACTTGGAAGTTCCCTGCCCCATGACTTAGTGGCAAGCTTAAAGCCCTTCTGCATAGCCTTCTGCATCTCCTGCATCTTCTCCACGTCATCACCTGCAAGAGCACTTGCAAAATCAAACAGTCTCTGAGATGTCTGCTTTACGCCCCAATATCCATCCTCAGAAATGTCCTTCTGTGCCTGTGCCTTCGTTGCAGCATCCACAGTGTAGTTTCCGCTTGCGATAAACCTCCACATAGCGTCGCCGCCCTCTGCGATGCCATATGCCTTTGCCTGCTTACCTATAGTGCTTTGTACAAGGTTTATAAGGCTCTGCTGCCTTGCCTCCTGATCAGCCTTAAGCTGACTTACTAAATTAGCTCTGTCCTCAGCGCTCATTTTGTTTACAGAGTAAGTAGCTTTCTTTGCATTTTCGTTTGATTTGTCATATGTAGCAGCTACATTGTTGTTTTTATTTTCCGGATTGGATAAATCCTCTAAGACACTGCTGCTTCCACTTCCCTGTGAATTTGCGCTATACGGCTCGGCTGTTGCATAGTTGTATGCTGCCTGTGTTACCTGGCTGTCGCCTACTTGAATTGCCATATTTCTAATCCTCCTTGATTAATTTTTTTATAATCGTCATAGCTGATCTAGCATGACAATTATACACATATATATTAACACATTTATGTGCTAATACCAATAGTAAATAAGTAAATTTTTACATTTTTCTTATCCTGTTACGTCAAATGGAATATGCTTCTTATTTATTATATCGGCAATTTTATCCTTATACCTTTATGTCAATTATCTGTCCTTCTGATTTTTCTGCTGCCTTTTCTGCTATTTTCTTTTCTGCTGCCTTTTCAGCGTCTTTCTTTTCTGCTACTTTCTCAGCTTTCTTCTTTTCAGTTGCTTTCTTTTCCCTGATTTTTTTAAGGCGTTCTTTCAGTTCATCTTTTTCAACTTTTTTATATGTTTTTGCCTTTTTCCCTCCATCGACCTGACTAATACTCCAACCTCCAAGACTGCCATCTTCATTGATTATGAAACCTCTTGCAATGATTGTTGAATTACCATGCTTTGTAGGCTCATTTTTAAGACACTCGGCACAATCATATATCAGTGCCTCATACTCCAGCCTCGCTTCAGGGTCATTTTCCATTTTCCTTAAAATGTTAGGTGCAATGCTGATGTTGTTTGTTCCTTTTCCGCCAAAGGGCTGTGTGCCAACGGCAAAGTTTGTTTCAGGATACCGCTTGGATAAATCCTGAAGTACACTGTTTGTTTCACTTCCCTGTGATTTTTCGCTATCCACCTTAGCTTTTGCATAATCATATGCCTGCTGTGATACATAGCTGTTGCCTACTTTGACTGCCATAAATTCATCCTCCTTAACTTGATACAACTACTTGAAATCCTTTTCATAATATGTACTAAATATAGTGCCGTAGCTTTATTATACGCCATTCATTTACATATGTAAACAAATATTATAAAAACATTCATCGTCTATATGTGAATTGCGATTTTCGCAGTAAATATATATAATGTGGAAGCCACAACATACTCTGCCTAAAACTTAATTTTTATAAAATATACTTCAAAACAAATGTCATAAACTTATTTTCCGGTGTTTCTGCCGCAAGATAAAAAATATCATCATAATCAATTGTGGAAACCATTCCTACATTTCCTCCGCCTCCACAGCCTGGTATCTTGATAATCGTATCAAAAGAAATAAATACATAATCCCCGGATATATTATATTTTTCCAAAAGTTCTGCAAATTCCTCATGATTAATTATAAGCTCCCCATTCTTTACCTCAACCGCATTTTTAAGGTCCTCGTAATCAGTCACCCTGAGCTTTAAATTCTCATCATATATATAGGTTTCTTTCATAATGGTAAATTTAGGGTACGAGCTAAGGTGTATTCCTAAAATTATACCTGCAAACACAAGCGTAAATGCCATATTTTGGAGCTTTTGTTTCCTAAAAAAGCGCTTTTTATCAACTGATTTCTCAATGTAAAAAATTCTCTTTTTTATTCTTCTGTAATCGTTTCCTGACACAAGGGACGCTACACCTCTTACGGTTTTGGGCTGTATATTTTTTGCAACGGTAAGGAGCACGGATCCATAGGTATATGGTTCTGCATTTATATACCAGATGCATTTTTCATCACAAGCCATTTCCATTGCCTCATAAAGATGCTTGTTTAAAAGGAACATAAACGGATTAATCCACCAATAAATCCAAAGCAGCCTAAACAGTGTAAGCCATATAATGTGTCCTGATTTTATATGCATATACTCGTGCGCAAGCATCATTAGCTGTTCATCGTCGGAGCTTTCTTTAAACAGTGTATCAGGTATAACAATATACGGACGAAATATTCCTCCCGAAAACGGGCTTATCTCCTGCATGGTAACATATACCCTGACACGTTCCATATATTTTTTCTGAAAAAATGTATTGGTGTTTCCAAGCACTGTTTTCATGGTCCGCCGCATAAGAGCAGTGTCGGAAAACGGCTCAAGTCCTGCAATCCACCTTTTAAGCTTTACATTTTTATATACGGAAAGCATTAAGATAATAAGTGCAATTGCAAAATATATACATCCCACATTTGTTGCCGCAAGCCTGTATATCATGTCTGTTATTTTCCATGTATACCTTTGGTAAAAAAGTCTGCTCATACCCGTAAGCGCCATAGGGAGTATAAGCAGCATGCAGTAGAAATTTACATTTGCGCTTCTGCCGTGATTGCATAATCTTACAAGCCAAATTACAGGCAGTATCAAGATTCCCATGAGCATTGTTTTAACACACTGAATTGTACTGTAGCTGCATATAAATATTATGAAATTGCACAGAGTTTCAAATTTATCAACCATGCTTTTTCCTATCCTTCATACTTTTAAGTATTAAATTTAATTCCTCAAGCTGCTCCTCCGTAATATCTGCACTGGAAAGAAAGCTTGCAACTGCAAGTGAAGCATTTCCGCCAAAATAATTTTTTACAAAGCGCTCACTTTTTAAATCGAGACATTCCTCTTTGGTGCGTGCCGCCTTATAATGATATATACGTGCATCATGTGGGTCAACGGTATAATTCAAAATACCTTTTGCAACAAGGCGGTTAATCATAACCCTTATTGTCTTTCCACTTATGTCAAGGACACCCTCAAGCTCCTTTATTATCTCTGCCGCCGTTATGGAATCCGAACGTTTCCATACTATCTCCATAATCATCCATTCATTTTCACTTGGTGTATTCTCTCCCATGATTCCCTCCGATTACAAGTCAATTTTTTATGTCAGCGACAAAACCGCCTGCTCCAATTTTAACATATTTTCAATCAGATTTCAGCTTTTCATTTTATATATCGGTTTACATATGTAAATAATTAACGTATGTATAAATATTTTTTAAGAGCAAAAGATTGTAAAGACCGAGAGGCAAAATGATTGTCTCTCGGTCTTTCAGTCAGATACTTAACAGGTCATTTAATACATCATATATATCAGCATCTATTTCTATGGACCTGTCCCTTATTTCATTTGGCACATTTACTTCTCCCTTATTGATACAAATATATTCGGCATTTCTGTTCCTTGCAGTCATCTGCCAAAAAGGATATTTGATAATTCCAGGTGTATTATAGCCAACACCTAATTCCAAAAATAAGATTTTGCTTTTCTTATGCGCATTAAGAAACTTCTCATAATAGCCTGCATGAATATTCCATCCTTCATCCTGCACAAAGGTATCATCTGCCCGCAAGTTCATAGTCATTGGTTTCCCGCAAACCGGACATTTGGGTATCAGTTCTGTCGGGATACGCATATCCTTTTGTTCTTCTACCATACGCTTAATCTGAGCTTCATTGTCGTATGTGTATGGCTTACATGGGGTCTCACATTGGAAAAGTCCATAATCTCCCTGCGTATAAAACAACCGTTCTTTTGCAAACCCCGCTTTCTGAAAACAATGGTCTACATTTGTGGTAAGTACAAAATAATCTTTGTTCTCTACCAGCTTAAACAGATTTTCATAAACAGGTTTTGGCGCATCCATATAGCGGTTAATGTAAATGTATCGGCTCCAATATGCCCAATGTTCTTCCAGACTGTCAAACAGATAAAAGCCACCCTCATACATATTGCGGAAATGATATTTTTCAATGAAGTCACTAAAATGCTTCTGAAAGCGCTCACCGCTGTAAACAAATCCGGCAGAGGTGGAAAGTCCTGCTCCTGCGCCGATAACGATTGCATCCGCATTTTCTATTTTTTCTCTTAACAGTTCAATTTTCTCTGAATAAGATTTCGTAGATTTCATAGTCATCATTCCGAAAGACATTAAATTCCACCTCCAAATTTAATCTATAATCAAGAAACGATTATCTTTTCTTAACTTAACTGAGGGATAGTCACCATCACAATATCCCAGTATCACAAAACAGCGAGCTATATCTGTATCGGGAATACCCCATTTTTTCAATAGTTCCCTTCCATCTTCATTGTCAAAGGTTTCTTCCCCTCTTGCAATGATGCAGGATGCAATGCCTAAATCAGCAGCCTCAAGCACCATATTTTCAGCACAGCAGAACGCATCAGGAATACTGTATAAAAAATTCCTTGCTCCAAAAATAATGCATACCGTAGGCGCACCATAAAATCCACTTTTTATATCAGGATTATCAATCACGCTTGGCTGTTCAGAGGAAACATACCCACCTAAAAGGCGGCTGCGGTCAAAATGTGCAAGATTAAGCCTGCCGATTTTCTCAGCTAATTCTTTGTTATGGACAGCAACAATCTTTGCCCTCTGCCCGCCTCCTGCGTTTGGTGCGTATAATCCTGCCTCAATGATTTTTTCTAAAGCTTCTCTATCAATCTGCCTGTCCTGATATTTACGGATAGACCTGCGTTCTTTCATTAATTCTAAAATATCCATGTCAAACCTCCTTCCAGCATTGCGGATCGGGTGCATACATATTTCCGGTATAGCCATAGGTCACAGCCGGACATCCCCTGCAAAAGCCACGAAGCTCACACTTGTTACATTTTTCAAATTTATCAAAATCCCGATACCCCTCCATATTTGAACTCATAAAAAGGTCATACATGGAGGTATCGAATACATTTCCTATTTTACTTTCCATTCGCCGACAGGCATATACATCACCTGTTGGAAGAATTGTCATATGACCGATTGCAAGGTGACAGCCGTCATATATCATTTTCTTATCAGCATTTTCCGGTATCTTAAAAATTCCTTTTTCATACAGAAACAACGTCCATAAATGGTCTTTCAGTTGAAATGTAGTATGTCTGTCTTTATATTGCTCATACTTGGTCCAACATTTTTCCAAAAACGCTTTATATTCCAGAGGCGGGATATGATATTCCTCCGCTTTCTGCCCACTTGTAGGACAGTATCTCCCAAATGCAAACACATCAACATTTTTATCCACTATCAAATCAATCATATCGGGAAACTCATCTTTGTTGACACAGGATACCGTAGACATAACTGCACAATACATTCCCGCTTTCTTGATACAATCAATCTTTTCTATCGTAATGTCAAAAGAGCCGGGTTTTCGGAATTTGTCATGTGTTTCTCTCATTCCATCCAATGAAAGCTGATACTTTCTGCAACCATACTTATAAAGCCTTTCACATACCTCATCAGTCAAGTGGAACGGATTACCTAAAATACCAAAAATAATATCATGCTTTTTTAACAATTCACATAATTTCCAAAAATCTTTATGTAAAATCGGATCACCGCCTGTAATATAAAAATACGGTGTGCGTTCCAGCCTCTCACACATATCTATACAGCTTGAAACTACCGTTTCCATTTCCTCATATTTCATTTGTTTCAGGCAGATATGGTTATCCTCAGAAAAAATGTAACAGTGCTTGCATCTTTGGTCACATTCATCTGTAATATGCCATTGGAACGCAAAGTATGGTTTCATTTTGGGTATTCCTCCTAAAGTTTTACGTTTTGTTCTTAGTATAGTCATGGACACACCAAAAGCGGTGTGTCCATGACTGCATTGATACTATGTATCCTTGCAAATCAAAGTCTAGTTCGGCTTTGGATCGCCTGCACCGCAAGCGGAACCACAGGATGATGCAGTTTTTTCTTCCGGTTTCGGATCACCTGCTCCACAAGCAGAACCACAGGATGATGATGCAAATACTGCGACATTTTCAAGATTACTCATGATAGTTACCTCCTTGATTTTCTGACCTCTTAGGTCTATACTTAGTATAAATTGCAACAAGCAAAAATAAAAGTACGCACCATTTTATTATATAGTGAGCTTTTTCTTAGTTAGTGCAAATATGAATGTTATATACTATAGGAGGTATATTTTATGTTGACAAAAGACGAGCTGCCAGCCTGCCCTGTTGCCACAACACTAATGCTGATTGGAAATAAGTGGAAGATTTTTATTGTCCAAAGACTGTTAGACCGTCCTTGGCGTTTTAATGAACTGCAAAAGGATATTCCCGGCATCAGCCAACGGGTTTTAACAGATAATCTTCGTTCTATGGAAGATGATGGTATCATTACACGTACTGTTTATCCCGAAGTACCTGTACGGGTAGAGTATGCTTTAAGTGACTTAGGAAATACAATGCGCCCCATCATCAACTCTATGCTTGAGTGGGGCACAATGTATCAAGAATTAGTAAAAGAATAGGCACAATAAAGGCGTTATGACCTTGACGCACCATCTACGGATAAAATTTCTCCCGTTACATAGCTTGCCATATCGCTTGCAAGATAGAGGAATGCATTTGCAACCTCCTCAGGTTCTCCTGGTCTTCCTATAGGAATCTTAGCAGAAATTGCCTGCACAACCTGCTCTGGAAGCGCTGCCACCATGTCAGTTTTCGTAACACCCGGTGCCACTGCATTTACACGTATATTATCCTTGCCAAGCTCCCTTGCAAGAGAAATTGTCAGTCCGTTTACCGCAAACTTGCTTGTAGGATATCCTACGCCTGCCGGCTGTCCTGAAATACTTACCATTGAGCTTGTATTAATGATACAGCCGCCCCCCTGCTCCTTCATAATTTTTGCAGCAGGCAGTATCGCATAAAAAAGCGCCTTTACATTCAGGTCAATTACCTTATCAAATTCTTCAGGTGTATAATCATAAAGCGGCGTGCTCTGTGAAATACCTGCGTTATTTACAAGAATGTCTATTCTGCCATACTGCTCCTTAACCTCTGTAATTGCTTTTTCAACCTCTGCCGCATCGGTAAGCTTCGGACACTTTCCGCTTACCTCCCAGCCTGAGTTTTCCTCCTTAAGCTTTTTTAATGCTTCATCCACCGTTTCCTGTCTGGAACCGAAAAGAACAACCTTTGCACCGTTTGCCAAATACTTACGCACAATTTCAAAGCCGATTCCCCTTGTTCCTCCTGTTACAACTGCTACCTTTTCCTTTAACATGTTTTTTCCTCCTCATAATATTTTTGTTGTACTTAGGTGATTTCTATTATCATCTGTTGTATAAATGTGTTTTTCATTTTAAACTGCCGTCAGCATAAATTATAACATATTTCAGCTATATTATAAACATAGCAGCTCTAAAGTTTCTCTTTAAAAAATGAAATTATTTCTTCCCATATTTCATCCTGAAAGAACCTGACCTCCGCATGTTCTGCACCCTCAATGGCAATCAATTTTACGTCACAGCCTGCTGCCTCCAGCTTATCATGAAAAGCCTCGCCCTGTGAAAAGGACACCGTGTGGTCATCAGTTCCATGTATAATCAAAAACGGCGGTGCATCCTTCGTGACATAGCTTATAGGACTTGCAGAAAGTGCCTTTTCTTTATTATGTGCCACATTACAGCCAATCAGGTCAGACTCAATTGAAGCTGCGGTCTCATCTGTGGACGGATATGAAAAGTCCGTCAAATCTATGACAGGATACCATGTACAGGCTGCTTGAACTGTGCTTGAATACTCCAGATACTGCCCCTCATCAAATTCCTTGTCTGATACCAGTGCCGACATGGCAGCAAGATGTCCCCCTGCTGATTCTCCCATAATTCCAAATCTTGCCACGTCAATACAAAATCTTTTTGCATGTGCCTTCAGATAACGAATTGCTGCCTTTACATCTTTAAGCTGTGCAGGATATTTTTCTTCGCTGCTTATCCTATACTGTATGCTTGCCACGACAAATCCTGCTCTTGCAAGCATTGAAAGGTAAGCCAAATGTGCAGATTTATCCAATATTCTCCAACCACCGCCACAAATCCAAATGATGCACGGATACTTTTTTTCACAATCTTTCGGATAAATAATATCCATCTTCAAATCCTTTCGGCAGTTTTCAAACCAAAAATCGTTCTGTGCAAATGTAACATCCGTTATTGTTATGTACTGTGGCTTTGTAATGTTAATGTTTACTGTTTTTTTCATATGCCCTCCTGACCGTCAATTATTTTTACTTTATAGGAACGCTTTTCATATCCATATGATAACATCTTTTTAGGAGAATTGTCTATACAGGAACTACAGTAAATACCCGACAAAAATAATGAGAAGCTGTCGCATTTAGCATGCTAAATGCGACAGCCTCCCTTAAAGACAATAACACAATGTAATAATAAAAATTTATTTTCTAGCCTCTGAAATCAAAATTCTGTCCTACTTTCTTTTCGTCTTCAGAAAGTATTGATGAATGATTAAATGCATATGAAGAAACCTTATCTATAAGCTCCTCCATTGAATTTGCTGTGATTACTACATAATCCTTGTCATCAGACTCATTTGAAATCTCGTCTGCATCCTTTTCCTCTGCTTTTTCCTTAGCACGCTTTTCCTCAAGCTTCTTTTCTTTTGCCTTATCCTCAGCACGCTTCTTTTCCTTTGCCTTTGCAGCTTTCTTTGCCGCCTGCTTCTTTTCAGCAGCCTTTTTATTTGCTTTTTCAACTGTTGCAAAGAATGTTGCCTTTCCATTTGAATCTACGGACATTCCAAAATTCTTCAAGCTGGCACCGCTGCTTGTAAGACTATTCTTTGCCTCCTGAAGCTTAAGCTGTGACATGGCGATAATTTCCTCATACTTCTTACGGTAAGACTCATCATTTGCCATCATTTCAAGCTTTTCCGCATTGATAAGGACTACCTGCTTGTTGGCATTGCCATAAGCAGCCGCATTAGCCTGAACCTGTGACTTCATATCCTCGCTGACAAGTATGAACTCCATATTGCCGAATTTTGACTTCAGCTTGCCATAATAATCCTTTGCCTTGTCAGAAAGCTCCACATTTCCTATAACTGTTCCGTACCCTGGTTTTGTTGTCGGCACTAAAGAGCTTTTTGTATCAATAGGCTTGAACTCCGTAATTTTCACGTCATCCGACTTGCCTGTCGTGCTGTCCGTATTTTTTGTTGAAGTCGTCTTTTCATTTTTCGTGCTGTTGGTTTTATTGTTCCATACTCCGTTTGTCTGCTGATATGCAGACACTCCATAAAGATTTGACATTTTCATTCTCCTTTCATTTTGAATGTAGCCATATACTATGCACCGATTTGTGAAGTAAATCAAAGTATATCATCACATAGTAAAAACATAACACAATCTCTAAAGTTCACAGGAAAATGAGCCCACGACAAGGGCAAAAATATAACAGAAAACAAGTATAGCATGCTATACTTAGATATATTACTTCATCCTTGAAGTGTTTATAGTTCAAATCCCTTTGAAATATTATAAGTTATTATTTATGTCGGCAAGTAAGCTGATATTATTAACCGTTTAGACAAATTTTTTGAAATTTCTTTAAATGTAACACCAAATCATATACTCCACAATACGAACTCCATATTTTTCATTTATTATCCCATACATAACCATGATAAATTCTCTGTATTAATTTTGGTTACAGTTCATAATAAAATTATAAACATCTCTTATATGTTCCCCTATAAAAACATTCCTGTACATTTTAAACTCATCTGCCACAGTTGTTCCCGTCAATACTCCGGCAAAATCCACCTGTGCGTTTTCGGCAGTTTTTGCATCAACAATGCTGTCCCCAACATAGAGAATTTCGTTCTTTTCAAGTTTAAGACTGTCCATTACCCAAAGCAGTCCCTCCGGATTAGGCTTTTCAATTTTGACGTCTTCGGCACCGACAATTAAGTCAATCAACTCCAAAGCATCAAACTTATCTAATATATGCTCAATCCTGTAACGAAACTTTGTGGTCACAATACTGGTTTTATACCCATCGTTCTTTAGCTTTTGAAGAACTTTTTTTGTATCGTCATATAGTTGTGCACTTTCTACCATGACCAAGTCAGCTTTCTCCCTGAAATATTTTGAAAACTGCTCTGCCTGTTCCTCATTCTGCCTCTCTGTTAATGCAAAAAATGTATCCTTTAGCGACAATCCAACTGTTTTCTTTATTTCTTCCTTATCCTTTATACCAAAACCAAGCTTTTCCAAAGCATAATTCACACTTAACACAATGCCATTTGTTGTATCCCCTAATGTATAATCAAAATCAAATATAACAGCTTTTAACATTTTTCCAACTCCCAGTCCATTTTAATTTTTCTGTCCTTGTAGTAATATTCCTTATCGCGTTCATTAATTTCACGCATCACCCTGCATGGATTTCCAACTGCGACGACATTTGCAGGAATGTCCTTTGTCACCACGCTTCCAGCACCAATTACAGTATTATCGCCAATCGTGACACCCGGCATAATAATAGCACCTGCACCAATCCAACAGTTTCTACCAATATGAACCGGCATATTATATTGGTACAACTGCTCACGAAGCTCCGGTAAAATCGGATGTCCGGCAGTGGCAATGGTTACATTTGGTCCAAACATGGTATAATCGCCAACATATATATGTGTATCATCTACACAAGTCAGATTATAATTTGCATAGACCATATTTCCAAAATGACAGTGGTGTCCACCAAAATTTGAATAAAAAGGTGCTTCAATATATACACTCTCTCCACAGTCGCCAAGCATCTCCTTTAACATTTCCGTTCTTTTTTCTGCTTCCGAAGGTTTTGTCATATTGTAATCGCACAGCTTATCCTGATAAACGACCTGCTCTTTCATAATCTCTTCATCACCCGGAAGATAAAGCTCTCCACTATGCATTTTTTCTTTCATCTCACCCATTTTGGCAAACCTCACTCTGTCAATTTTCTGAATCCTTTATATTTTCTAATACACTAACACAGTCAATGTACTGCATTATCAGAGTTAATTATTCAAAGCATTTTCATAAATATATTCATCACTGTCTTTAAATACATTAAAAATAATCCGTTCCATACAATCCGCATGCTTTTCTAAAAAACCAGTTACCGTCTCCACAGCAATTTCTGCTGCCTTATCATTCGGGAAATGAAATTCTCCAGTTGAAATACAGCAGAATGCAACCGATTTTATATCATGTTCCAAACAGCATTTCAGAACATTTTCATAGCAATTCTCCAAGTCCTGACATAACGAATCATTTAACCCATTATAAACAATCGGTCCAACTGTGTGAATCACATAATCACAGGGAAGATTATAGCCCAAAGTCAAGGTTGCTGTGCCTGTGGATTCCTCATAATTCCTGCCATACTTTATCCTTCTTTGGCTCATTATAGTGTTACATTCCTCTCTAAGCTGCATTCCTGCAAAACTGTGTATCGCATTGTCAATACACCTGTGACATGGAACAAAGCATCCAAGCATTTGCGAATTGGCAGCATTTACAATAGCGCCAACTTTAAGCCTCGTAATATCTCCCTGCCAGAGTGATATTTTGTCTGCATGGGTGAATTTGCTATTAAATTGTTCCTTTATCGTTGGAATATCCGATAAGCTCACCACACCCTTGGCACTAAGCTCTTCCTGTAAATACTCATTCTGCAAATTCAACAATTCATCGGAAAGTTCTCTTGGCATACGGATATTCATAAGAGAACGGATTGCATTTTTCTTTTCTTCTAAACTATATCCGTTGGTTTCAAGCTTTTTGTATTCTGTCGAGTCTTCCTTTAATTTCTCAAAAAAAATATCTGTTTTTTCTGTATCATGCATTTTAAGTACCCACCTTTCCACCACTCATAATATAACTGCTTAAGGCAGATATTGCCTTTGAAACTGATTTTTAAAAAATCTCATTGAAGACAGTCCAACAACACATGCAATTATGCCGGTTGGAATTAAAACAAGATAAACTTTGTTACTAAAGCTGTCAAACAGAAAACCGTACACAATTTGTCCTATGGGCTGAACACACAATGTAATCGTAGATGTATAAGCCATCACTTTGCCAATTAAATGATTGGGCGTCCTTTGCTGTATAAGTGAAACAGCAAAAATAGAAAAAATGCTAATTGCAATCTGCAACCCACAAAGTGAAACTATAATGATAATATATTTTATAATAGTACCACATGGACAAAGAAAAGCAAGCCCTATAGGAACAATAAAAACACCCATAGAAGTAAGCAGGACAGCTAATTTATGTATTTCCAATTTTTCTGTAAAAAGTCCTGCGGCAATGCTTCCCAAAATTGTGGCAATCGCTAACGTACTTTCCGCAGCTCCATAATACTTCGCATTCAACCCAAGAATAGTCCTAACCATATACGGCAAACCGACTATGGTGATACCCATTATAAAAAATCTTGACAATGCAGTCAAAAATAACATATTCCTAATACTTATCTGCTCTTTTGAAATGTATTGCATACTAGATAAAAAATCCTGCTTAATAGTAGACAATACCCCACCCTTGCTTTTTTGACGCTCATAGCTTAATTTTATAAAGCATTCAAACAGGGCTGTAATAAAAAAACAACCTACACTTGCATACATGACAGGCTTCAAGCCTAACATCGCATATAGCACACCACCTAACATCGGGGCTACCAAATAAGACAAGGAAGCCACCTGATTTACAACAGCATTGCCTTTCATAATATTGTCCCCTTGTAGCATAGTCGGAATACACGCTTGTACCGTAGGTGTTTCAAACGCACCGAAAACAGAAAGTATAATAAGCAACGCACTAATTATAGGAAGTGCATTACTCTCAGACAAAAATAATGTAACACACAAAACAGATACTCCTGTTAATGCATCTAATGCCACCATAATATTCCTCCTGTTTGCTCTATCTGCAAGAATACCACCAAGTGGTGACAGTATAATGGTCGGAATTGTTGCGGCAGATAATATCCCTGCAAATATAGTGGCAGAACCGGTCACCTCTAGTACATACATAGACAACGCAAGCTTCAATATAAAATTTCCAAATAGAGATGTCAACTGCCCTAAAATAAGCAGTACAAAATTCTTAGTGAATAACTTTTGTATCATGGTTCATTCGCTCCTTTTTCTGAAATATCAGTGATAAATTTTTCGGTAAATGACACAATTTCATCATCGAAAAGTGGCAAGCCCATATGGTTTAATACTTCCATTACAAAACGGTATTTATGATGTAATTCTTCCTCTGTTGCAGGAAATACCGATGGCATGAGCCAAAAGTTAATCAAAGGTAAAAGTTCGGAAAGCTCTTTTGTATATTCCGTTCTGATAGATCCATCTTTTCTTCCTTCCTCCAATAGTTCCAACCATAAAGGAGTCAGGACACGTCTGTTTTCTTCTACCGTTGCGGCTAAAATATGTAGGTCTTTTAGAATAGGAATTGCCTGCATATTCAGATTATTTCGCTCCGTATCGGATTGATTCAGTACAAGCAACGACTTAATTTTTTGTAATCCGTTCAAATCACTTTGTTCCTTAATTACATCAAAAGGATTATTCTCAAAAAACATCTGATTTCCCAATGTGTGCATAACATCTTCTTTACTTTGAAAAAAACGATAAAACATTCCTTTTGCTCCGCCAGCCATTTCCATAATATCGGAAACAGAAGTTTCCTCATATCCTTTGGAAATAAACAGTTTCTGTGCAGCGTTCAGAATTTCCTTTCTCCATTCATCAGGCATTTTTTTTACAGGTCTTGCCAATTTTTATTTCACCTCCGTTGTTAATAGTTATTGACCATAAGTCAATAACTATTTTATCACTATTATTATGCTTTTGCAATATATACAATTTCTCTTTAAAAACGATACAGCAGAACATTTGCATCTTACCATAAGCATGCTAAACATATATATTCTTATAAAAAATATTGACAGCATTATTATTCTTTGTTAAATTTGTTGCAAGGCATAATATTTTAAATTCGAAACATTGTTTATATGTGTTTATTCCTATTTATGCAAGTAAATATCAGTAAACACCCAAAAACAAAGAATCTAATTTAATCTATCATGTCTGACAATATTATTCTGCCATGCAGTTATATTTTTGTCAGGCTCTTATTATGCCTTTTAGTACAAATTACTGGGAGGTATTTTTTATGAAAGAAAAGGATTTAACATTTATCCAAGAGCAAATTGGCTACAACTTTCAAAATACTGATTTGTTGCAGCAGGCATTCGTCAGACGTTCTTATTCAAAAGAATACGGCGGAGAGGACAACGAGGTATTAGAGTTTATCGGTGACAAAGTACTAGATCTTATTGTGGTAAAACTACTAACAGAGAAATATGGATATTTTATCGGTGATTGTGATGACTTCGAGCCAGATGAAGAATATGATGAGTTTGCATGTGATAAAAATGAGTCTGAGCTAACAGAACTCAAGAAAAAATTAGTTCAAAAGAAAACACTTGCTGACAGAATCAATATCCTTGACCTTGCCGACTATCTCATTATGGGAAATGGCGATATTCAAAAGAATATAAACCAAGAAATTTCTGTTAAAGAGGACTTGTTTGAGGCAATTATTGGAGCAGTGGCACTGGATTCTAATTGGAACATGGAAGCGATTCAAGATGTTGTTGAAATTATGCTTGATCCCGACAGTTATTTTAAAGATGATATGGAAGACAATTATGTTGAGCTTATACAGGAATGGACTTTAAGAAGATATGGTATGGTTCCATGGTATCATTTTGAAAAAGCTTCACATGTGGGATTATTCCGTACTTTAAACGAAGTCTCATCTCCTTATAATGGCAGCCCCGAATTGAAGCATGCCTGCCTAATGAAATTGGGTAACCTAGACAAAATTTTCAAAAGTTTTGGAACTTCAAAAAATGAAGCCCGGAAGGCAGTATGTGCATTAGCTTATAAAGAATTGGAACAGAATGACATGCTATTATCTATTCGTGATGAAATTCCAAATCCAAATATAAACGATGCCATCAGCCAGCTGGAAATACTCGCAAGAAGAGGATATTTTTCAATCCCTATTTATGAATTTGAACAAGAATATGATACCAACGGAAACCCGATCTGGAAATGCACTTGTCACATAACAGATATCACAACATACTTTTGCGCAAAATCATCTTCTAAGAAACATGCCAAGAAACAAGCGGCATATCAAATGCTTGAGTATACTTTATTATAATAAAATTAATACCATTTAAATTTATAATTATTTATCAAAATCGGCAGTCCTTTTTAACATGACTGCCAGTTTTGATAAATATTCTATTCCTATACAAACTTAAGTTTGTCTTACTTCCACTGGATACAAACTGGAATCGTTATCTGTCTGTCCAAGAATCAAATCTTGTTGATATTTGAGGGTCATATAGAGGACAGCCAAAATCAATCAAAATATCCATAAGTGCATTCATATCAGCTTCCTGCATACCGTTACAATCAAATCTTACAATTTGAGGAGTTGTGAAAATCTCAAAAGCACCTCGTTCTTCTTTCTCATAATGGTTATTATCCAAGGCAGTCCAATCAGAAAAAACAGAAGCAATCTTTTCAATTATTTCATTTACTGGCAGTTCTTCCAACCCGTCAACCATTTTTCCATCACAGCACGCAAGCTCATAAATTTTATTGTTGTCGTGCACAGCTCCTTCTTTGTATTTCCAAAAGTTTAAATCCATACTCATTATGAAATCCTCCTACTAATGTTTAAATATAAAATAATAATTGATGTTATCTTTTTACCATATAGATTGGCTTATCATTTTTATCTATTTCAAAGGCTTCTGGAGATACCCGAATAAGTTTTGTGCCTACTGGCCATATCAATATATTTGAAAATGTCGGAATCTAATTGTTGCCATACATTTCCTACATATATTAATTCTATGTTTTTAACATCTGACGTATATTCATCATCCTCATTTCCTGCAAAAAAAGACCAGCCACTATCCTGCTCATTATACGGCTCATTTCTTTCCATATATCCAACTTTCCAGCCTTCTTCTGTTATTTTTTTCGAAACGTATGACTTTAAGTTTAAGATAATCTTCCTATTTTTCATAGCAGTATAATATTTTTTATTTTCCTTAAATTCATTTAGCTTTTCATCATCGACCTCAATATCCGTATTTATGCTTTCAATATCAGCATCCCAAATTTTATTATCATCTGCCACATTTCTTAAAATTACAGCCAATTCAAATATATCTGTCTCATTTACATCAAAATGTGTATTAACTTCTTGAATCAGTTTTTTCCCTTTTTCATCGTAAATATATACTACGATTCCCCCATCGTTATAAAGCAATAATTTAATTGCACCTAAATTCGCTTCATCATTATAAAACACCATAAATGGTGGTAACTTATTATTAACGTACCACTCAAATTCCGTTCCATCTTTTCCATTCATGTAGTATATTGCACCATCATTTTCTAAATCGCTGGTTTTTACATGAGGTAAATAGAGTTTTATGTTGCTGTCAATTATTTCTTTGATTTTATTTAATATACGGTTCATGGTAGTACCTCCGGAAATTCTGATTAACAATTTGATTATATCACTGTTGGGTTCTACTTACCACTAAAAAGGCTTCCGAGGAAATCTCGGAAGCTTTGGAGTTAATGTGTTGTTTATGATTACTCGATGATGGATGTAATTTTGCCTGAAGCAACTGTTCTACCACACTCATGGATTAAGTTAGCACCATATCATATAGCAAATGACGTGTTTCGAGAACTTTTGCAGCTATTTTATAGCCATGAACAGCAAGTATATCTCTGTTATTACTTTTGATTTCAATGAGTTTATGCGTATTGATAACATTCTCTTCCCACATGCTCATTTAGGTTAAAGTTATTAGGAGAACTCTCATAAGCATTAGCAATTTCATTAAGGTTCTTTTTTAAGAAACGATTATCTTGTAACAAATAGTAATTATACTGTGTATTTCCAATTACTATCTTATCCTTGTTTGTATATATTCCCAAATTATAATGAATATTCCAGTTTTTCATAAACGAGAAAGTAAGTTGGTTTTTAAAAATCTCATTTTGGAGATAATCAATCGCCAATAACATTCTTTTAGATTTGCTATATCCATCTTCAAAAATTTTCAATTTCATACGAATATCTTTTATTCGTGCGGAGTACGGTATTTTGATTTTTATTTCATTTGATGAAAGCATTTCTAATATGGTAGCCACTGTTAACGTAAAATAAGGAATAATTCCAAAACTAGTTACTCCATCTTGTTGTAAAGACTTACCTAAACTATATACTGTTTCACAATCATATTTTATTTGAAGTAATGATAAATAATCATTTATTGTCATTTGTGCATTATTTTTATTATTCATCTTTTCTTGCATAGTTTCATGCCTCTTTCATTAACAATCTTGTGTATTGATTTTAGCAAAAGCAAATAAAAACTACAACAAAAAGTAAGTAGGTACAACTCAATCCGTCATACCTACCTACATGCACCCTGTCAGTCAGCGTTAATGATAAATTATTGTGAATACTTCCTTATCACTATAAACCCTTGAAGTTACTGTATTATTTTTAATTACTCAATAATAGATACAATTCTACCAAATCTACTGTTCTACCACCTCTCACGGTATTTAAATAGCGTTTTTGTTGTATTTACTATACTTTCTATATCATTCTAATACTCTATTGTTTTATCGAATGACATCTAAATATGCGATTATTTCTTTCATTAACATTTCCTCACATGTTCTGAACAAATAACCAAATTCAATATGTATACTTCTTTACAAAATCAAAATCGGCTCGATATTCTTCAACAATAATACTTCTACATCCCAGTATTATATAGTTGATTATCATGCCATCTGTCACCAATTCCAAGAACAACATTTTCATCTGCTAGAACAAATTCCGCAATTTTAATTCGCTCACTCTGTTCGGTGGCTAAAAACACTTCCCCTTTAGGAAATCCATTCATATAAAGCCACTTATGAGTTATAGCAAGCATATTTTCTGGTCTTGCACCAATATAAATAATATCATATCCTTCTGCTAATTCATTAGTAAATTTAACACTATCTACAACTGGTTTATCTTTTATAACATTTTCTTCACTATAAAATTCAGCTGTTCCATACTGATTGATCCGGTGTCTATCATCGCAGATTGTCCCACCAAGAAAAATTATGCTTCAATTTACCTAATGGAGTGTCATCAATCTAACCGCCGTTATATTGGGCTAATCCGCAGGAATATCCCCAACTTACACGAGGTGGTGAAATGCATGGGGACAACTTGGAACCGCTCTAAAAATATGTATCTTCATATGTGATGGGAATCCATCTTCTATATCATGTTTCTTCTATGTACTGAAAAGATTGTGGTGCACATCTTATGCCATAATCCCTTAATTCCCTCGGTTCTCTGTATTCTATAACATTTTTTAGCTTGTATGCAACCGCCTGTTCTCTATCTTCATAATATTGATCAAAAAATGTTTTATCAATACCTGATTTCTCTTCTGTCTTCTTCCAGATTATCTCAGGATTATCAATCAAAACCTCCTCCACTTCTGCTTCTCCTACAACCCTCATTATTGGATTTGTAGAATAAATCAGTATTTTGTCTACATGTCTTTTACATGCTTTTTTTCTAAACTCATATCTCTTAGTTCCATTCAATATGTTTTTAACATGGTTTGGATTAATAGATAACAATATTGCACACATCATTCTCACTCCGTTTCTATGTCTTTACATAATATATTATACTTCATCTAGTACACTATTGCAACCCTTTCCCGAACATTAGTTCTTCTCTGAAAATATTTTGGCGATATCACCTCTTTGGGCAATTCTTTTGAATTGCTCATTTGTTAGTTCAAAGAAGCCCCAATATTGATCACGCTCCAACCCGATTTCCTCTATTAATTCATGACGAACAATTCTTTTTTTTAAGGCCGCATTATAAGTCATTTTTATTGCTTTGCAACTACCTCTATTGTACCAGTACCATAAATCATTCTTGTCAAACACGCTATATTTGCTCGCATATTCATAAAAATCTTCAAAACAGCTAAACTCATTCTGCTTTTTTACACCTTCTATAACACAAATAGATGTTGCAACAGCAGAATATTCTGCACTCCTTCCATATTCAGCAGTTCTATAAAGAACTACAAGGTCTCCATATTTTAAGTTCTCAACCTGCTCCATCGTGCATACATATATTTTATGAATTGAATTCGTATACGATACATCCGTTATTATATTTTTATTTTCTGTTGTTAAGATAGAATCCGGAAACATAATAGAATGGTATTTGGGATAAATACTTAACAAATACTTTTTTACTGTACTAATATCGGCAAACGGAAAATCTTTATTTATATCCCCAGTAATTATCTTCATCCGTTTCAAATACACATTTTCCTTATATAAGCCCTCCCCCTTTGCTCCATACAGTTCAAATCCAAACTGTTGAATTAAACTAATAAGAGATTTGTGTTTCTCATAAATAGTAACATAACATACATCTGCATTTTCATTTGTAGCATAATCCATAATAACTTTGATGAATTGCTCCCCCATCTTAGTACCATGTGCCTCAATTTTAAATGTTCCTACTTTTAAAATCTTGTTTGCACAAATGTTGGGCACTACATCATCCACCAGCTGCTCTTCCACTTTTAAATATAAAAAACCTATTATCTTATTATTCTCATACTGTACAAATGCATCTTGATTGCTTTTTCTTCTAAACCAATCATCAAATCCCGGATAATCATTCCGCAACGATTGAAAAAACGAATCCTGCAGGTCAATTTCTGCGAATGTTTTATGCACTATATTATTCAACCAAATCACCTCCTATATTTCTCAATATTTCTTCAAACTG
This sequence comes from Lachnospiraceae bacterium, assembly GCA_014799405.1. Taxonomy (GTDB): domain Bacteria; phylum Bacillota; class Clostridia; order Lachnospirales; family Lachnospiraceae; genus Coprococcus_C. The sequence continues at coordinate 36,935 of JAAVIA010000010.1, forward strand.
TTCCCCTGTACATTCATGCGATATTATTACATATTCAATTTGGAATTTGTTTTGTAATTCCCTTGCATATTTTTGCTCTTCATCCTGTATCTTTTCTATATTTCTCATACTTATTTTATTTGAATCTCTTTGACTTATTCTATCACAAATGATTCTTGGTTCATCTTGCAAAAGTACAATTCCTGTTATCTGCGCATCAATAAAAAAATATTGTGGAACAAACTCCACATCTCCTCTTGCATTAAAAATGCACAAATGTCCATCAATGATAAAATCCTTTCTATTGTGAAACTTTTCTTCCTTAATTGCTTTAATCAAAATATCTTGATTATTATTCACATTACTTACTCTCTTATATCCAGCATCCGTTGATGGCCGATATCTTTCAATTAATTTACTAGCCGAATAAACATCGTAATGCTGTATATTTTCTTTTACCTTATCTAAAAAGAATCCTTTCCCAACACCATGTACTCCTGAGAATAAAATTGTTTTCATAACAACACTTTCCTTACTTTACAAAAAATTAATGTTAGCATCTAAAAATTCTTCCAAACTTTCTGGCGGTACAATTCGCGGAGCCAACATAACCATTGTTCCGGCTTGTGTCAATTCACACAAACGCTTAGGTTTCTTAACCTCATCTATGTATAGCGATGGTGCGTAATTTCTTGCATTATCCATAATATATTCTAACAACTTAACCATAAAACACAATGCCCACTTACCTCTAACAAAATAATTTGACTTATCCCCTTTAAATTCATTTTGCACTCGAATTATTTCTTTTTCACAATCACTTGTGAGTTTCAGTTTCTCATATAAATATTCTTTAGCCGATTGTCCCTTTATGGATTCAACCCAAACTGTATCGGATTCTATTCTAAGCATTTTTTTAATCTCTACACACTTGGCAAGATGCTGCTTATTAAGAATATTACTTATTAATAATGCCGCCATTGCATATGTAGAATTTAAATAAAAAGCTTGCCAACGTTCATGATACACTTCTCTAATACGGTCTAACTCCTCGTCTGTTGCATTAGCAAAACCATAAAAATCTTCTAATACATCCATAAACATTTCTACGTTAACTGCATCATTTTCAAAAGAATATTGATCTGTTATATATACATTTGTATCAATATACCGGTCTTCTCCTGTCCAATAAGAAAAATCTTGATCTACAAAAAAGAGTAACCTGTTCTTTTCATAAACATTCCAATCAAATGCTCTGTATACTTCAAGGACATTATCTTTCCCACCCGCAAACTGCTTTTTAATCTGTATTTTTGAAAATTTTCTTTTTATCACTTGTCCATAATATCCCAAATCTTCACTGCCTTCACAGACAATATACACTTTAGCTTCCCCGCACTTATATTCTGTCTTTATTATATGCGCACACACATTTGGCTTTTTACGAACAGTGCTATGTGTACCTAACATATTCATTATTTATCACTCCACCGTCAAAAACTCTTCCATTGCATGGGCATATGATAATAAAGAGTTATCATAAACAAACGGAGATTGTGTAGCCACAATAAGTTGATTACACATTTTACTCTTTATAATATCTTCTAAGATTGTCTCCTGCCAAGGAACTGACAAAGATAGTTCTGGCTCATCAATAATAATTGCACCTGGTCGTTTAACAAGCAAATAGATATAACTAAATAGTGCAACTATTTGCTTCTCTCCAGACGATAATTGTTCTATATCCATTTCTTTTAATGTTCCATTACGACTCTGAACATTAATTGTATATTCAAAACTTTTGGGTTTATAAACAAATTCTTTTCCCGATAGGTACTGGTTACAAATATAAAAGAAATGCTCTAGTTGGTTTTCAATGATTTTAAGACTTTCATATCTTTTAATAAGCATATTGTAATAATAAATAACTATCTTATCATATTCATCATATATTTCTGTCTTTCCAATGATTGCAACCAATTTTTCCTTTATTTGCATTTTGTCCACATCTAAAAGTTCTTCTTCATTCAAACTTTCAAATATCATCTCTATACTTTCAGATTCCATATACTCATCTGGAATAGAATCTACTTCTTTAAAATCTTGCCCTAATATCCCTCTAAAACAATCCATATTTAACTGCGAAGAACTTTTTGCATATTGAGACTTAATTTCTGCAATCAAATCATGTATAGCCGTGTTAACATCATTCATACCTATATGTGAGACTTCCATCTTCATACTTCTCGAATTACAAGCCTGATAATTCTTATGTCTCCTTCTATACTTAAAATCTCCTTTTTGTATTTCTGGATTTTTTTCAATTCTTCGATATGTTGGCATATACAATATAGGCTGATCAAAACAATTCTTCAACCATTCTGATATTTCTTTAATTGAATCGGGCACCATTGATGCCATTTTTTCAAGTTTCTCTATTTCTTCATCAAATATACCTTCTGGATATTCCATATTCTCTAAAATACTTAACACATCTTCTGCCATAACCTTATCTTTATCGCCATCCAAGCATCTTTGTCTAAATACAATTGGAAAACAAGAAAACACTTCATCATCGGCAGCTATTAAATATTCTTCTGGTCTTCCCAACTGTTCTTTAGTAAATTCTTTCTCTTCATCTCCAATAATAATTTTAATCCGCTCAAAATCCTCTTTAATTAATTGTCCCCATTTTTTTGCTAAAGTATAATATATAATTCTTAAAACAGTACTTTTACCGCACCCATTTTCCCCTACCATAATTAATTTTCCATCATTTAGGGATAAATGATAATTTCGCTCACCCCATAACCCTATAATCCAAAATTCTTTAAGCATACACATAATTGTCCTTCTTTCTTACTCTCCAAATAAAATAACCTATACGATAACATTATAACACACTTTTTCATAACCATGTAGTTTATTTCATCATTAGTTTATATTTTTTATTCTTTTTCTACCTTCTAATAACCATTTCATATTCAAAAAGCAAGGTCAGAACATTATGTTCAATCTATTCTTCTCCATACAAAAAGGGCTTCCCGAAATCTCGGAAAGCCCCATACAATCTAATTTTTACTGAATAAATTATAATTAATTACTCAATAATAGTAGCAACTCTTCCAGAACCAACTGTTCTACCACCCTCACGGATAGCGAATGTAAGACCCTGAGCCATAGCGATTGGGTGGATGAGCTCGATAGTCATCTCTACGTTATCACCAGGCATGCACATTTCAGTACCTGCTGGAAGGTTACATACACCAGTTACGTCTGTAGTTCTGAAGTAGAACTGTGGACGGTAGTTGTTGAAGAATGGAGTATGACGTCCACCTTCGTCCTTAGTAAGAACGTAAACCTGAGCAGTAAACTTAGTATGGCAAGTTACTGAACCTGGCTTACAAAGAACCTGTCCTCTTTCAATTTCCTCTCTCTTGATACCACGAAGAAGAGCACCGATGTTATCACCAGCCTGTCCTTCATCAAGGAGCTTTCTGAACATCTCTATACCAGTTACAGTAGTCTTCTGTACTTCTGGCTTAATACCAACGATTTCAACTTCCTCGTTGATGTGGATTACACCTGACTCAACTCTACCAGTTGCAACAGTACCACGACCTGTGATTGTAAATACGTCCTCAACAGGCATAAGGAAATCCTTATCAGTATCTCTCTGTGGATCTGGTACATACTCGTCAACTGTGTGCATAAGATCAAGAATCTTGTCGCCCCACTCGCTTGATGGATCCTCAAGAGCCTTAAGAGCTGAACCCTTAATGATTGGGCATCCAGTAAACTCGTACTCCTCAAGAACCTCAGTAATCTCCATCTCTACGAGCTCAAGAAGCTCCTCATCGTCAACCATATCACACTTGTTCATGAATACAACGATGTAAGGAACACCAACCTGACGTGAAAGAAGGATATGCTCCTTAGTCTGAGCCATAACACCGTCAGTAGCAGCAACAACAAGGATAGCGCCATCCATCTGTGCAGCACCGGTAATCATGTTCTTTACATAGTCAGCATGTCCCGGACAGTCAACGTGTGCGTAATGTCTGTTCTCAGTCTCGTACTCAACGTGAGCAGTTGAGATAGTGATTCCTCTTTCTCTCTCTTCTGGTGCCTTATCAATATTCTCGAATGCAACAGCCTCACCAGTACCAAGTCTAGCATTAAGAGTCTTAGTGATAGCTGCTGTTAAAGTAGTCTTGCCATGATCAACGTGTCCGATTGTACCAATGTTACAATGTGGTTTAGTTCTTTCAAACTTAGCTTTTGCCATTATTATTTCCTCCTTAAATTACCCCTTTTCGGGTTAAATTTCAGCTAGTCCATATTATATTAAAATATGGTAATATTTTCAAGCCTTTTTAAACTAAAATTACTAATATTTTACTTCATATCGGAGCACATGCATATAATCGAAATAATATCTGCCTGTGCTTCCGATTTAACTTTTGTTTTTAAATAGCCCTAGACTATCTTAGCCCTTATTGGAAAGGACCTTTTCCTGAATGTTCTTAGGACACTGCTCATATCTCTCGAAGAACATGGAGTAGTTACCACGTCCCTGTGTTGATGAACGAAGCTGTGTTGAATAACCGAACATCTCTGCAAGTGGAACGTAAGCTCTTACGATCTTACCACCACCAATATCATCCATACCTTCAATCTGTCCACGCTTAGCATTCAAGCTTCCGATTACATCACCTAAGTATTCCTCAGGCATAGTAACCTCAACCTTCATGATAGGCTCAAGAAGGACAGCTCCACCCTTGTTCATTGCATCCTTAAATGCCATAGAACCTGCAATGTGGAATGCCATCTCTGATGAATCGACTTCATGGTATGAACCATCGTATACTGTAGCCTTGACACCAAGTACCGGGAATCCGCCAAGAATACCAGCCTGAGCTGCTTCCTCAATACCCTCACCAACAGCCGGGATGTATTCCTTAGGAATAGCACCACCTACAACAGTTGATTCGAAAATGAACTGCTGCTCACCGTTAGGGTCCATAGGCTCAAATTTAACCTTACAGTGACCGTACTGACCACGACCACCTGACTGCTTAGCATACTTACTGTCTACGTCAACAGGCTTAGTAAATGTCTCCTTATATGCAACCTGTGGTGCACCGACATTTGCCTCAACCTTAAACTCACGAAGAAGTCTGTCTACGATAATCTCCAAGTGAAGCTCACCCATACCGGCAATGATTGTCTGACCGGTTTCCTTATCTGTATGAGCTCTGAATGTAGGATCTTCTTCAGCAAGCTTTGCCAAAGCTTCACCCATCTTACCCTGATCGTTCTTAGTCTTTGGCTCAATTGCGAGCTCGATAACCGGCTCAGGGAACTCCATAGACTCAAGAATAACCGGATGCTGCTCATCACATATAGTATCACCGGTTGAAGTAACCTTAAATCCTACTGCTGCCGCAATATCTCCTGAGTAAACCTTATCAATCTCAGTACGTGAATTAGCATGCATCTGAACGATACGTCCAACTCTTTCCTTCTTGTCCTTAGTTGCATTTAATACATAGGAACCGGAATTCAAGGTACCAGAATACACTCTGAAGAATGCTAACTTACCAACAAATGGGTCAGTCATAATCTTAAATGCAAGTGCTGAAAACGGCTCGTCATCTGATGATTTACGAACTACCTCGTTACCATCTGCATCAACACCCTTGATATCAGGTATATCAGTTGGTGCCGGCATATACTCGATAACGCCGTCAAGCATCTTCTGTACACCCTTATTCTTATATGCAGAACCACAGAATACAGGAACAGCCTCACAGGCAATTGTACCCTTACGAAGTGCTGCCTTTAACTGATCAACGGATGGTTCCTCGTCCTCGAGATACATCATCATTAACTCATCATCTAACTCACAGCATTTCTCAACAAGGTTAGCATGCCACAAATCAGCCTCATCCTTTAAATCATCAGGAATTGCTGTGATTTCAATATCTGTACCTTTATCATCCTTATAATAGTATGCTTCCATCTCGAAAAGATCAATAAGACCAATGAAACTTTCCTCTTTTCCGATAGGAATCTGTACAGGTATGGCATTTTTGCCCAAACGATCAATGATAGTCTGAACAGAATAGAAAAAGTCTGCACCCATCTTGTCCATCTTATTGATGAATGCCATACGAGGTACATTGTACGTGTCAGCCTGACGCCACACATTCTCTGACTGTGGCTCAACACCAGCCATTGCATCAAATACACCAACCGCTCCATCAAGTACACGGAGTGAACGCTCAACCTCTACGGTGAAGTCAACGTGACCAGGAGTATCAATGATATTGACACGATGTTCCAAGGCACCATCCTTTTTCTTATGATGATCCTCTAATGTCCAATGGCAGGTAGTTGCTGCTGAAGTGATTGTGATACCTCTTTCCTGCTCCTGAGCCATCCAGTCCATGGTAGCAGTACCTTCATGAGTATCACCTATTTTATAATTTACACCGGTATAGTAAAGAATTCTCTCAGTAAGAGTAGTCTTTCCGGCATCAATATGGGCCATGATACCGATGTTCCTTGTTCTCTCTAGTGGATATTCTCTTCCAGCCAAGGTTTTTTCCTCCTTATATCATATAGGCAGATATACACTACTAGAATCTGTAGTGAGCAAACGCCTTGTTTGCCTCTGCCATCTTGTGCATATCTTCCTTACGCTTAACTGCTGCACCCGTGTTGTTTGATGCATCGATAAGCTCTTTGGCAAGTCTTTCTTCCATTGTCTTCTCACTTCTCGCACGAGAAAATGTAGTAAGCCAACGAAGAGCTAATGCCTGTCTCCTGTCAGGTCTTACATCAATAGGTACCTGATAGGTAGCACCACCGATACGTCTTGCCTTAACCTCAAGAGTTGGCATGATGTTGTTCATAGCCGCCTCAAATACCTCTAAGGCATCCTTACCGGTCTCCTCTGCTATACGGTCAAATGCGCCGTATACTATTTTTTGGGCTACTCCCTTCTTACCGTCTAACATAATGTTATTGATAAGCTTTGTAACCACCTTGTTGTTGTAAATAGGATCCGCTAATACGTCTCTTTTTGCAATATGTCCTTTACGTGGCACGGTTCTTCCCTCCTTAATTATTTTAATTAATTCAACGGTACTCACATTCTTGAACAAAACAGTCCATCCGCTTTGTTCAGGCATAAAATGGAAACCGAATGTGTTCGTGCAAAAATTGCTTATATTTTATCTATAACTAGAAAACATAACCTACTTTCGCACTATTTAGTTTTAGACAAACTAACATATGGTTTGACCTTATTTTGCATCCTTAGGTCTCTTTGCACCATACTTAGAACGTGCCTGACGTCTCTTAGCAACACCTGCAGTATCAAGAGTACCTCTTATAATATGGTATCTTGTACCAGGTAAGTCCTTTACTCTACCACCACGGATAAGAACAACGCTGTGCTCCTGAAGGTTGTGACCTTCACCAGGGATGTAGCTTGTTACCTCGATTCCGTTTGATAAACGAACTCTGGCAATCTTTCTAAGAGCTGAGTTAGGCTTCTTAGGAGTAGCTGTCTTAACTGCAGTACAAACACCTCTCTTCTGTGGTGAAGCAGTGTCAGTAGGCTTCTTCTTAAGAGAGTTGTAGCTTCTTAAGAGAGCAGGTGCAGTTGACTTCTTCTCGATAGAATGTCTACCCTTTCTAACTAACTGATTAAAAGTTGGCATGTTTTCACCTCCAATTCCATAAAATAATTATCCCTTGTGTACAACAAACGTCAAATGTAATTATACACAATAACAGTGTGCATTAAACAATTTAACGCACACTGTTGTATTATATTATTATGTTTTTCGTATGTCAACTAGTTTTTTCCATATAAATACGCTAAAAATATTCGTACTTTCTAATAATAAGATTCTTTTTTCTAATTATTACATATCCAAGAATCATCATAAATACGCTCAGACAAATCAAATAAAACACACCATTTAAAGGGTGTAACGGGGTGAAAGCTTGCGCTTTATCCTGCTCAAAATACCTGATTATCAAGGCATATTCATATGGGTTAATTCTCGTTGCGTAATATGTACTAAAAATAACCAAAGCTATCATTATCATCATAGAACCAAAACTTCCTATAACCAATGACATCACCATATTAAGTAATGAACAGGCTATTCCTACCAATAACGGCATACTTACAGTCAGAAACATTCTATATATATTTGATGATTGAGATATTACTGCCCCATACTTTGTGCTTGTAATAAATACATCATTATTAATACTTATTTGCCCATTTCTTATCCATGCAAACGATATATTAGAAATCCAAAAAAGCATCCAATTAACAACATTTATAAGTGACACCCAAATACATTTAGAAATCCACCAATATGCCCTGCTTTTACTTTTTAATATCAGCATTCCCCCATAATTATTAATGCTTTCTTCAATAAAATTACCCATACACAACAAAAGGGCAATATAAAAGGAAACCCATATATAAGGAGGTTCAAATATTGTAATATTTGAATTCGAAAAATGATATGGTAATTTCCCCAAAAAGAAGTCGAATCCATACTCAAAAAATGAGTTTTTTTCTCCAAACAATTCTTCTACGCATTCATATTTAGCATCAGAGGATATACAAGCTACTATTACAAGTAAAATTACAATTAAATATTTATACCAATATTTGATTATTCCTTCCTCAACATCATATCTCAGGAATTTCAGCAATCTCATTTATTCGTTCTCCTATGATTTTACCTTCGGACATTTCTATTATTCGGTCAGCTAATAACTCCATTTCGGCTCTGTCATGGCATGCAACAATAATAATTCTATTTTTATCTACAAGATTTCGTACTATCCTTCTTATTTCACTGACACCTTCTTCATCTATTGCATTTATAGGCTCATCTAAGAGAATAACCTCAGGCATTCCCATAATTGCAGCAGCTATCCCAAGTCTTTGTTTCATACCCAATGAATATTTAAAAAATTTCTTCTTATCATCAGGATTTAATCCAACTTTTTTGATACAATCAGAAATTTCCTCATCCTGTATATTTCCGTCTATATCTGCTATAAGCTTCAAATTCTCAAACCCCGTATATTCATTAAGAAAAACAGGATTTTCTATAAGGACACCGATGCTTCTCGGAAATGAAATATCCTTACCCAAAATATCTTCATTTATTTTTACAATCCCTTTTTCTGCATATATAAGCCCGGCTATGCACCTCATTAACATTGATTTACCACATCCATTTTTACCACTAAGACCATATACAGATCCACCCTCAAAAGAATATGATATATCATCCAGTACAACGTTACGATTTATTACCTTTGTGACATTTTTGAGTTCTATTTTCATTTTATCCTCCTATGTAAACAACTCATATTTTCTATTATTTATCCAATATATAGCTGTACATATCACAAACATAAAAAATGCGACAACCACTACAGTCATAAAATTATGACTACAATCTACCTGTGCGGGATTTATAAAATTTCCTGCAACATAACTATACATATTCACACTATTTATTGATATTACCTTTGTAAATGCGGTGTTTAAAACAAACGGAAACGTAACTGCAATAAACCCATTAATACACCAACCTGAAACGGCAAGTGCCAAACATGCAAAAAGACCTCCATATACAAAGTCAACCATTATATATATAAGCGCATATAATACAGGTTTTTCAAAATATAAATCACTCCACAAATTATGATAAGCAACAGATGCCCTAAGCGATAAGGGGTCTGTTCCCACTGCCGGCAGACAGCAAGCTGATGTAACAAGTCCTACCAATAAAGGAATGCCCACTGCAATTCCGCCTGAAAAAAATACGGCAATATATTTTGATATAAAATAATCGCTTCTTTTACATTTCACAAAAATCTGTTTTGCATATCCCGAATTAAGCTCATAATGTAGGGATCGACCATAGGGTACGGTCGCCAGTAAAGGAAATAGCAAAAAAAACACTACATTGTATGGCAAAAAAACATTACAGCCCAACCAACCCTCAAGTATTCCATTTTCAAACCATTCATGATACATCATCCATCTGTTTTCAGTTTCCTCTAAAATTATCAAACGTCTTTCCTGATTCGGAATATATATTTTAATATATGTCATGACAGATGTAATAACTGCTAAGGCACATCCAAAGCACTCCACAAACCAAAATAATTTCTTATTTAAACACTTTTTAATCTCCAATTTAATTAAAAGCAATTTCTTCCTAAACATCACCTATCCACCTCGTAATTTGAAATAATAAGCTCCTTTCTTTCCGGATATGTCCCAAATACAAGTCGAAATTCCATTTTTTCCACATCATTCCATTTCTCTTCAGTAAAATATTCTTTGTATATTTCGTAAGGAATTGTATAAATACCTGTTGTATTTACATCCTCATATGGATTCATTGCTTTTTCCAATTCAGGATCAGTCCAATTTTGTATATTTACATAAGTAATAGGAACAGAATCCGCAATATATGCCTCCTCCCCATAATGCACAGAATTTTTTTCAAAACGGAGCTTCACCACAAGCATTTTCGTATTTTCACTACTTCTGTTTTTATCTTTAAAATACATATATTGCTGATTTTTCTGAAAGAAATCATCATATTCCCACAACATTGCACTATCTATACTATAATCCATACGACAATATTCAATTTTCTCTCCTTGAGCCGCTTCAATTACAATAGGCAGATGCTTATTTTTATTTACATAATATATTCTTAATGCTAATATAATTATCAGAAAAACTATGAAAAACACTTTTATTTTATTTTTCATTTAATTACTCCCAACTTTTCACTTGTACTCGGAAATAAATATTATCTGTATTTAACTTCATATCTTCATCATATCCATAATATCCTGATGCCAGGCTTCTTCTATAATAGAGATATATCTGCGGATTATCAATTTCCTCCATTGAAAATTTTACGACATCATCGTTTATTCTAGTTATATTTGAAACTGCAAAAACAGCTTGTATTCTTTTTATTTCCTTTGGCTTTAAAACAATACATCCCTTTTCCTCCAACCCATCTATTTCTTTCTCATTTCCCAAATATTCAAAATCACCAAGTGCAACCTGTTTTTCGCCGTCACCTAATGCAATACTAAATGTGCCTATAAGATATTCTATAGATTGTTCGGTGTTATTTCTTACATTGTATGTAACCACAAACCAATAACCTTCTTTATCACTCCTGTCATTAATCGCATCAGATGGTAAACTCCCCTTATCATAATATACCTCTGCCTGTTCAAACTCAAAGCCATATGGTCCAATATTTATAAAGCCCTCCGGCTCAATAATATTCCCTTTGGAATTAACGAGTTCCTTTTCAGCTTTTGCCATTGCCTGTGCATTTAAACTTCCATTATCTTCTATATATTCTTCACCATTTACATTTTCCTGTAAATTTTCATTTTCTATATAGCTTTCAGTTCCAACAGTCGATTCTACTGATCCGTCATTATGTATTTCTTCTTGTGATGAGGTTGTATTATCCTTAGTAACACTTTTATTTTTGAGTTTGCCAATAATAAAAATCAATATGCAACAGAAAGCAAAGGCAATTATAATTACTATCCCTTTTTTTCTATTATTCACATTTATCTCCCCCTAAAAAGCTGTTTATTACGGTAATACTACAATATCATTTCCTGAGTATGCACTATCGGGACTCCATTTACCCGATGCAATACCGCTGCCATTTGCTGATCTCATACCAAGGCTCTCATATCCATATCCTCTTTCTTTAGTATAATTAGAAATATGGTATCTTCCAATTGTTCTGATAATATAGGGTTCACCGGTTGTTGAGATAATAGTTCCGGCACTAGGTGCAGTGTTAGCAGTTTCAATTGCAAATGGCGCTACAAATATACTTTTCAGACTTGAATCCTTATTCTGTACATTACAATAACTCTTTGAATAATCTTCTTTTGGACGTACAGTTGTATAAGAATAATTCCAAGAACTTGTTTGAAGATAAAATGACCACGCAGTATCTCCTGTATTTGCCGCCCTATTATACATTATCTCACCTGAAACAATTATCATTATAAGAATGGCTGTTGTCGCAAGCATAATTTTGTTCATAAGCATTTTCATTTTTGTCATAGTAAATTTCCCCCCTTTTTTATTTCATTATAGCATGCCCCAACTATAAAGTTCAAGCAAACCAAAATGCAAAAACAGCACTTTAAAGGTACAATTTTTACCTCATATATTAAGCTGATTTCACAAAATCGTCCTAATAATAAAAGAAAAAGCCGCCGCTTAACAAATTATTCATTTGTCAAAGCGACAGCTTTTTTATATTAACTATTTAAATATTAAAATCCACTAATTTATGCACAGTACTTATACATTCTCAGCATCTTCGCCTGTAGCAGCCGTCTCCACAACACCTGCTTCAACCTCCTGTGCCTCAACTGCTTCATCAACTACATCATCAGTGCCCTCGGTATCTACATCAAGTATGGCATCGCCATCCTGCGACTCATTCTCCTGCGCTTCCTCCAAAGCTTCCTCAGACGCTTCTGAATCAAGCTGTACGGAACGATAGCGCTTCATGCCGGTACCTGCCGGTATAAGCTTACCGATGATAACGTTTTCCTTAAGTCCGATAAGCGGGTCAATTTTACCCTTAATAGCAGCCTCAGTAAGAACCTTTGTAGTCTCCTGGAAGGATGCAGCAGAAAGGAATGAGCTTGTTGCAAGGGATGCCTTTGTTATACCAAGCATAACCTGTGTACCCTCAGCAGGCGCCTTACCTTCTTCTACAAGCATCTCATTGATTTCCTCAAAATCAAGAGCATCAACAAGTGTTCCCGGAAGATAATCCGTATCTCCGCTGCTCTCTATTCTTATCTTCTTAAGCATCTGCCTAACAATAACCTCTACGTGCTTATCGTTAATCTCAACACCCTGAAGACGGTAAACTCTCTGTACCTCTCTCAGCATATAATCCTGCACTGCACGGACACCCTTTATCTTAAGGATATCGTGTGGATTTACAGAACCCTCTGTAAGCTCATCACCCGCCTCAAGAATCTGTCCATCCTGTACCTTTATTCTTGAACCATACGGTATAAGATATGCCTTTGAATTGCCGCTTTCATTGTCAGTTATGACAACCTCGCGCTTCTTTTTCGTTTCCCGAATCTGTACCTCACCGCCAAACTCTGCGATGATAGCAAGTCCCTTTGGCTTTCTTGCCTCGAAAAGCTCCTCAACTCTAGGAAGACCCTGTGTAATATCATCACCGGCAACACCACCTGTATGGAAGGTACGCATTGTAAGCTGTGTACCAGGCTCACCGATAGACTGAGCCGCAATGATACCTACAGTTTCACCTACCTGAACCGCCTGTCCTGTTGCCATGTTAGCGCCATAACATTTTGAACATACACCAAGATGTGACTTACATGTAAGAATTGTTCTTATTTTAAGTCTTGCATCACGTCTTGGCTTGGATGAGCCCTCCTCACGGAAAGGCACACCTTTTTCATCAACACCGTTTTTGATTATATTTTCAGCACGCTTAGGCGTAATCATATGATTTTTCTTTACAATCATATTGCCCTTTGCATCAAATATACTGTCGGCAGCATAACGTCCCGTAATTCTTTCCTGGAAGCTCTCTATAACCTCATTGCCCTCCATGAATGCCTCTACATACATTCCAGGCTTCTCATCCATATCCTCGCAGCAGTCAACCTCACGTATAATAAGCTCCTGCGATACGTCAACAAGACGACGTGTTAAATATCCTGAGTCTGCTGTACGAAGCGCTGTATCCGAAAGTCCCTTACGGGCTCCATGTGCGGAAATGAAGTACTCCAATACGTCAAGACCCTCACGGAAGTTTGACTTGATAGGAAGCTCGATTGTACGTCCCGTTGTATCAGCCATAAGACCACGCATACCTGCAAGCTGCTTTATCTGCTGGTCGGAACCACGGGCTCCTGAGTCAGCCATCATATAAATGTTATTGTATTTATCAAGTCCGTCAAGAAGTGCCTTTGTAAGCTTCTTATCGGCATCCTCCCAAACTCTTACTACTGCCTGATATCTTTCCTCGTCAGTAAGATTACCACGGCTGAAATGCTTGTTTATCGTATCAACAACCTTCTGAGCGTCCTCAAGTATATCCTTCTTTGCAGCAGGCACGGTCATATCGGAAATTGAAACCGTAATTGCTCCTCTTGTGGAATACTTATAGCCCATTGCCTTAATGTCATCAAGAACCTCGGCAGTCTTAATTGCACCGTGGGTATTGATACACTTGTCAAGTATCTGCTTTAAGCCCTTCTTTCCAACATGGAAATTGATTTCAGGCTCAAGCATATTCTCCTCTGCTTCCCTGTCAACAAAGCCTAAATCCTGAGGAATAACCTCATTAAATATAAGTCTTCCCAAGGTGGAATCTATCATTTTTGTAATAGTCTTACCATCGGCATTCACTGTAGACTTTTTAACTAAAATTCTCTGATGGAGCGTTATCTCTCCATTTTCATATGCAAGCATTGCAAGATTTGTACTTCCAAATCTAGGCTTCATAAAATCTCTTGCATAGCTTACTATCTCCTTGTAGAATACCTCCTTTTTATCTTTGGACATTTTGGCAATAACTCTTACCTTAACTACGTCAGAAAGCTCAAGCTTTCCTTTCTCGCAATCCTTAGCTATATCTACAAGGTTTGCAGCCTCATCATCCTTGAGGTACTCCTTTGCTATTTTAGCCGAAGCAGCCTCCTCAGGTGAAAACTCTGCATACTTCTCCATTGTAAGGTAATAAATTCCAAGTACCATATCCTGTGAAGGAACGGCAACAGGTCCACCATCTGAAGGTTTCAAAAGGTTATTCGGTGACAGCAAAAGGAATCTACACTCTGCCTGTGCCTCAACAGAAAGAGGAAGATGCACTGCCATCTGGTCACCGTCAAAGTCCGCATTAAATGCGGTACATACAAGAGGATGAAGCTTTATAGCCTTACCCTCTACAAGTATCGGCTCAAATGCCTGAATACCAAGTCTGTGAAGTGTAGGGGCACGGTTCAGCATAACCGGATGCTCCTTTATTACCTGCTCAAGCACATCCCAAACCTCAGGCTCAAGCTTTTCAACCATTTTCTTAGCTGCCTTTATATTGTTAGCCTTTCCCTGTGCAGTAAGCTCCTTCATAACAAATGGCTTAAACAGCTCAATAGCCATTTCCTTAGGAAGACCACACTGATATATCTTAAGCTCAGGACCTACAACTATAACGGAACGTCCTGAATAGTCAACACGCTTACCGAGAAGATTCTGACGGAAACGTCCCTGCTTACCTTTAAGCATGTCTGAAAGTGATTTAAGCGCTCTGTTTCCAGGACCCGTTACCGCACGGCCTCTTCTTCCGTTGTCAATAAGAGCGTCAACAGCCTCCTGAAGCATTCTCTTTTCGTTTCTTACAATAATGTCAGGCGCTCCAAGCTCAAGAAGTCTCTTGAGACGGTTGTTACGATTAATTATTCTTCTGTATAAATCATTCAAATCTGACGTGGCAAATCTGCCTCCGTCAAGCTGTACCATAGGTCTTATATCCGGAGGTATGACAGGAATAACATCCATTATCATCCACTCAGGCTTGTTGTTTGAGTTTCTGAAGGCTTCAACAACCTCAAGTCTCTTTATGATTCTTGCGCGCTTCTGACCGGATGCGTCTGCAAGCTCTTCCCTTAATTCAATTGCTTCCTTGTCAAGGTCAATGGCCTGAAGAAGCTCCTTTACGGACTCAGCACCCATGCCTACACGGAATTTACCTGAGCCAAATTCTTCTTCCGCCTTGCGGTACTCCTGCTCATTTAATATTGCCTTGTACTCAAGAGTAGTTTCACCCGGATCAAGCACAATGTATGATGCAAAATAAAGCACCTTCTCAAGTAATCTCGGTGATATGTCAAGTATAAGTCCCATACGGCTCGGAATACCCTTGAAGTACCATATATGTGACACAGGAGCAGCAAGCTCAATATGTCCCATACGCTCACGTCTTACACTTGCCTTAGTGACCTCAACACCACATCTGTCACAGACAACACCCTTAAAACGTATTTTCTTGTATTTTCCACAATGACACTCCCAATCCTTGCTTGGTCCGAATATTCTTTCGCAGAATAATCCGTCCTTCTCCGGCTTAAGAGTTCTGTAATTTATTGTCTCAGGCTTCTTAACTTCACCTCTTGACCACTCTCTAATCTTTTCAGGAGATGCGAGTCCGATTTTGATCGTATCAAAATTCATAGGCTGCTCTTGAACTGCTGTTTCATTGTTTGTAGCTGACATCTTACAAATCTCCTTTCATTAATATTCATCCACATCATCATATGCATCATCAATGCCAACATCTTCTAATGCATAATCATTATCTGACAGAGATGTAAGCTCGTCATTTTCGTCAACACCGCTGTAGCCCTGAGCCTCTAAATCCTCATTTACATCTGCATTGTCACCTTCAATTACGGCCTTTACGTTTTCATCACCGTAATCAAGAGTCTCCGTAAGCTCAACCTCGGTCTGGTCATCCTTAAGCACCCTTACATCAAGACCAAGGGACTGGAATTCCTTGAGAAGTACCTTGAATGACTCCGGTATACCCGGCTCAGGAATATTATCACCCTTAATAATAGCCTCGTAGGTCTTAACACGTCCCACAACGTCATCTGACTTAACCGTAAGAATCTCCTGAAGGGTATAGGAAGCTCCATATGCCTCAAGAGCCCATACCTCCATCTCACCGAATCTCTGTCCACCAAACTGTGCCTTACCGCCAAGAGGCTGCTGGGTTACAAGTGAGTATGGACCTGTTGAACGTGCATGAATCTTATCATCAACAAGGTGGTGGAGCTTAAGGTAATGCATGAATCCGATTGTAACCGGTGAGTCAAATTCCTCTCCCGTTCTACCGTCACGAAGCCTTACCTTACCTGTTCTGTTTATAGGAACTCCCTTCCATTCCTCTCTGTGATCCCTGTTCTCATACAGATAATCCATAACCTCTTTATCAATAATGTCGTTATATTTTTCATGGAAGGTTTCCCAATCCTCATTTACATACTCGTTTGCCATTTCAAGAGTATCCATAATGTCATACTCGTTTGCACCGTCAAATACAGGTGTTGAAATGTTAAAGCCGAGTGCCTTTGCCGCAAGTCCTAAGTGAACCTCAAGCACCTGTCCGATATTCATACGGGAAGGAACGCCCAAAGGATTAAGCACGATGTCAAGCGGTCTTCCGTTTGGTAAAAACGGCATGTCCTCAACAGGAAGTATACGTGAAATAACACCCTTGTTACCATGACGTCCTGCCATCTTATCTCCAACTGATATCTTTCTCTTTTGAGCAATGTATACTCTTACGGTCTTATTTACTCCCGGAGGAAGCTCATCACCATTCTCTCTTGTAAATACCTTTGTATCCATAATTACGCCAAATGCACCGTGAGGTACACGAAGTGACGTATCCCTTACCTCTCTTGCCTTCTCACCAAATATGGCACGGAGAAGTCTCTCCTCAGCGGTAAGCTCTGTCTCTCCCTTTGGAGTAACCTTGCCCACAAGGATATCACCGGCACGAACCTCAGCACCAATTCTTATAATACCGTTTTCATCAAGATCCTTAAGTGCCTCAGGAGCAAGACCTGCAAGGTCTCTTGTAATCTCCTCCTGTCCAAGCTTTGTATCTCTTGCTTCAACCTCGTACTCCTCAATGTGCACAGAGGTATAAACATCCTCCTGAACAAGTCTCTCTGAAAGAAGAACAGCATCCTCGTAGTTGTAACCTTCCCATGTCATAAATCCGATGAGAGGGTTCTTTCCGAGGGCAATCTCTCCGCCCGCAGTGGAAGCACCATCTGCTATAACCATTCCTTCCGTTACCTTGTCGCCTCTCTTTACGATAGGTC
The DNA here is from genome assembly GCA_014799405.1 of Lachnospiraceae bacterium. Classification (GTDB taxonomy): domain Bacteria; phylum Bacillota; class Clostridia; order Lachnospirales; family Lachnospiraceae; genus Coprococcus_C. The sequence goes on from JAAVIA010000010.1 coordinate 54,929, forward strand.
TTTGGTTCATACAGTTACCCTGGTTACTTCTGTCAAATTTTATAATATGGTACTCATCCTTGGTACCGTCTGCGCATTTAACAACAATTTTCTCACTTGATGATATCTCAACGACACCGTCATGCTTTGCAACGATACATACTCCCGAATCAACCGCAGCCTTTGCCTCCATACCGGTTCCTACTACAGGGGCTTCCGTTTTAAGGAGCGGCACTGCCTGACGCTGCATGTTGGAACCCATAAGGGCACGGTTAGCATCATCATTTTCAAGGAATGGTATCATTGATGTTGCAACAGAGAACACCATCTTAGGAGAAACGTCCATCAAGTCAACATTTGACTTAGAAAACTCAGATGTCTCATCCTTGAAACGTCCCGAAACATTATTTTTTACGAAATGGCCCTCATCATCAAGAGGCTCATTTGCCTGTGCAACTACAAAGTTATCTTCCTCATCAGCGGTAAGATAAATAACATCATCCGTTACAATAGGATTTGACGGGTCTGTCTTGTCCAGCTTTCTGTATGGTGCCTCAACAAATCCGTATTCATTTATTCTTGCATATGTCGCAAGTGAATTTATAAGTCCGATGTTAGGACCTTCCGGCGTCTCTATCGGACACATTCTTCCGTAGTGTGTGTAGTGTACGTCTCGAACCTCGAAACCTGCACGATCTCTTGAAAGACCGCCAGGACCAAGTGCCGAAAGACGTCTCTTATGAGTAAGCTCTGAAAGAGGGTTATTCTGATCCATAAACTGTGAAAGCTGGGAGCTTCCAAAGAACTCCTTAACAGCAGCTGTCACCGGCTTAATATTTATAAGTGACTGTGGTGTAATACTGTCTATATCCTGAGTAGTCATTCTTTCCCTGACAACTCTCTCAAGTCTTGATAAGCCTATTCTGTACTGATTTTGAAGAAGCTCACCCACAGCTCTTATACGTCTGTTTCCCAAATGGTCAATATCATCAGAGTTGCCTACACCGTACTCGAGATGTATATTGTAGTTAATGGAAGCAAGTATATCTTCCTTAGTAATATGCTTTGGTACAAGCTCGCTTACAGATGCTTCTATTGCACGTTTCAGCTCTTCCTCATCATCATATTCCTCAAGAAGCTTCTCCAACACAGGATAGTAAACATCCTCAGTAATTCCAACCTCTCTTGGATTAAACCCAACATACTCTGACAAATCAACAACCATGTTGGATAAAACCTTAACATTTTTCTCCTCTGTCTGAATCCATACAAAAGGAACGGCTGCATCCTGAATAGCCTTAGCATCCTCTCTGCTAAGTGTTACACCCGCTTTAAATAATATCTCTCCGGTACTCGGATCGGTTACATCCTCTGCAAGAACATAATTTGCAATTCTGTTTCTAAATGCAAGCTTCTTATTAAACTTATATCTTCCTACCTTTGCAAGGTCATATCTTCTTGCATCGAAAAACATGCTGTTGATAAGGCTTTCTGCGTTTTCAACAACCTCCGGTTCTCCCGGTCTTATTTTCTTGTAAAGCTCAAGAATACCCCCCTCGTAATTTGTGGAAGGATCCTTCTCCAAGCTTGCCATAATCTTAGGCTCATCACCAAACAGGTCAATAATCTCCTGATTAGTACCGATACCCAACGTTCTTATAAGAACCGTAATAGGTACCTTTCTTGTTCTGTCTACACGAACATAGAATACATCATTTGAATCCGTTTCATACTCAAGCCATGCACCACGGTTAGGTATAACAGTTGATGAATAAAGCGTCTTACCGATTTTATCGTGACTTATTGCATAATATATACCAGGTGAACGTACAAGCTGACTGACAATAACTCTCTCAGCACCATTTATTACGAATGTACCTGTAGCTGTCATGAGCGGTAAATCACCCATAAAGATGTCGTGCTGTGCAATCTCGCCCGTCTCATTATTACGAAGATGAACATTTACCTTAAGAGGAGCTGCATATGTAGCATCTCTTTCCTTACATTCTTCAATGGAATACTTAATATCATCCTCACAGAGCTGGAAATCAACAAATTCCAAGCTCAACTGTCCAGTGTAATCAGTTACTGGAGAAATGTCCCTGAAAACCTCCTTCAGGCCCTCGTCCAAAAACCATTTGTATGAGTTTTTCTGTACCTCTATAAGATTTGGCATATCCAAAACTTCTTTTTCAGTTGAAAAACTCATTCGCATTCCTCTACCCGATTTCACAGGACGCATTCTGTTCTTTTTCATCGACGCATTCACCTCTTGAACTTATTTATTTTTTGCTTATTTGGAAAGCCACGCCTTCCATCTATACTAAAATTATGGCATACCTAGCCATAATAATGACATTTTAACATTCTATCACGATAGGAAAAAAGTGTCAACAAGAAATTTGACACGAGTTCAAGATTTTTCAAGAGATATTTTTTTATTTTGTAAAGAAAGGACGAAGCTTGTCTGCTTGCGGAAAAATCCCTACCAGACAATTTCGTCCTTGTCATGTATTATCTTATGTTATCTAATTACTTAAGAGTAACCTTTGCACCCTCAGCCTCAAGCTTAGTCTTGATGTCCTCAGCCTCCTCTTTAGAAGCACCTTCCTTAAGAACCTTAGGAGCTCCGTCAACGACGTCCTTAGCTTCCTTAAGTCCAAGACCTGTACAGTCACGAACAACCTTGATAACCTTAACCTTGTTAGGACCAACATCTGTAAGCTCAACATCAAAGGAATCCTTCTCCTCTGCTGCACCTGCTGCATCTCCACCAGCTGCTGCTGCAACTACAACGCCAGCTGCTGCTGATACACCAAACTCCTCCTCACAAGCCTTAACTAAATCATTTAACTCTAATACTGATAATCCCTTGATAACTTCAATAATTTCCTGAGTTGTCATTTTAAAATTCCTCCATTTTTCAAAATTTACATTCTTAAATAATAAGAATGGGTTTCTTTTTTACTTTTAATCAGCTTTATGCCGAACATCGAATGTCATTATGCTTCCTTTGCATCTGCAATCTGCTTAATAACACGGGCAAAGTTTGCAATAGGTGACTGAATACTTCCAAGAAGCTTTGAGAGAAGCTCCTCTCTTGAAGGTATTTTTGCAATCGCCTTAATTCCTGCCTCATCGTAATGAACACCCTCTACAACACCTGACTTAAGCTCAAGCGCAGGGTTATCCTTTGCAAAATTGGATGCAAGCCTTGCAGGTGCAGTTGCATCTGTCTTTGAAATTACAACTGCGGTAGGTCCCTCAAGGTCATCTTTAAGACTGTCAAATTCTGTTCCGTCAATGGCAAGCTTAATCATCGTGTTTTTGTAAACCTTGTAGATAACATCTGCTTCTCTCATTGTCTTACGGAACTGTGTATCCTGTGCAACAGTGAGTCCACGATAATCAACTAACACTACTGATTTTGCGTCCTTGATGTTCTCCTTGATTTCCTCAACTATTGGCTGCTTTAATTCTACCTTTGCCAAAATCACGCACCTCCTTATTTTATTTGGAATGTAACTGCGTAATGGATATAAAAAACTCCCATGCCAAGCACAGGAGTTAAAATTCGTTAATCATAGATTTACGATTCCTCCTCGGCAGGCGTTTACTGCTTATGCCATCCGGCACCTGCTGTCTACGGCAGTACATCGAAAATGAGAATACCATATGAAATTATTGTTGTCAACTAGTATTTTTAAATATTAAACTCCCTGTCTTACAATCAGGGTTTCGTAGCCCTTATCCCGAAGTGCTCTCTGTGCAATAAGGGCATCGTCCACATCGTCATAATTTCCTACCCTTACCTGAAACAGTCCGCCGTCCTCATATATTTCCGCCATGTAGCCCTCGTTGATAAATTTGTTCATTTGGAAAGAGGCGGAAGCGAAGCTTCTGTATATGCCTACAAGTATCTGATATACATCTTTATCATTCCCGTTTGCAGACGATGTGCCATTTCCCTGATTTGCAGGCGTTCTTACGCTTTCCGTTTCTCCNGCGCCTGACATATCATTCATATTTGCACTGTAACTCATTACAGCGGTCATGCCGTTTCTCCCTGCTGCCCCCGATGAGCCGGTCATTCCTGCGGCTCTTATTGTTTCATTAATTCCATCGGCGATAGCCTGTGCCGTCTCCTCAAATTTTGAATCAAAAAGGTTATTGTCCTTTTCATTGTTTATAAACCCTGCCTCAACAAGTATTGCAGGCATGCTTGTTCTTCTAAGTACCGCAAGATCCGGTCTTACATCAACATTTATGTTTCTGTAGCCAACCTCCTCAAGACGCTTGTTTACATTTTCAGCCATCGTCTTTTTTATGCCGGAATCATCATATATAAGTGTCTGAACACCATTATACTGATTTGGCGTAGGCGAGGAATTTCTGTGTATGGAAACAAAAAAGTCAGCNCCGCTCTCATTTCCTATNCTTGCCTTCTGAACCGGAGAATCATACACGTCATCCGTTCTCGTGTAAACTACATCATAGCCCTGTGATTTCAGTATATCCCCCACGGCAAGTGCAAGATTTANATTATCGTCCTTTTCACGNCTTCCATTATAAACAGCACCTGCATCATATCCGCCATGACCGGCATCTATCATTATCTTTACTGCCATATGAAACCTCATAATAATTCATTCTATAATATGATATGAGGTATGGGAGAATTCGTTACTTATATTTTANAAACCGGNAACTCCNCCTGTCAATCCTCCCANNCTNTTCACAANAATNTTTACAATAAAAGTGAAAANAAAGAGTACAAAAATAACCCCGAAAGCAACAACAANCTTACTATGTTCCTCAAAAAAATGACANNTNTTTGTCTCNGCATATTTATNAATGTATTTGTATTCAAAATAGCGTCTGTCTATTTTTGGNGTTTCAACAGCCTTAAGNTTTACCTCCGCTATCATCTGTTTAAGCTTCATTATTTCAACATCACAATAGTTTTTCTCATCCTGTATTGTAAATATTTTATATCTTTTTATATATTCTTCAAAGCCCGGTCTTTCAAAATGTACTCCGTAGGAATATATGGAAACTATCATTATNTGAACACATTTAAACAATATNNNAANNNCNATNCNAAAGGCAACAAGNGAATATATNGCAAATCCGNNTATCATTTTAANNCTTAAAGCAATAAGTCCNGCACAAANCANNAACATGNCTACAACAGTGGCAATCCATACATTTTTCTTTAATCTTATGTTATATAATCTGAAATCCGCACCCTCCTTTTGTTTTTTATATGCTTCCAAATAAAATTCTAGCTGCATTATACACTGTTCGGGTGTAGTAATCTGATAATCATAAAGATAATTACCTTCAATTTTTTCTGTGGCGTCATAAACTTCACTTTCTGTCTTAAGCTTCATCCCCATTTATCCCCCGACTAAAATATCATTACATAAAAAAGTTTTGGCTTATTTGTTTCTCCCAACAATCGCACTGTGTGCCTCAATTATTTTATCCTTTATGCTTAAGAATACATCTACAAGCTCTGCATCCAAATGTGTTCCCGCACTTTCCTTTATAATGTCAAATGCCTGCTCTATTTCAAAAGCCTCCTTGTAAACACGTTTGGAGACAAGTGCATCAAACACGTCTGCAATAGCCATTATACGGGCAGAAAGCGGTATTTCCTCCCCTTTCTTTCCCATAGGATAACCTGTTCCATCCCATCGTTCGTGATGACAAAGCGCTACCTCCTTTGCAACCTTGAGCATTTCAGGCTCTGCGTCCACAAGAATGTCACCGATAACCTTGTCGCCAAATAAGGTGTGCTCCTTCATAAACTCAAATTCCTCAGGCGTAAACTTACCGGGCTTATTTAAAATCACATCGGAAATTTTTATTTTACCTACGTCATGGAGAGGAGCCACCCTTGCCAAAACATCAACATATTCCTCCGTGACAATGTCAGGGTACATTCCCCTTTTAAGGAGCTCCGCTGATAAAAGTGCAACATAATTTCTTGTATTTATAACGTGTTCACCCGTATTTCCGTCACGGCTTTCTATAAGGGATGCCATACTGTCGATTACATGCCACTGGAAGTTAACCCTTCTTTCAGCCTGCTGCCTTATTTCCTCCGTCTGTATGCTTACTGTTTCCTCAAGCTCCTTTCTAAGCTCTTCAAGCTGCTTTTTACGCTTAGACATATTGATAAGCATCAGAATTCCCCACGTAATAAATGCAACAATCCATATGACAACGATTACAAGATATACCCTGTACCACCAATTTTCCCAAAGCTGTGGCTCTTTTACAAGAGTATATACCTGCTCCTGCACAACCGTGTTTTCATCATCACTCATAATCTGAATATAAATTTTATAATTACCATGAGGAAGATTGGAAATCTGTATAGACTCCAGTTCATTTTGTGATACAACCTTAGGGTTATCATCCAGCCCTTCTATATAAAATTTCAACTTCACGTTGCTCAGGGCATAGTTTCTTAAGGATGCCTTAACCATGATAAGCTTTGCCTCCGCCGGAACGACATAGGTGTTGTCCTTTGGTACAATATTTTCACCATCCCCTGTTATATATGCTATTCCAAACTTATAGTCTGCCCTCTGTGCCTTTTCCCCAGGTGTAAAATAAAGTACTCCGTTATTGCAGCAGAAATACAAAACACCATTTTCATCTATATAATTCCAAGAATTTGCCGTAAGTCCTCCCAAAAGACCATCCCTGCTGTTGAAAAGCTTATAGCTGAAATTATTTCCTGATACAAGTCCATCTGCATCTGTCATATATATTCCTGAGCTTGAAAGAACGTAAGCGTTTTCTTCCAAAATCCGGACATCATAATTGTTGAAATACGGAAAATGCTCCAATGCCTTTATTTCACCGTTTGACATATAGCATAACGAATTACTTGCCACCACAAAGAACCCGTCCTTATAGGCTGTCATTCTAAGTATTACATCCGATGTAAGTCCGTCATGGGATGTATAATTCTCTCTAATTTTTCTGTCCCTTATCGCATAAATTCCTGCACCGTCGCTTCCGGCATAAAGTGTTCCGTCACTGCCCTCAACAAGACAAAGTATCTGTGGATTTGCAAGTCCGTCCTCCTCTGTTATGCTGCCAATAATCGTATCGTCCTGTATAAAATTAATTCCTTCACTTGTGCCTGCTGCCATAATTCCGCTTTCCAGCTCAACGATACATCGGAAGCGGTCGCAGATGGTTCCCTTTTCAGCCACATTAAATATGGTAATTTTACCGTTATCATAACGCAAAAGTCCATCACTGCCATATGTACATATCCACAGTCTGTTTTTACTGTCCACGTAAAGACTTCTGACACGGTCTCCCTCCAAAATATCAGTAAGTTCATTTTTGTGTACTTTGTTTTTTGCCTCATCAATAATTACGAGGCCCGAATCCGTACCGCAATAATAGCTTCCGTCATATAAAACAACAGCATTTACAACAGCATTACTAACATCCGCAACATAAAACAGATTTGTAAACCGGTTCGGTGAAAGCTTCATAACGCCGCACCTTGATGACGCAAACCATATATTGCCCTCGTAATCCTGATGCATACACTCAATGGAGCTGTCAAAACCTGTATAATGCTTTATATACGCCTGTCCTGAGGAATTTATAAAGCCAAGTCCGTTTTCACCGCACACCCAAAGTCTTCCGTAAGCATCAGACTCAATGTCTGTGACACGTGTCAAGTTTCCCGTATTTTGCTTATTATGGGCTTTTATGTTTCCGTCTGAAATGTCAACCGAGATAATAAAGTTTTCAGATGTACCTGCCATAAGCCCCTGCTCAACGCTGGTAATGCATGTATAATAATATCCATCCGTACTCTCACTCAAAATCGCAGTCTCATCATTTTCAGCAAGCATGAACAGATTGCCGTTATTTGTAACGCCGACAAGCCGGTCCTCATGGAAGGTCATTGAATTAACATACATTATATTGTCGGCTCCCACGTTCTTTATAATGCCTTCCTCATCTATCTTACATATTTTATCTGTTGTTCCCACATAAATTGTTCCATCATCCCTCTCGGCAAAGGAACGTATAGAGTTGACCGGAAGGCCATCCTCCACATTGTAAAATGTAAAGCTTCCGTTTTCATAGCAGGCAATTCCACTGTCATTTGTACCTACCCAAAGTCTTCCCCTGCTGTCAGTCATCATGGTTGTTACACTGGATATTCCACCCTCACGTATAAACTCAAATTCCCTGCCGTCGTATCTTGTAAGTCCTGCATAGCTTCCAATCCATATATATCCGTCCGATGTCTCCTCAATATCATTTGCCTCGGACGCCGCCATGCCCGTTGTGCTGTCATAAATTGTTTCAACATAGCTGTCAAACAAATCGTCATTTTCACTTTCAGGAGCGGCCTTTGTCTGAAGATAACATGTACCATTTCCTAAAAGCATGGCAAATAAAATGATAGCAGAAACCGCCTGCTTCATCTTTTTTCCCGATTGCCCTCTGCGGATTTTTAATATGCTGCGTATAATAAGAAACGCTAAAAGAACACTGATTTGCTTATCAATGATTTCAACTACTATCTCTGCCATTATTGCGCAAAGCCCATGAGGCATTCCATACCAATCCATCATGTCAAATAATGCATCTCCCCACATGTTGTTTGTTTTGCCATGATTGAATATCAAATTAAGCGGTGTAGAAACCACAATTGAAAAAACACCTATCACAAAGCTTGTAATCATAACAGTGGAGAATGTTTCTAAGTATTTCTTTTTGGCACAGTATGCAAAAATAATACCAACAACCATGCTTACAAGCATATAAAAAACAGATGAGGATGCAGGCATAATGAAACCATAGATAATATTGTTTGACGCCCCGGCAATAATTCCGCCAACCGGTCCTGCAAAATAAGCGGCAACACATGTTCCTGCAACATCCAGCCAGATTGGCAGGTTAAGCTTTACTGCTATGTATTTTCCAATGAGATTTAGAAGAATTCCCAAAATAACTATAACAATTTGCTGTGCAGGTTTTCTTTTCATTTATCATTAATCCTTTCAGTGTTATACATCCCTCAAAAAATATATGTTTAATTTAACATATGGCATACCAAAATTCAACAATTTAAAGCAAAGAAGCTGCCGCACTAAAAATCGCCCATCTGACTTGGTCAGATGGGCAACTTAAGTGCTGATGTATACTGAAATTACCGCTCCATCTTCCACATTGCTGCACTGTATGGAGGAAGCTCTGAGCCTCCCCCAAAATCATGATTTTTACCTGTTATAAGGTCAACCGCCATTCCGCAGCCAGCATCAAAATGAGCTGTGTATGGCTGGTCAGACGCATTTATTGCCACAAGGACTCTTTCATTATCGGTCTTTCTCTCAAAAATACACTGATGATTTGTGAGAACGATTGACTGAAAGCCTCCGTAATTAAGTGCCTCGCTATTCTTCTTTGCCTCGGCAAGTCTTGAAATCCAATCCGTAAGCTCGTTCCACTGAGGTTCATCATAAGAAAGTCGAAGTGACGGGTCGCCCTCCTCCTTTCTACCTTCTGCACCCCATTCGCTACCATAGTAGACACACGGCATACCCGGCATACCAAATGCAAGTGTATATATGAGAGGCAGATGATTTTTGTTTGTAAGAATACTTGCAACCCTTGTAACATCATGGTTATCAACGAAGGAAAGTAAATGCTTTCCCTTGTAGCGTGTCCACTGCTCAGGTCCGAACTGTTGTAAGAGACTATGTATAATCTCAAACATATTCATGCTGTTAAAGCTTGAGTAAAGACCCTTGTAACACATGTAGTTTGTAGCACTGTGAAGCATGCCGTCATTTACGAATACATTGTAATCGCCGTGAAGAAGCTCTCCGAGAAGAAGGAAGTCCGCTTTTAAGCCGTCACAGTGAGCACGGAGTCTTCTTATAAAATCATGGTCAAGACAGTATGCCACATCAAGTCTCAAGCCGTCTATATCAAACTCCTCTATCCAACCCTTAACATTTTCAAGTATGTGGTTTACGACAGCCTCATTTTTTAAATTCAGCTTAACAAGGTCATAGTTGCCTTCCCAACCCTCATACCAAAAGCCATCATTATAATTTGAATTACCGTCAAAGCTTAAATGAAACCAATCCTTATAAGGCGAATCCCATTTTTTCTCCTGAACATCCTTAAATGCCCAAAAGCCCCTTCCAACATGATTAAATACTCCGTCTAAAACTACCTTTATTCCGTTTTCGTGAAGCTTGTCACAAACTTCCTTAAAATCCTCGTTTGTACCTAAACGACAGTCAATTTTTGAGTAGTCCCTCGTATTATAGCCATGTGTATCCGACTCAAAAACAGGCGAAAAATAAATGGCATTTGCACCTAATTTCTTTATATGCGGTATCCAATCCTCCACCTTTTTTATTCTTGATATATTTACACCATCATTCTCAAATGGCGCTCCGCAAAATCCAAGCGGATAAATCTGATAAAACACGCTTTCATAAGCCCACATTTTATTGTCTCCCTTCACTATATGCATTTTTCAAAAATTCTGATGTATTTTATCATAAATATAATTAAGTGACAAGGCTGTAAAAAAAAGAAGCCATACACCAAGCAAAAGGTGTACGGCTTTCTTTTTTACGTTTTCATGCCCTGAAACGAGCGAATAAGTGTGTGCCGAAGATTATCAACATACAGAGAAGTAGAATAAAATTTTCAACCATGCTTCAAATTTAATACACACACTTATAAATTTTCAATTCACACTGCACGAACGACACGTTTTATGCATGAACGACATGTTTTTTCATCCAATTTCAAACTCACACAGAATAAATCTGTCACATATCAATATACATATTCACCAAATCAATAAATTCCCGCTTGTATTCGTCGTTTTCGTAATCACAGGATTTTGCAAGTCCCATCACAAGCTCTGTGTCACAGCTTCCCTTATATTCACTATCCTTAAGTATCAGACCAAAGCCTGCAACCGCTGCCGCCCATCTGAAATTATCTGAGCCCGCCTTTGAATATGCCTTCTTATCACAAACATATGTCAAAAGTCTGCTGTTATCCTTATCAGGCTCCTTATACCTTATGCTTAAAGTGAAAATTTCATCCTTGTACTTACCGTTTTCTTCATATATAAGATCATCATTTGTTGTATTTTGATATTTAAGGTCAATCTCGTTTATATCCATGTCAGAATCGGACAATGCAATCTCGTATATTGCTGTAACAGTATGTCCTGCCCCCATCTCTCCTCCATCCTTTGTGTCATCATTAAAATCCTCTGCTGCCATCACCCTGTTTTCATAACCGATAAGCCTGTAGCCTTTGACATTTTCAGGGTTAAATTCCACCTGAAGCTTTACATCCTTTGCCACCGTTATCATNTTTGCACCAAGATTATCCACAAGCGCCCTTTTTGCCTCNAATATTGAATCAATGTATGAATAATTACCATTNCCCTTGTCTGCAAGCGTTTCCAGCTTATTATCCTTNTAATTGCCGTAACCGACACCGATAACGCTTAAGAATACACCCGTTTCCTTCTTCTCGGTTATAAGCCTTTCGAGCTCGCCCTGACTTGTTACTCCAACATTNAAATCTCCGTCGGTGGCCAATATAACCCTGTTATTTCCACCCTTTATGAAATACTTTTCCGCTATTTGGTATGCGGTATTTATTCCCGCTGAACCATTAGTTGANCCATATGCCTCAAGTCCTTCAATTGCTTTCGTTATCGTGTAGTAATCATTTCCCTTCGCTCCCTCCAAAACGACCTCATCGCTTCCTGCATAGGTNACTATGGAAATGNTGTCCTTCTCCGTAAGATTTTCCGCAAGCATACAAAGAGCCTGCTGTACAAGCGGCAGTTTGTTTGAATCAAACATTGAGCCTGACGTATCTATGAGGAACACTATGTTAGAGGCAGGCGCCTCTGAAAAATCTATAGCCTCCGTATTTACCGAAATAAGCGCAAGCTTTGTGTCATCNGACCAAGGACAGTCNGCNTACTCCATATNAACTCCAAATTTTTCCCCTGCCTTNGGTTCAGCAAAATCGTAGTGGAAATAGTTTATCATTTCCTCAATTCTTACCTGTGACGGAACAACCTCATATCCATTCATTATATTGCTTCGAATTTGTGTATANGAGGCAGTGTCAACATCAGCCCCGAATGTGGAAAGCGGCGAATTTGCAACTGACATCCATGAATTTTCCGCAAGGTCATCATACTCATTTGTATTGTAGCCCTCCTCATATCCCGGATACGGCATAACACAGTCCTCATAGNAACCATCCATAAGCATTGCATCATTNGTCATCATACCCTGTGCNGNCTCGGTATCCATTTGCAGCTCATAGGATTCTTTAATATCATCCACCGGCGGCTCATAGGCCTCTGTAACATCATTCACCGGTTCTTGCTTACCCTCATCCTTTCTTTCATTCTGTCCNCANCCCCANAGGGNAATAACAAGGCAAAGCGAAATAANCATTGCNAAAATTCTTTTNTTCATAATAAAAATCCCCTTTCGTATATTAATTNTTATAATCAATATACGAAAGGGGATTTAATTTTTATGGAATNATTTTCAAAATTTATTTTTTTATAAATTTTTCATATCCATTTTCGTGAACCTCNATATATATANTGCTTTCCTCACTGCTGCTTCCATATATATTCTGTCCGACTTCAAGACCCATGCCCTCAAAATTTTCATCCGGATATTCACTGTCTACAGCCTGAACTGTCCCTATAATGGCATACCCGTCAGGCAGTTTATTAACGTATACTCCCTCATATTCATAAACAAAGCTGTCAATCATAATATATTTTCCAATGGAGTTTTCCGTATTTTCCGCAACACTTTCCTCCGCATCCTGANATAAANNNTTNNCATNNTTGNCTNCCNCATCANNNGNANNATCNGNCNTAGNATTATTCTGNNTANCAGTCNCTAGCATNANACNNANNACNATTTTGGTCANCNGNNNCTTCCCCACTTGGGGTCTCCATAGGCTCACATTCCGTATCAGCATAGACAGCATTGTCCAAATCCTTGGAGACATGGTCATCAGATTTTTTTCTTCCTCCCATTCCTCCTAAAACCGGAATTGCTATAACAACGGCAAGCACGCATGCAGCAAGTATGCCTATATACTTTATTTTAATTTTTTTGGAAGTAATAGTTGTAACCTTGCCATTTTCACTATTTTTTATATTCTCTGCTTCCTCAGCAAAGCCTTTCTCTATTCTGTCCCACAAATCGGGGGTATCCTCATCCGTCATGGAAAGGTAAGCATTCATTTCCTGCTCTGACAAAGCTTCACTGTTAAATTCTGCTATATTATCATTCTTCCTCATAGCCNGACAGNCACCTCCTTAGCTTTTTTATCCCCTGATTATACAGCCATGTNACNGTACCCATAGGCTGTTTTGTGNCCTCTGATATATCCTTAAACCNAAGCTCTCCCAAAAGCTTCATGTGAACTATCTCCCGTTCCTTAGGAGATAGTGTTTCTAATGCCTGCCGCATATCCTCCGCAAGCACCGCCTTNTTCTCCACATNNNAGCCTTCGTTTCCTGNGCCNTTTTNTACTGCATTTTTACCANGGNCAGCCTTGTCAATGACATCCTCNNTCTGTTCCGTGTCNTCTTGTCTTATGTCAACTAAAATTTCCCTGCCNTTTTTTCTTAAAAAATCAATGGACATATTTTTTGCTATTGTAACCAGCCATGTTTTGTGCGGTGAGCCCTTTTTAAAGCTCTCTGCCACACGAATAAGCTTTATAAAAAATTCAGAGGTTATATCCTCTGCATCCTCACGTCTGCCTACCGTATTATACACAACTGCATATATAAGCTTTATGTATGCCTCGTATATTTTTCTAAGCGCCTCCTTGTCACCCTTTCGAACGAGGTCAAGGCAGAGGGTAAACTCCTCATCTGTCACAAATTAGCCTCCCAACCATGACGTGAGAATTGCTCTCACTTAATGTACGAATTAACTTTTAAAATTTATGGTAGAAATATATAAATTTCAATAAGATATTTTAATTTACACTGTTGTCCTTATTTTTATAATAAAAAATTGCAAGCTGGGTTCTGTCACGAAGCTCGAGCTTTTCCAATATGGTGCTTATGTAATTTCTAACCGTACCCTCGCTCAAGAAAAGTTTTGTTGCAATTTCCTTATTGCTTTCCCCCGCTGCAAGCTCCTCCATTATCTCAAATTCCTTATCCGTCAGGTTAAACCTTTTATAATCAAAGGCTTCCTTTTTACTCATAAGGCAAGGAAGCTTTTCAACAATATCCTGTCCAAACACACTCTGTCCCTTTGCCACAGCCATAAGCGCCGGCACGATTCCCTCAAAGTCCTGCTTTAAAATGTACCCCCTTGCTCCTATATTAAGCGCCCTTACTATATATTCGTCATCCATAAAAGTTGTAAGATACAGTATCCTTGCATCATTATGCTTCCCAAGTATTTCTTCCCCGGCGCTAAGTCCGCTCATACCATTCATCCTTATATCCATCAGCAAAACATCAGGCTTGTACTGCTCATATAAATTTATTGCCTCCTCACCACTGTGTCCCATGGCGACAACCTCTATATCTGCATTTGCCTCAAGTATGGCTTTCAGTGATACCACAACAAGCGCATCATCATCTATTAAAACGACCCTCATATTAATCCTCCGAAATCTTATAGCCCTTTGATATAATTGTCTTTATGTTACTGCCGGAAGCCCCCAGAGCTTTTCTCAGTTTTTTTATGTGATTATCCACAACCCTGTCGTTTCCGTCAAAATCATAGCCCCATATATTTACAAGCAGTGTTTCCCTGTCAATAACCTTGCCCTTTCGCTCCAATAAATATTTTAATAAAGTATACTCCTTCGGCGGAAGCTTTACCTCATTTTCCGATACCCGGACAACATATGTTGCCGGATTAAGGGAAATGTCACCGCATGTAAGCATACTTGCACCTACAAGTCCCTTTGAGCGTTTCAGCATGGCAACCACCTTAACAAACAGCTCTGCAAGAGAAAAAGGCTTTACCATGTAATCATCACAGCCAAGGTCATAGCCTAAAAGCACGTCCTGCTCTCTTGCCTTTGCAGTAAGAAATATAATCGGAACGGTGCTTTTCCTTCTTATTTCCCGACATAAGGAAAAGCCATCCAGTCCCGGAAGCATAATATCAAGGAGAACAAGATCAAATTCCTGCTCATATATCATTTCAAGCCCCCGGTTGCCGTCAATGGAAGAGTACATTTTCATACTGTCACTGCCCTTTTCGGAAAAGTAGTCCATAATTGCCTCTCGTATATGAAGGTCGTCCTCCACTAAAAGTATGTTATACATGTTATCCTCCACTTATGTTTTTCCTATACTTACAGCTTAACAGTCCTGTTATAATGTTATGCTCTTTATATGTTCTTTGTATATCCTTGCATAATACACTATTTCTCCTTTGGCAGGGTGACGAATATTTTATATCCTTTTTCTGTAGTTATTGTTATATTACCATTTAATGCACTGACCCTGTCACGCATGTTTTGCAGTCCAATACCCAGGTCTGATTTTGCATAGTGTGCAGTATTCCCGCCTGCCTGATTTGAATAGTCATGCACAATCAATTGATACATTGCAGGGTGCTCTCTTAGTATTATGTCAACCATATCATTTTTGCTGTATTTTACTATATTAGATACCGACTCCTTTACAATTCCAATAATTGCATATTTATACTGCCGTTCAACACTGTGTGATATATCATAATCAAATTTATATTCAAATTTTTCTTTGAGGGGCAGCAGTACGTCGCTTACCGCCTGTTTTAAGTCTATTGACTCATCATGGAGGTCATGGACACTTTCCCTTATGTTGTTCATGGCAATGTCAAGACTTTCCTTTACGGCATAAAGCTGTCCGTGTAACGGCTCCTCCTTATAGATTGTCATAAGCGCTCCAGTCTGCAAAATGGAGCGTGTAAGCATATGTCCCACATTATCGTGTATATCCCTTGCTATTCGGTTCCGTTCTTTTAGGGTTGCCACATAAAGTTCATTGTCCTGCTTTTCAATGAGGCTCTTATTACTTTCTGCAAGCAGTATATTTTTTTCCTGTACGTCATCACGTATTCTTTTAACCTTAGTAGAAAGCATTTCGATTTTTGTGCTTTTGTCATTCAAAATACAGGAAAGACATGTTACTATAACTACTCCCACAAGCATTTTTACCGAATAATATCCCCCTGCATTTACAATTGCCATAACCATTATAATCGCCTGAAGGATAAAGCGGCCGCCATATATATCATATATAACAGCAGGGGATAAAATGGCAAGCGACGGCATAAAAACCGCCGCCAAGCTGTAAACAAGCACTATTATACCTTTATTTTTCCTGCTGTCAACATAGCACAGCAGGCTCACAACTATTACTAAAATAAGAACTAACACCACAGGACTTACATAAATTTCCTTTACCTCAAGAAGCTGTGCCGTGGCATTTTCTCCTGAAAAAAAATAAAACAGGTACAGTGATAAAAACAATAGGATAAGCCTGTCTATAATATGTGACATATCATCCTTCCTCCGTTTGCCATATTTTTACTCTGCCTCATACAATATGTACTCCAGCAGTTTTCTCTCCTGTTCTCTTTCCCCATGACATATGGAAAATTTGTCAATCACCTTAAGACCATCCATAGCCGTCTTTTTAGCCTGCTCCTTCTGCCCTAAAATGTAATACTCATAATATGCCATAACCCGTCTTCCGTTGCTGTCCATATCATGCTTCAGGTCATCCTCTGCCTCACCAAAATAATAGACAGCCTTTTCAGCGTTGCGGTTTATGTAGGAGTAATAGAATATAATAGCGCAGTATACCGATGCCTCTGACCTTATATATCCCTTCGTCAGATTGCCCTCAAGAAACTCAACGATGGGCAAAAGCTCACTATAAAGACCAAAAGAAAGCTTCTGCATGAACCTAAGGTTTTCATAGAGTAATAAATCATATTTTGTCGTTTTTAGGCCAAGCTGCTCATGGGGCGGAAGCTCCATATCCTCAAGCCGTTTTCCATTAATCCATGCCCTGCTAATTTGTTTTAGCCGTCCTCTTAGGTTTTTCTTTGCATTTACATGAGCGGAGATTGTAAGAAAGGTTATACACACACTTTGAAACATTACTGCAGAAGCTATCCCCATAAAAATGCTATAGACATTATCTTCATAAAAATCATAAACCTGTCCCTGAGCACCGAAAAGCGCCAGAACAAATATCAATATGGACACAGCCCACATAACCGCAAGCTGCATAACGGAAATCATTATATCCGCTTTATCCGTAAGACCAGTCTTTATTGTTTGGTACTGAGAAATAGGGGTGAATTTTCTTATTGTAAATTTTATCTTTCCGTTGACATCAGAAATATCAAAAAACAGTGTTCTGAAATACTTAAATTCAAATCCGTTTATCATTGTCACAAACAGTCCAATCAACGCACCAATAAAGCTTGCAATAAATATACCTATAACAAAACCAAAGCCAAATGCAAGCCCCAAATATCCGATTCCATGTCCCTGATATCCTATTATAAGTCCCATCTGTAATCCCTCCATAAAATCATTTGATTCCGTAATCATCCTTTGTATTCTTTCAAATTATTACTGCTTCAACCCAATTTTACAGAACAAAGAGCTGTCGCATTAGGAATATTTATTATACCATAAATACTCTTAGCGCAACAGCTCCATTATATTCTAGCTGCTCCTTGCAACTCTCATTCTCTTAGACACCACAACTGCTACCATGAAAAATGCCAGTGCGAACAAAAGCTCGATTCCTAAGCCTCCTGCTATATCGCTTATACTTCCGCCTCCAAATATTTTATCGTTCGTATCAATATACCAATATGTAGGCATGAATTTTGCAACTGCAAGCATTCCCTCACCAAACATGCTGACAGGTACAAATACACCACCCAAAAAGCTCATTGCAAGACCCACAATGTTTGCTATAATGTTTTTTGTATCGTTTGACACTCCAAAATTCCCCATTATAGTTGCCATTGCCGTTGAGGTAATGGTAAGGGCAAGACTGTTTAATCCAACCTTAAAAAGCTTATCCTTAAACTCACCATATCCCATCAAACATGCCATGACAATAAATACCAACCATACAAAAAGACTTATTATCACTGCTCCCAAAATAATCTGCATGTTTTTACTTCTGAGCGATACAGGTGACACATTCAATCTATCATTTACATCCTTCTTATTGAAGGCAACTATGACAGGCGTAATTATGAAAAACATAATGCTGATTATTACATAGGGTACATATGAGAAGTAGTAATATATTGCGGGCTTCTTTGCACTTCCCACAGAAAGCCTGACAAGACCTTCACTATCCAATGCCTTTAAGGTCAGGGCATACGCATCATCAACGGAATATCCTGCCGTAAGAAGTGTCCTCATATTAGTTTCGTACATGGAAATCTGGTTATCAACGTAAATTCCCACACTTGTACCGGGGCGTTTAATGTTGGTAAGCTCCCCTGTAGTCTCATAGCCCTTCTCAATATACAGTACATAATCTATTTTATGATAATAAAGATAATCCTGTATCTGTTCATCCGTATATTCCTCATATTTTACATCATGTATTCCCGACAGATAATCGGAAAGCTTACCCGAAGCCTCACTCTTATCATTATCCACAATGACAAGGGTGCATGAGCTTGCAGTGTAGGAGCCTGCGCCCTCACGCTGGGAGCTTCCCATCATAACGCACAAAATCAAAAATATACCAATATATACCATGGTGACCGGAAGCTGTTTTTTTACTATTTTAAAAAACGTATTAAATACTTGCATACCTTTTTCTCCTTCCCACCAATGCTCCTCCGATAACACAAAGGGCTGCTATTATTAAAAGAGTGACTAAATTTCTAAAATACCTATCGTAGGTGTCATATATCTCAAGTGAATAAAAGGAATCCGCTATAAGTGCCGTCGGGTTAATTTTATTTATAACGGGACATTTTTCCTCAACTACCATTCTCATGTCCCCAATCATAAGACCGCTTAAAAATGCCGTTCCCACTACGATTGCAGTTCCAGTAACTTCCTTTGCGCCTCTTGACAGCCTTCCAATGCTGCCTATGAAAAATCCAAGACAGGTTCCCGTCAGGCATCCGCATAATATCATCAGTCCAGTGTATCCTGACTGACTCCCAAAATCAACCCCAATGATTATGAGATAGAAAAGTCCCAAAAGCGCGCATATTGTCTGCGTAATTACCGTTGCAAGAAGCCCTGAAACGGTCTGTGTAAAGGATACTGCTCCCGATATGCATTTTCTTGCTCCTATACTGCTTAAGTTTGCCTGATTGCTCACCGCAAACGCAATACCTGCATTTACCGACATAAGACATGCCATGGCAATAAGATTATAAAAATATTGAATATAAAAATCTCCGTTTCCGTCCGACATTTTCTTCTCAGTATTTTTATTTTCGCCCGTTAAAAGCCCGGACATGGCATCCGGTATTTTCTCAGGCGCCGTCTCTGACAAATCGGCAACAACGGTTACAACCTGATGGTACCGTCCCGTTATTGATGTTAAAATGCTTTCCTTTACACCCTCATTTTTGACAATAAGCTTAAGCTCCCCCTGTTCAGAGTAAAATATTCCTCTTATTTCCCCATCAGCAAGCAGTTCCTCCGCTTCCCCCATTCCTGATACCCCTGCAACGTCAAGTAGCCGTTCCTCCCCATCAAGGCTTATATTTGCAGCAATATCATCAAAATTTTGTTTAACGTTCTCATCATCAATAACAACTGCTACCCTTATGGAATGAAGCATTTCATCCTTCTCATATATGTTCCCAAAGGTTGCATAAAACAGTGTTCCCAGGGCTATGATAAAGACAACACTCCACATCATCTGGGTTTTGTTGTGAATTATTATTTTTATGGTGTACTTAAAATTGTGTATAAATGTTTTCATTTATGCCTCCTTATCCCTTAACTCTTTTCCTGTTATCTCAAGAAAAACATCATTTAAGGTCGGCAGCTCCGAATATACCCTTCCGCACGGTATATCCTTTTCATTTATATAATCAAGCACTCTTATAAGGTTATGCTTTCCTCCGCTGCACTTTATCGTAAGCTTATCCCCCTCGGTATTAACCTCATAAACATGGTTGAGTGCCTGAATATTTTTCTTATCCTCACTGCTTATATCTATTGCCTCTATTATTATGGTTTCCGTGTTTTTTATCATCTTTTTCAGCTCATCCTTTGTGCCAAGTGCAATATTTTTCCCTTTATCCATAATTGCAATTCTTGTACAAATCTGTTCAACCTCCTCCATATAATGGGAGGTGTAAATAATTGTTGCCCCCCGCCGATTAAGCTCCACAATTCCTTCCAGTATCTTGTTACGGCTCTGGGGGTCAACTGCAACAGTAGGTTCATCTAAGAAAATAAGCTTTGGCTTGTGGGCGATTCCGCAGGCAATGTTAAGCCTTCTAAGCAGTCCTCCTGACAGCTTCTTTGGATAAAATTTTTTAAAATCCTGTAAATCAACAAAATCCAAGGCTTCATCAACATATTTTTTTCTTGTCGCCTTATCCTTTACATATAATCCGCAGAAATAATCTATATTTTCGTAAACGGTAAGCTCATCATATACAGCAACATTTTGCATTACCACCCCTATATTTCTTTTTGCCTCAATATTGTCAGGGGTCATCTTCCCTCCAAAAACCTCAACTGAGCCCTTATCGTATGTAAGAAGTGCCAGTATGCAGTTCATTGTTGTTGTTTTTCCTGAGCCGTTGGGACCTAAAAGCCCGAATATTTCCCCTTCCCTTATCTCAAGGTTAAAATGGTCTAAGGCAAGTGTTTCCTTGTACCTCTTTACCAGATTTTCTATTTTCACAACTGTATTTTCCATGTATGCCTCCTTAAAAATAATATTGTTGATATTGCAAAAAATAAATTTTTTATATAAAGATTATTGTACGGATTTTCCCTAAAAATGTAAGTGAACTAAATAATTATTTCATATGACATTTGTCACATTAACCTGTATATTCCCCCTCTATTGTTCATTTTTAAACTAATATAAGCTTGCATTATTCCAAATTTTGTATTATAGTATTGATTATTCCAATTGTTCAACAAAAGATTCTTATTGTAACAGTTACCTAATATGCAGTCATATCATATAAGACTGCAATTCCACATATACAATGTTTATAAGGAGTGATGTTAATGAATACTACTGATTTTTCAGCGGTTACACCGGAAATATATAAATTGTCCAAGCTTTGTGAGGCTCATGATGTAATTGATTCCAATCTTTACACAAAATATGAGGTAAAGCGTGGGCTGCGTGACCTTGACGGAAAGGGTGTGCTCACAGGTCTTACGGAAATATCCACAATCAATTCCTCACGTGTTATTGATGGAGTTTCAACGCCAATTGAGGGCGAGCTTTATTATCGTGGGATAAATATATATGACCTTGTTAAGGGCTTCATAAGCGAGAATAGATTCGGATACGAGGAATGTGTTTATCTCCTTTTATTTGGTGAGCTTCCAAGTGAACAGGCTCTTAAGGATTTTACAGCCCTGCTGGGGTCTTACAGACATTTACCGCAGCATTTCGTGCGGGACGTTATCATGAAAAATCCAAGTAGGGATGTTATGAATTCCATGGCAAAAAGTATTCTTACTTTAAGCTCATATGACAAAGCGACCGCAGATATATCCATTCCAAATGTCCTGCGTCAGAGCATTGAGCTTATTGCGAATTTTCCTCTTATTGCCGTTTATTCTTATCTGGCATACAGACATTACGATTTGGGACATGGACTTTATATACATAATCCAAAGCCGGAGCTTTCAACTGCAGAGAACATTTTAAGACTATTAAGAAAGGATAAGTCGTACACAAAAACAGAGGCTATGATATTAGACCTTGCCCTCGTGCTTCACGCAGAGCATGGCGGCGGAAATAACTCTACATTTACAACCCATGTCGTAACCTCCTCAGGCACGGATACCTACTCATCCGTAACGGCATCCTTATGCTCACTTAAGGGACCAAAGCACGGCGGTGCAAATGTGAAGGTTAAGAAAATGTTCGACGATATTAAAAAGCACATTAAAAACTGGGATGACATGGATGCTATACGCACGTATCTCTGTAACATACTTGACAAAAAAGCGTTTGATAAAACAGGGCTTATATACGGAATGGGACATGCCGTTTACTCCATCTCCGACCCGAGAGCAAATATATTTGAAAAATTTGTGGGACGTCTTTCCGATGAGAAGGGCAAACAGGACGAATATCAGCTTTACAAAAATGTTGCCCGTATAGCAAAGGAGGTCATTGCAGATAAAAGAAAGATTTATAAGGGCGTAAGCCCAAATGTGGATTTCTACAGTGGTTTTGTCTACAGCATGCTGGGACTTCCTGATGAGCTTTACACTCCTCTTTTTGCAGTTGCACGTATAGCAGGCTGGAGTGCCCACCGCATTGAGGAGCTTATAAATGCAAATAAAATAATAAGACCGGCATATAAGTCAGTGGCTGTTGAGAAGTCTTATGTGCCAATTGGCCAGCGATAGGATGCGTCATTACTCAAACCATACATTTAAGTCCACGCTTCCGCCTACACCATTAAGCGTACCTGAATCCGTATACTGCCATCCTATATATTCATATGGTAAATCCGGCTGGTTTGTGTAATGGGCATACCATATTTTATATCCGCCCAGTCTTGTCACATCAAGCATTTGCACAAGCCAGTTTCTGTTTGTATATATCATCGGCGTATAGCCCGCTTCCTTAATCGTATCGCAAAAGCCGACAACAACATCTGTCCTTGCCGCATTATCAAGATCATTCGTTCTTGCATCATCCACATATAACGCCTCCGTGTCAATGGCCACGGGGCATGTTATGTTATAATCCTTTATAATATCAAGAACAAATCGTGCCTCCTCGATGCCTTCCTCCATACTTATACCCTGTGTATAGAAATATACGCCCACACGCAGATTTTCACTTAATGCACCCTCCACATATTCCCTGAATTTTGCATCCTCCACAAGCTTTCCTGAGCCATATCCCCTGTAGCCGACCCTTATCATTACGACACGAACGCCAGATTCCCTTACAGCCGCCCAGTTTATATCTGTCTGAAACTCCGACACATCAATGGCAATTGTTGATGCGCGATTTCCGTCAACGTCATGATAAAACATTTTATCATCATAATCGATATAAAACATTTCATTGTCATAATCATTTCTCGGTATCTCAGTTACTATTTTATAAAACTGACAATCCGGAGGTGTTCCAACGATTATGTAGCTGGCATCTATAAAATCCCAAAAATTGGCATATATCATCTGTCCCTCGTCCTTTTGCTGCATATACCAGGATTTCTCATATACAGCTGTAAGCTCAGGGCGCACCCTTGTAATATTTATATTTATACCTATTATAATTCCGATTGCTATAAGCACTGCTACTGAAGCAATTGCAAGTGCAACTTTTCTTACGTCTATTCTCATAAAACTTCATCCATCCTTTTGGACATAGTATCATATTTTTAAAATTTAAACAACCGACCGTTTTCTTCCAATCCACACGCCCGCCAAAATAAGCATGATTCCCGCTGCCGCAAGCAGCAGCATGTCAGATATGCCTATTCTGTCCTTTACAATTATCGGCAGTAGCTTACTGGCCTTCTCAGGGTAAAACATAACAATACAGGAAAGGGCATTATTTATAAAATGCATAAGCATACCAGGCAGGATGCTTCCTGACTGTACAGCTATATAACAGAGCAACACACCTAAAATCGTCGTTGTCAGAAATTTTGACGCACTCATATGGTAAAGTCCGAAAATCACTGCGCTTACTATAATAGCACTGCTCATTTTGTATTTTGCCGTCATGCTTCCGAGAACATATCCACGGAACATAAGCTCCTCACACAAAGCCGGTGCCAATGCAATTATTAAAAGTGCCGGCAGAAAACGGTCTCCAATAATATCATTCATGCTTTCGGCGGCATCCACCGCACTGGACTTAAACAAATAAGCGGAAAGCTCTGAGGCAACCATACCCACCATAATACCACCAATAATAAGAAATATAGCGGATACAAAATATTTCGGTGAGCAGCCCTTCAGCTTAAATGTAGCCCTTATATCTTTTTTTGTGTAGCAGGCAAAACCAAACGGAACGGCAAATATAATAAGCTGTGTAAAGAGCAGTCCGTATAAGCCTAATTTCAACTGCATGGCACCTCCTGCATAAATTACAAGCATTGCCGTAATTATGATAACAAGCCATGCATCCTGTACCTGAGGATATGTCCCTTTCTTTATATTTACCCTCTTTTCAAATATCTGTATTCCGCCGCTTCCGTCACCGAAAATAATCGCCTCACTGTTATATATCCTTGCAAGCAGCATAACTGATACAACCCCGTAAGCAACATTTACAAAAAGCACAAGGGCAATCATGCCTATATCATACTTAAATGCCAGCAAATCTCTTACAAGCAGACAGACATTTGCAACCGGGATAATTGCAGTGTTAGTATTCAGTGTCACGTTTGGTATGAAGCCTATAAAGGATGCAAACATTACAACAAGGGTAAGAGGTGTGAGATAGTTATTTGCCTCCTTGTAGGATTTTGCAAGTGCACACACACACATTGATATGGCGCTTATAAATACCGCAAATGCGAAAATACAAAGAATTCCCACCAATATGGCAGGTAAAAATCTCGACAGTCTTATTGTGCCATTGTTCGCCACCATGGAAGTAACCATGCTGTACATATAGGCTCCAACACCTGCCATAGATATAATATTTAAAACAGCGGATACAATTCCGATTGTTCCCACAGCAAGAAATTTACTTGTTATAAGCTCCTTATTCGTTACGGGGAGTGTGAGCATTGTCTCAAGTGTTCCCCGCTCCTTTTCCCCGGCAGTTGTGTCGATTGCCGGATACATGGTTCCCATAAGAAGGCTCATCACAAGCATGAAAGGAATAATTGTTCCAAGCAGGCTTCCTGCTGTCTCCTCGTTTGTTGACCGGTCGTTAAATTTTATCTTAACAGGATTTAAGGTATTGTCTACATCAAGACCTGCCTCCTCAAGACGCTTTTTGGTTAATTGAAGTGAATATTTTTGTAAGGTGTCTGAAACCATGTCCGCACAGTATGAAGATTTATTAACCGATGACAGGTAGATAACCTCAAAATTCTCCATGCCCGAGGTCAATTCCATTTTAATAACTGCGTCAACCTCCTCCTTTTCCATGGCCGATATGGGATTATCGCAGTCAATTATCTCAAATGAATACTCCTTGTCACCTAAATCCTTAAAGAGCTCCTCATATTCCTCACTGCCCTCAAAATCAAGACATATTCTGTAGGTACTTGTTGTAATGCTTTTTGTTATTCCCGTCATAAGCTGTAAGGAGAGAACCATAACAAGAGGATATAAAACCAAAGGGACAACAAGCATCATTACAACGGTTTTCTTATCCCTTAAAACATCCAGCATTTCTTTTTTATAAAGGCTTTTAATTACTCTGCTATTCATATAAAGCCTCCTTACTGCCAATCAGACTGCCAAATGTTTCCCTTAAATTTTCTTTTCCTGTTTCCATTTTAAGCTCGTCAAGGGTTCCCATTTTTACAATCTTTCCCTTGTCTATCATAACAATCCTGTCACAGAGATATTCTGCCTCCTCCATGTAGTGAGTTGAATAAACTACTCCCTTGCCCGATTTTTTTTCATTCTTCATAAACTCAATAATGGCACTGCTGCTTATAATATCAAGTCCAAGTGTAGGTTCGTCAAATATATACATTCTGGGATTGTGAATAAGACATCTTGAAATTGACGCCCTCTGTGTCTGACCCGTAGAAAGCTTTTCGATTCTGTTGTCTATAAAATCGCCCATATTCAAAACATCAGATATTTCATCTATGCGCTTTTCTATTTCCGAATTGTCAAGTCCATGTATGCATCCTATCATTGAAAGCAGCTCTCTTGTGCTTAATCTTCCATACAACTTGGTATTACCCGAAAGATACCCAATCTGCCCCTTGATTTTAAGCTCGTCAAGAAGCGGCTCACCGTCAAGCAGAAAAGTCACCTCTCCTGTTGTAGGCTTCATAAGTCCCCCCAGCATACGAAGAAGGGTAGTCTTCCCTGCACCGTTGGCTCCTAATACACCTACAATTTCACCCTCAGCCACCTGAATGGAAATGCCGTCAACGGCATTAAATTCAGTCTTTCTTCCACGTTTTTCATTTTTTACAAAGACTTTAACTAAATTATCTGCAACAAGCATGTTTTCTCCTTATTTAACTGTATGTTCAAATTAATATTTCATAGGCTTCACTTCCAAGTCTGACATGAATAACCTTGTGATTATATGCTATTTTATTGTATTTCATGGCAAACTTTGTTGAAAATTTAAGCTTTTCCTGGGTTTTTGCAAAATTCATTACAGGTTCTTCTTCCATAATCTTGTAATCGGTTCCCCACTCGCCTATAACCTTTTGCGTATTATTCATGAAAAATCTCTTTTTGTCCGTGTATATTGCGTTATTTCTGTACATAAAATTTGTATACATATTTGCACCGGTGCTGGAGGCAATAAATACGATTTCCGCCCCCGGAAACTTACAGTATATGTTTTGGACAAGCTCTTTTACCTCATTCACTCTTAAATAAGAAAGGGACTCATTACATACAAACATAACGCCCTTATTACGCCTACAGTTAATCTCTTCAAGCCATGTAAAATCCATAATGTCCCTGCCTATGGTTTTCTCACGCTCACGTTCCCCGTACATGGAGCGGCGCACCGACATAATATTGTGAGTGTCCACGTTGTACCACTGTATTCTTCCGTTATCAAGCCTTGCAAACATATTCCCAAGCCCGCATTTTAAATTTATTATCGACGCATTTGGAAATTGCATAATAAACCTTCTGACCTTTGTGTCACAGGCATTACATACAGATGCAAGCATAAGGTTTCTGTATTGGCTTATATGTGTTTTTAATGACGAAAAATCTATGTTATTGTTGTATATAAATCGTTCAGCCCACTCATCCTTTATAATATCAGAATACTTTTTCGTCCATCCCGCCATCATCTTTACAGGATACAGCTCTGCCAAAGAGTTTTCATAGCTTCCGTTTAGTACGTCCTCCAAATACCCAAATGCATCCCTTGAAGCCTTGCTGTTGTGAAACATAAAGTCATAGTCCGCCCTCTCAAACTCGAAAAAGCGTATATTCACTCCCTGAAGCTTAGCTTTATTATAAAATGCTCTTGCATAACAGTTGAAAATATCTTTTATTCCCGAAAAAATAACAACATCATCACATATATCTGTATAATCCTCATAAAAAGGACTTGTATACTCGGTTTTTACCGCATAATCCTTAACCCAGTTTATATTTATAAATTCCTTGGCGGCATCATTAAAAAAATATCCCTTTTTTACGTTGCCCTTATTTTTTACCTGCTTCTCCAATTCCATGTCAAAAAACTCTGCGTCTATTAATGGTGATAATAACACAAGCTGGTCCGGCTTTCTATAGCCCTCCTTCCACGCAATCATGGCAAGGGACAAAGCAAGCCCCGCACCGGATGAATCCCCCATTAAAACAAGTCTTTTTATATCATATCCCATTGCAAGGGTTGCATATGTCCTTTGCAGCATGTTAAACGTATCACGGCATGATGCCTCGGGCGCTAAGGGATACATAGGCACGAAAACACCTGAATTCATATTTTTTGCAAGCTTTAATATAAATTCCCACTGCGCAGCAGTTATATGCTTGCACATATAACCCCCATACAAATAAAAAATATATACACCGTTAAAATTTTTGTTAGGATGTATCCTGTAGCATTTACATCCGTCCTCCTCCAGCTCATCCATCTGAAAATTTCTTGCAATCTCCCTTATTATTCCCGAAGGAAGCCTGCCGGTATATTTTTTATGGTCCTTCAGCACACAATCTTTTATGTATTCACTATTAACTTTTCCCCAAATATGTTTTTCCATGCTCATATTTATCCGTTAAAATTCCTCTCAAAATCCTAGTGTAAAAAAATTGCCGACTAGCTTTATTATACTATTTTTAAGGGTATTAAGCAACAAAAGAAAAAAGGTGCGAAGCATGAACCTCTTGTGTTCTGCTTCGCACCTTTTAGTGCAGTTGATGGGACTTGAACCCACACCCGCGTAAGCGGACATGAACCTGAATCATGCGCGTATGCCAATTCCGCCACAACTGCCCATGCATTTCGCATCATACCATTATATAGTGTAGCTTGTCAAGGACAAACCTCCGCTGCCATGTATCAGATATCAGCAAAAAACATTTACTGTCCTGTAACAGGAGTTGCGTTTTCCAGTACAAAATCAAATACCTTTTCGGCAATTGCATAGTAGGTTATATCATCCCTTGTATACTGCTCATAAAGTTCTTCCGTATCATCAATGCCATATGCATCCATAACCATTTTTTCTGCCTTCTCAATATCCTCGTCAGTTATCTCAATATTCTCAGCCTTTGCTATTGCACACACGACAATTTTCTCCTTGAGATAATCCTCAACAAGACCCGAAATGTAATTTACAAAAGCCTCCTCTGAAGCCATTCCGTAAACTGCTGTTACATAGAGCTCCAAGTCATATCCGTATGTCTTAGCTTCATCCTCAACATTTTTTACAGTCTCGTCTACAAGCTTTTGCATCTCCTGTTCCGGATACTCAATAATTGTAGTATTGTTAATGATTACGGTCATAACTGCCGTTCTGTTTGCACTTTTATTTGTATTACTATAATATTCCTCAAGACTGTTTCTTGTGTTTGTCTCGTATTCCTCCCTTGAAGCCGCATCTGTGTAGGATGCAACAAATTCATCTGTATACTCCGGATAGGTTACCCTTTGACATGAATTTATTGTAATATTGAACACTGCGTCCTTTCCTGCAAGATCAGGATTATTTTCATAACCCTCAGGGAAAGTTACGTCAATATCAAAGTTTTCCCCAATCTCATGTCCAATAATGCCGTCCTCAAAGCCCGGTATCATTCTTCCCTGACCAAGTGTTAAATCAGTGCCCTGTCCCTGCGTAGAACCTCCCTCAAACTCTACACCGTCAACGGAGCCTACAAAATCTACATTTACAATATCACCACTCTGAACCTTACCTGACGCAAGAGGCTCAGAAACCGAATATTGGGAGAGCAGATTGTCAACCTGTGCCTGCACCATGTCATCGGTAACCTCTGTTACCGAAGCCGTATATTCAACACCCTTGTACTCTCCTAACGTACACATGGCTGAGTATTTATCTATCATATCCTCCGGTTTCATACCTTTGTCCTTGCCACAGCCTGACAGCAGGGTAAGTCCCATTGAAAATGCCAATATGCTGACAGCATATTTTTTCTTTTTATTCATAATAAATATTCCTTCCATTGATATACTATATATTACTAAACTTTTATATCACACTTTCGTTAAAAAATAAAGTGTAATTTTTGTGAACCCTTTGTTTTTAAAGGTTTTTGAAGTCTCTCGTGTTTTTTAGTCAAAGCACTACATATTGTAATTTTTTAAAAAACAGCACAATATTTAGTAGACATGTTATATTTTAGGTGTTATAATAACAATCCATGGGGGAAAAACCATTACCAATATTTATGTTAGGAGATGCACTATGAAAGTAATCAAAAGGGACGGTCATACAGTCACCTATGACCGAACAAAAATTGTTACTGCCATTCAGAAGGCAAATGCTGAAGTAGAACCTTGTGAAAAGGTTACGGATGACAAAATAGAAGAAATAGTTGAGGGGATTGAAGCAAAAAACCGTTCACGAATGCTTGTCGAGGACATTCAGGACATAATCGAGCAGAATCTTATGGATGACAAGAAATTTGTTCTTGCCAAGACCTACATTATATATCGTTACACACGTGAGCTTGTCAGAAAGGCAAACACAACGGATGATTCTATTTTAAGTCTTATTCAGAATAGAAACAAGGATGTTATGGAGGAAAATTCAAATAAAAACGCAACGGTTGCCTCCACACAGAGAGACCTTATTGCAGGCGAGGTTTCAAAGGATCTTACAAGAAGGGTTCTTCTTCCTGAAAAGATATCCAAGGCACATGATGAAGGTGCAATACACTTCCATGATGCAGATTATTTCCTTCAACCGATATTTAACTGCTGTCTTATCAACATAGGTGACATGCTTGACAACGGCACGGTAATGAATGGAAAGCTTATAGAAAGCCCTAAAAGCTTTCAGGTTGCATGTACCGTAATGACGCAGATTATATCCTCTGTCGCAAGCAGCCAGTACGGCGGTCAGTCAGTCGATATAAGACATTTGGGCAAGTATCTCCGCAGGAGCTACGACAAATATAAAACCAAGCTTGTTGAAGATTACGGTGACAGTATAGATGATGAAATTCTTGAAAAAATGGCACGTGACAGATTAAGGGACGAGTTACGTTCAGGCGTACAGACAATTCAATATCAGATAAATACCCTGATGACTACAAACGGACAATCACCATTTGTAACACTTTTTCTTAACCTTGACCCTAAGGATGAGTATGTAGAAGAAAATGCAACTATAATAGAAGAAATATTAAGACAACGACTTGAGGGAATAAAAAATGAAAAGGGCGTTTATGTAACCCCTGCATTTCCTAAGCTTATATATGTACTTGACGAGCATAACTGCTTAAAGGGTGGAAAATATGATTATATAACAAAGCTTGCGGTTAAGTGCTCTGCAAAGAGACTTTATCCTGACTATATTTCAGCTAAAAAGATGCGTGAAACTTATGAGGGAAATGTATTCTCATGTATGGGTTGCCGTTCCTTCCTCTCTCCTTGGAAGGACGAGGAAGGCAATTACAAATGGGAGGGACGCTTCAATCAGGGTGTTGTAAGCCTTAACCTTCCTCAGGTTGGCATTATTGCAAAGGGCGATGAAAACAAATTTTGGAAGCTCCTTGACGAACGGCTTGATCTTTGCTATGAGGCATTAATGTGCCGTCACCGTGCGCTTATGGGAATCACCTCAGATGTAAGTCCTGTTCACTGGCAATACGGTGCCATTGCAAGACTGAAAAAGGGCGAAAAAATTGACAAGCTTTTAACAAGCGGCTACTCAACCATTTCTCTTGGTTATATAGGCTTATATGAAGTCACAAAGCTTATGAAAGGTGTGAGCCATACAACCCCGGAAGGCGAAACATTTGCACTTAAGGTTATGAAAAGGCTCCGCAAGGCTTGCGACACATGGAAAGCAGAAACAGGCTTAAGCTTTGCATTATACGGAACCCCTGCCGAATCATTATGCTACCGATTTGCAAGGATTGACCAGGAGCGTTTCGGAACAATACCGGACGTTACCGACAAGGGCTACTATACAAATTCATACCATGTTGATGTGCGTGAAAAAATAGATGCCTTCAGCAAATTCAGGTTTGAGAGCCAGTTCCAGACAATATCCTCAGGAGGAGCAATTTCCTATGTGGAGATACCAAATATGAGACATAATCTAGAGGCTCTCGAGGAGGTTGTAAGATTTATTTACGACAATATTCAGTATGCTGAATTTAACACAAAATCAGACTACTGCCATGTATGCGATTATGATGGAGAAATAATAGTCAATGACGACAACGAATGGGAATGCCCACAGTGTGGAAACAAGGACCACTCAAAAATGAACGTGACAAGACGTACATGTGGCTACCTTGGAGAAAACTTTTGGAATGTGGGTAAGACTAAAGAAATTAAATCAAGGGTGCTTCATCTGTAAAGACCGTTAAACATTCCGGCACTTAACGAACCATGCATTGGTGAGCTTAAGTGCCGTTATGTTTGTAATAATCGAAAGGAACACAAAATGAATTACGCTGATATAAAAGAATTTGATGTTGCCAACGGCACGGGAATTCGAGTTTCCCTTTTCGTGTCAGGCTGCAACCACCACTGTAAGGGATGTTTTAATGAAGTTGCATGGGATTTCAACTACGGAAAAGTATTTACAAAAGCGGATGCAGACAGGATACTTGAAAGCCTTAAGCCTGATTATATACAGGGGCTTTCACTGCTAGGCGGCGAACCACTTGAATACGGCAATCAGCAGGGACTGCTGCCCCTTTTAAGACGTTTTGATGAAATGTATCCCGACAAAAATGTGTGGTGTTATACAGGCTTTGATTTCGAGCGGGATATACAGGAAAAAATGATGGTGATGTGGCCCGAAACGAGAGAGCTTATATCCTATATTGACATCCTTGTTGATGGAAAATTTGAGGAGGATTTAAAGGATTTATCCCTTCGCTTCAGAGGCTCCTCAAATCAGAGAATAATTGACGTGAAAAAATCACTTGTGGAAGGAAAAACCGTACTTTGGAACCAGGAGGGAAATATAAAATGATACAGACGATGAATGTAAATGTAAAAAAACTGAATGATAATGCAACAATACCCACATACGGCTCAGAATTTGCGGCAGGCGCAGACCTTTACGCATGTATAGACGCTCCCCTTACAATTGAGGCAGGGGACACATATCTTGTGCCTACCGGACTTGCAATGGAAATCCCCATAGGCTGTGCAGGACTTATATATGCAAGAAGCGGACTTGCCTCCAAAAAGGGACTTGCTCCCGCAAACAAAGTAGGTGTAATTGATGCAGATTACAGAGGCGAAATCATGGTAGCGCTTCATAATCATTCAAAGGAAGCCGCAACTATTGAGCCAAAGGAACGAATAGCACAGCTCGTGATAACCCCTTATATCGCAGCAGCCTTTAACACCGTAGAGGTATTAGAAGAAACAGCCAGAGGCGCAAATGGCTTTGGCTCTACGGGAAACAAATAAGTATTAATTAATTCTATTATAGGCATCCATATTGACAGAGTCGGGATATGAAAAGTTCTTATCGATTTCATTTCTCCACTCTGTCAATTTTGATTTCAGCCGTTCAGCAATAGCATCCTCTGTCATTACAGCCTTCTTTGCCTGAGTTGCCTTCTTATCCGTAAGGGCTATCATTTTAAAAACGTGATATCCGTATTCCGTCTCAATAACTGTGCTATGCTCCCCATTTGACATTGAATAAAGAATATCATGCACTTCCTCACCATATACATTTTTTATTTCTTCGGGGGACATTGTATATTCCTGTGCCATATCAAGGCTATACAGGGCAGCTATATCTTCGATACTCTGCTCCCGTTTATTATCATTGTCAACGGAAACCGTGGAAAGCTCCCCGCATGCCTCAACGGCACGCTCATACTGGGTATGCTTTTGCTCCTCAGAGAATGGTATAATATTTCCCTCGGAATCCTCTATAAAGCAGTTAAAATACATATCATAAAATCTTGTCATTCTTGCATTCTCGTCAGACACCTCCACAGGGTCCTCCGCAAGCAGTGCAGTCTCAACACCCTTTGCCAGTCTGTTTTCTCTCATGACAAGCTTAACCGTTTCCAAATCAATGCTCATTTGCCTTGTATCATCATCGGTAAGACCCTTGTAAAATGCCTCTGCCTCCTCTGCAATTTGTATTTCCTCATCATCCGTTATCTTAATATTATATTTTTCCGCCTGCTTGACCAATGTTTTTACACGCACAATTTCATTTATTACATCCTCACGTATAAGCTCTGCCGCAGAAGCCTCAGAATCGCTTCCGCTTGCCACTTTCGTCTGCCATACGTCTGCACCGTAAAGCAACTCATATTTTTCTTTTACCGTTGTATAATATATATATGTTTCGCCCACCAAAACATCCTTACCTCCAAATGTAAATACAACCGTGTCGTCCTTTTTTTCCGGCTCGTCAGTCTCACCGCAGCCTGTCAAAAAGGCACACAGAAAAATAATCATTGCCGTCACTATATACTTATAAATTTTTTCTTCTCGTATTACTTTCATTTTATTCTCCCAATCTGAGCATCATCACTTATCAAAAACATTATATCATTTATTGTTTTTTCCGCAAGCTCTATCAGTTCATCCTGTATAAGCATTTGTGATTTTAATGCAAACCCCTGCTGTTTTCCCGTTATAAGCTTAAGTCCTCCCTTATAATGTTTAAGAAGCATATCTATGCGTTCCGTTTTAACAGGCGCAGTAGGCAGCATGAAAAATTTCAGTTCATTTTGAATATATTTTACATCCGTAATGTATGCCTGCTTTGCCATGGATTTCAAATATGCAATTTCAAGCAATCTAAGCAGCTCCTTCGGAGGCTCTCCAAATCGGTCCTTTACCTCCTCCACCACAGCCTCATTATCCTCACGTCCGTCACAGCGTGAAATTCGTCTGTAAAGGTCAAGCTTAACGTATTCATTTTTCACATATACGTCCGGTATATATGCATCCACCGGAAGCTCAATTGCAGTTTCAAATTCCTCCTCAGGTTCCTCTCCCGACAATCTTTTTATGGCGTCATTCAGCATTTTGCAGTAAAGGTCATATCCCACAGCCTCGATGTTGCCTGACTGCTCCTGTCCAAGCAGATTTCCCGCTCCACGTATTTCCAAATCCTTCATAGATATTTTGTAGCCGGAACCAAGCTCCGTATATTCCCTGATTGCCTTGAGCC
This sequence comes from Lachnospiraceae bacterium, assembly GCA_014799405.1. GTDB lineage: Bacteria > Bacillota > Clostridia > Lachnospirales > Lachnospiraceae > Coprococcus_C. The sequence continues at coordinate 89,683 of JAAVIA010000010.1, forward strand.
TTTTTTCTGCAACCTCCTTTATCATTTTATCCCTCTTGTACATTAAAAAGGCATAGGCACTTCTGTTTGAACGTCCCACACGTCCCCTAAGCTGATAAAGCTGGGATAATCCGAATTTGTCAGCATCATGTATTATAATTGTGTTTACATTAGGTATGTCAAGTCCTGTTTCAATAATGGTTGTGGACACGAGCACATCTATTTCCTTTTTAATAAACCGCCTCATAACGTCCTCAAGTTCCCTCTCGTTCATCTTACCGTGAGCAAATTCTATTTTTGCGTCAGGGAGAACGGACTTTAGGCTTATAGTTATGTCCTCAATTGTATTTACTCTGTTGTACACATAATAAACCTGTCCCTCCCTGTTAAGCTCCCTGTTTATTGCCTCCTTAACAAACTCCAAATCGTATTCCATAATGTATGTCTGTATCGGCATTCTGTCTACAGGAGGCTCCTCAAGGAGGCTTATATCACGAAGTCCCACAAGGCTCATGTGAAGCGTTCTCGGAATAGGTGTTGCCGTAAGTGTAAGCACATCAATATTCTTCTTCATCTGCTTTATTTTTTCCTTGTGTTTTACGCCAAATCGCTGCTCCTCATCTATTATAAGCAGACCAAGACTTTTAAATTCCACATCCTTTGACAAAAGCCTGTGTGTGCCTATAATAATGTCAGCCTTTCCACTTTTCATGTCTGTGAGTGTTTCCTTTATCTCCTTCGGCGTACAAAATCTTGAAAGCATTCGTACATTAACAGGAAAATCCTTCATGCGCTCCTTAAATGTATCGTAATGCTGCTCTGCAAGTATTGTGGTAGGAACAAGATAAGCGACCTGACGGTTATCCGACACAGCCTTAAATGCAGCCCTTATGGCGACCTCTGTTTTTCCGAAGCCCACATCACCGCATATAAGTCTGTCCATGATTTTTTCACTTTCCATGTCATGCTTTGTTTCTTCAATTGCCCTTTGCTGGTCAATGGTTTCCTCATATGGAAAAAGCTCCTCAAATTCCTTCTGCCAAACGGTATCCTCTGCATAACAAAAGCCCTTCATAGTAGTACGTGCAGCATACAAATCCAAAAGCTCCCTGGCTATGTCATCCACATGTCCCTTAACTCTCTGCCTTACAGTTTTCCACTCAGAGCCGCCCAATCGGTTGAGCTTAGGACTTACGCCATCCTTTCCCGACAGCTTTCCTATAAGGCTTAACTGCTCAATAGGCACAAAAAGCTTGCTGCCCTTTGCATATTCCACACATATATAATCACGGAGTCGTCCCTCGGTCTTTACCTTTTCAATTCCCCTGTATATACCTACCCCATGATTTTCGTGTACGACAAAATCACCTACGGAAAGGTCTGCAAAGCCGTTTATTTTATCGCCTGCATATTTAGGTTTCTTCCCACGCTTTTTAATCTCCTTGGCCGTAAATATATCGCCCTCGCTTATTACTATAAGCTTGCTGTCAGGAACTTCAAAGCCTGTTTCCAAACGTCCTACGGATACTATTATCTCGCCTTGTTTTAATTCCTTCTCTCCTTTTTCGGAAAAATGTGCGGATATGTCGTTATCCCTTAAATTTGAAGCTATCCTTTTCGCTCTTGTTGCCGATGGTGAAAGGATTATGGTCCTGTAATTTTTCTTTTTGAAGCTCTGTAAATCCTTCATGAGAGCCTCAAAGCTGTTGTTATAATTTATAAGACTCTTACTTGCAAAGCCCACGGACCCTTTCTCATTCCACAGAGGCTGTTTCGCATACAAATCTGATAGCAACACAAGCTTTCTTGAAGCAAGCCTTGCCACAATGGATTTTCCGTCATATATTACATTTGCCTGTGTAGGCAGCACATATCCGCCTAAAAGCCTGCCCTCCATAGATGCCGCAAATTCATTTGTATAAAGCCCTGCCTGTCTCGCAACATTCTCAGGCGAAACCACATAAATAAGTGTATCCTCATCAAAATAATCAAGAAAAGAAACTGTTTCATCGTAAAAATATTCAACCATGCTGTCAAGTCCCATAGTTGAATTAAACTCCTTAAGCTCCTCCTTTATATTCTCAACCATTTTTGTGAGCCTTGCATACTGCTCCGTCCGAAATTCCGTCTTAAGCTTCTCCGACTGCTTTTTATATTCCCCTACAATACGCTTAAGTCCCCTATTTATTCTCTCGTCAGTGAGTATCATCTCGCTTGAGGGATAAATACATATATCATTAAGCTCCTCCACTGAGCGCTGGCTCTCCACGTCAAAGCTTCTTATTGACTCAATATCGTCTCCCCAAAGCTCAATACGATAAGGACACTCTTCAGTGAGCGGGTATATGTCAATAATACCTCCACGAACTGAAAACTGCCCCGGTAATTCCACCATTGTTACCTTTTCATATCCAAGCGTCGTAAGCGTACCGGAAAGCTTCCTTGTATCAAGTGTTCCGCCCTTACTAAGCACAAGCTTATTATTTGAAAACTCCTCAAGGGGAGGAAGCTTATCCATAAGACCCTCAATAGTCGTAATAATCGTTGAGGGCTCATTTAAGGCAAGCCTCTTAAAAATGTTAATGCGGTTTTTCACTGTAGTATTATTATGTATGTCCGCATAATAAAACAACAAGTCCTTCGCCGTATAATAGAAAACATTTTTGTCGTAAAAGCTGTATTCCTTAACCATGTCCCTTGCCGTTTTTTCATCAGGAACAACGACAAGACGAATAGGACCTGTCCCACCTACCGTCTCCATCAAAAGAGGATGAACGGTATGGTCAAGTCCCCACACATTAACCGGAAGCAAGCCCTTATCAATACACTCCTTAAGCTTTACAAAGCTTGGATTTTCCTCAAATGCCGCAATCATTGCCTGCATAATAAAGAACCTCCGTCCACTTATTATTTAATTAAATTTATTCATGGCCGCATCCATACCGTCAGTTAAAATGCAGTAAACAGCCTTAGCTGCCGATGCAGCGCTTTCCCTTATTATGGTCTGCTCCTCCTTGGAAAATCTTCCAAGCACGTAATCAGCCAAATCCATTTTCTTAGGCTTTTCACCTATTCCAATCTTAATTCGCGGAAACTCCTCCGTCCCTAAATGGCTTATAATACTTTTTATGCCATTGTGACCTCCTGCACTTCCCTTTTTCCTAAGTCTTAACCGTCCAACATCAAGACTGATATCATCATATATTACAATTATATCCTCATTATCACATTTATAATAATCCTTAAGCTCCCTCACGCTTTCGCCGCTTAAGTTCATATAAGTCATAGGCATGGCAAGAATGACCTTCTCACCGCCGATAACTCCCTTTCCGATAAGAGCCTTGTGCTTTTTTGTGTCCACATTAATATCATACTCATCAGAAAGTGCATATATAACTGAAAATCCAACATTATGCCTTGTACCTTCATACTCTCTCGTAGGATTACCAAGACCAACTATTATCTTCATGAAAGCTAAAAACCTCTTTTTTCCATTATTTCCTCAGCCTCTTTAAGCTGCTCATTTGTATTGACACCCTTTATCTCATCTATTCTGTCTTCATCAATCACCTTGGCTGAGACCTTAAGCCCGATTTTTTTAATAAGGGCTATTGTATCAGTAAGATAGTATTCACCCTGAGAATTTTCATTGCTTAAAAGCTCAAGGCTTGCAGCAAGCGCTTCTGAATTATAAATATACATGCCTGAATTTATCTCATTTATACTCTGCTGCTTATCATCAGCATCCTTCTGCTCAACAATCTCCTGAAATACACCATTTTCATCCCTTACAATTCTTCCATAGCCTGTCGGATCGTCAACCTTCGCAGAAAGCACTGTCACTCCGTTTGCCTGTCTCCTGTGCTCCTCAATAAGACTCGTCAATGTATCCCCCGTAATAAGAGGAGTATCGCCACACAGGACTATCGTGTCTCCCTCCGTACCAATAAAATCCCTTGCGCATTTTACAGCATGTCCGGTTCCAAGCTGCTCGGTCTGCTCCGCATAATCAACAATGTCATATATAGCATCCTTTACATCCTTCGCCTTGTAGCCTACCACAACGCATACATCAAGCGCTCCTGCATCTTTAACCGCCTTGATTACATAATGCACCATGGGCTGTCCCATGCATTTGTGTATAACCTTCGGCAAATCCGAGTTCATTCTTGTTCCTTTACCCGCTGCAAGTATTATAGCATTTAACTTACTCATAATAATCCTCATCTTTCTTAATCAGAATATCCCATATCCTCTTCGTCAGCCTTAAACTGACGCCATGTATTAAGACTTGCCTCAAGCTCATCAACCGCTTTGGCAACATCAACCTCATTATATATATTATTCAAATATATTGTGCCATCCTTAATCTGATTATTTATTTTTATAATATCATACAGTGTATTATTGTTGTATAAGTAAAAGATTAACGGCTCGTTAGTCACGTAGTCCGTGGCTTCATATATGGCCGCAGCTCCCTCCTCGTTAAGCAATATGGCTACTCCATACATGTCCTCGCCCTCGGCATCCGTCTCTGTCGCTTGTGCTGTTTCAACCTCATCTGCCGGAACAATTACAAAATTCTGTATCATATCCGTTGTAATTATCAGGGAATCCCTACTGTCATGCAGTCTTGGTCCCAAATCAAATCTTCTTCCATAGCCCTCGGTCTGAAGCCGCTCGATACTGCCTGTATAAACAAAGCTCTCCTCCCTTACAAGGTTGTACACAAGGTCATACACCCTTAAAAAGCTTCGGTTTGAAGGACTAAGCCCTCCGGATTTATGTTCACCATCATCTGCATATATAATAAAGCTTTTTATCGTTCCCTCCTTAAGGTCCCTATTTCCAACATTTTCATTCAGATTAAGAGCATCATTTTCCTCTATCACCTTTTTTATTTCCTCAAGCTCCGCCTCTGATATCTGCACCGTGGTCCGTTCACACGCCGTATCACCGTACCAGTAATCAAAATTATCGGCATAAAGCTCCACTGTGCAGTCATTATATACACATATATGCAATGTGTAAAGCTTATAGCTGTCCACCATTCCCAAGGGTCTTGACGTAATTTCAATAAGCTTTTCCTGATTAAGCGAGGGTGGTTCCTTCTTCCCGCAGGAGCAAAGGCTTATACCAAACAACATAATCATTATTAAACATAATATACGTTTCATAATCTCTCCAAAAACAATATATGGCAATTCTCCAACGGCTATTTTACCAAATTATAGAATATTTTTCCACTACAAAAAAAAGAAGGGGCTGTCGCACTAAGAATATTTACATTATAATAACAAAAATACGCTTTCACTCATCTCCGACGTAACGGTACTAAGGTGCCAAAATACACCACCTAAGTACCGACGTCTTCAAATGATTTTTTTATATTATAATGTAAATATTCTTAGTGCGACAGCCCCTTTCCAAAAGAGGAGTTAATCTATGTTTTTATGACATGTTTCCGCCATTGTACAAGACGAGCATATGCCACAGTCTGTTATACCTTTAGCCTTATTTTTTAAAATACTTCGTATACTTGCGTATATTGTTATGATCAATAAAACAATTAAAATTGTATTTAACATTTCAATC
>JAAVIA010000011.1 GCA_014799405.1 Lachnospiraceae bacterium
TGACATGCCCTGGCATGTGCTGATATAAATAAAGCAAGGGCTGAACCCCCAACAAAGAGCGTTCAGCCCAAACATTATCATAGAAGATTAGTATTTACAGACTTTTCTTCACACACTCTTATTTAAGGGCAGAGCCGATTCTTATTGGTTCTGCCCTTACCTGCATTATACAGGGATTTTTCTACATGTCAATAAGACCTGCCACAACAGGATTATTTACAGAGTGTGTCCTTCCAGACGGAATTTATAAAAAATCCATAATTCTAGTTTCTTGCACGTTATCATAAGCAAATTATTTATCAGCATTAATTTTGTACACATTATCCACATATATCACTTCCTGTTCCTTTTTCTCTATTATCCTTTGATAATTGTAATCTATCTTAATTTTACCATTATCATTATATAATCGTGTAACTATGTAACAATCTTGATTTTCATATACGATAGGAAATATTTGATATTTATCATGATTATTTTTATATATGACTTGAAATTCATTTTCCACTAGTTCTTCGCTCTTAATCACAATCACCTTATAATCACATTTATTGTATTCTTGCTGTTTTGCAACTATAAAAATAACTATTAATTCAATAGCTACTGTAACAATAATATAAAAAATTATTTCCTTTATTAACTGTTCTTTGGTTATTTTCTTTTTAACATTTTCATTAGAAATATTTTTTCTTTCAATCCGTTCCACTATTAAAAACACTATTGCATACATATTAAGCACAATGTATATAAGAAAACCAACAACTATATATGCTATAACTATTTCTACTGTAATTTCATCAAATATCTCAAAAATGCTACTATTATTTAAAATTGAAGCCAAGAAAAATACAATTGCGATTTCTGTTAAACAAAATACAAATTTTTTCAACTTTCTTTTCAAGTGCCACTTTGATTTATCCTCTGCAATCGCTATTTTGTAGTATCCATAATTAATTGTCATCCAAACAACATATATTGAAACTAGCTGTATTATTTGCAAAAAAATGTTTTCATTATCCGCATTAATATAACACTCATCGATTCTATATACCGAAAACTTTCCTGACCAATATACATACCATATACTTTTTATAATCCACAATCCAAGCGAAAAGATTAATGTTGCAATAGCACTAAATTTTACAAAGTCCTCTTTTGCAATTTTTTTAGCCTCCTCTACCAAAAATTGCGTTATATTATCATCAACTAATGAATTTTCATCTTTTGTTGTTTTAGCTTTTTCTTTTGACAATTTCAACCACCTCTTCTATCTCTCTTAACAGTACATTGTATCTATTACACATAACTACTAATTTACAACCTCTCATAATACTTCTGAATCAACGTCATCTTTCGTCTAACGTGAAATTCATCATATACAATAAGTAAGCCAAAATGTTCCTTTATCATTTTCAAACCTTATTCCAAAAAACAAGTCTCCCCATTCCACAATCACCAAGGCATATACTAAAATCCAAAACACAAGCTCTTATAATCTCCACAATGATATATCCAGATTTCGTCTGCTGTTTACCGAACATAATCATTTCCACTAGTTTAAGTTTTATCAAAAACAGATAATTCAAATACACTTAAAACATTCCGCAACCTCTTTTGTCATAGATGGAAATCTTACACCAATTTCTGTTATGTACTACACCTGTGCTATTCCGTGAAACTACTACTCAGCCTTAAACAACTCGCCTTTTACATTCTTCCTTTATGATAATACCAAAGTAAATGATCAAACCCATTTCTACTGATTTCTATTCCTGATGCTTTTCTTACCATATCAACAGCTGTTCTATATTGTTTATATTCATTCAAATCAAATTTTTCATCAATCCCAAAGTATTCAAGATACATTGGCAACACTGATTTTAAAATATTATCACAGATTGAATAATTATCCTGATACTCTGTATTTTCAAAAATATAAAAGCAGGCATAATGGCAGAATTTACTTGCAAATGACACATTGATTCTTGCTCTTTTTTCTGCTGAAGTAATCCTCGCAATTTCACGTACTAATTTCATATCTTCATAATCAGGATTCTTCAAACATTGTATAAATTCAGCTTTACTAAATTTACAGATACGATCTATTATTTCAATTCTTCCACCTTTGTTTCCACATTTATCAGCATTTAAATGAGTACTATTTTCTCTATCGACAGCCTTAACAGCACCTTCTATTATTTCACGATCCAAATCCTTGATATCCTCATTATTAATCAAATCGTCTTTTAGCTTTGTCATCCAATATGCAGACGAACCACCATATTTAACTTCATTCTTGGTATTATATATTGGCAATGCTTTTACATCAGACGAATGTATGTATGCAGAATCATTGCGAATCATAGCTTCAACAATAGCTACATTATCCGTTGTTAACTTCACTAACGTTTTGCCATTATATGTAACTTCCTCAATCATCTTGCTCATTGCAAGCTTTAATTCCTTTTGAATTGTATTCAACATCTCATCTCCTAACTGTACACCTTATCGTGTTTTCTCCAATGGGCTCCATCTATCATCAGACAAAATTGTAACAATATCATTATCATCCACATTACAATTGATTAATCAATTTACAAATACGATTTACACTTCTAGAATCCAGATTATTATTCCCCGATAAAATTTGCCCGAAAAGCAATTTTTCTTCACGATTAGACCTTGAATATACAGAAATATTACTGTCACCTGTAAGACTTAACACACAAGTTTCATTCACAAAATATACCATTCCTTCAATATACACATTGACACCATTCTGTCTCAAATAATTTGCCAGACAGTATATATGTGTTCCAACTTGCTTGACAGGATTGTACACTTGATTTGTATAAGGCGTACCACCACGTCCGACTTTATGTTGTATCCAATATGTATCTTTTAAGTCCCCTACGATATGGCTGTTGTGGTTTTTAACTTCTATAATAAACACTCCGCTTTTGCCGACAACAATATTATCAATCTCACTTTGTTTATTATCAAAAGTAACCTTTACATTTTGAAATACAATATAGTCATCCGGGAGTATAGCCAAAACCTTGGCAGCAAATCTTTCACCATGTATTCCGGAAACGAGAATATCTGTATCGACGTATTTTGAGACACCGCCACCAAGACACACAAATACTGCAATAACCTGAACAACTACAAAGCATGCACTCAGTGGAACAAATACGCTTGAAAATATACCTGTAACTACACTGACTGCAATGGAGACAATATAAATCATGAAAAATACAAACGTGACTTTACCAAGTGTCCTTATATTCTTTGCTCTTTTATCAGCTTGTTCCTGCTTTATCGCATAATATTCTTCTTCTAATTGGTATCCTTTTCTAATTATCCTTGCCATATCAAGATTCTTTAAAATAATACATCAATTGGTATAACTATGTTCGACCTCATTCATACAATAACTACTCCACCCCACCAACCATCATTCCGGCGAAGGAAATCCCTTCACCGCCTCCGAAATATCGGTGCCGTCTCCAATCTTCGCTAGCAGCTGCCACCATGCAGTACGTGCCTGTGACCAGTTAGGGGTAATCTGATAATAATCACCCATGTATGGCGTAAAAATGCTATATTCCGTCATAAGCATATCATTTTCATATATATTACCCATATCACGCACCGGCCAGTAGGAAGAAGCCCTTACTGCTCTGGTGTATGGAATATCATTTTCCGTCATATAGCGGATAAAGGTTTTTGCTGCCATGATACGTTCCTGGCTGCCATTGTCAAAAATACCAAACCCCCAGATACCTCCCTGAAGCTTCGGTGTGTCTTCGCTGGTCGGGAAAGCCATCGGGAAAACTTCAAAATCCAAATTCGGATTGTTAATAGTCTGTTGCACTTCCATAGATACATTCCAGCAGAAACACATGGCAGATTCTTTTTTGCAAAACAAATCGATTGCATCCGCAGAGGTAAGAGACGGTTCAAAGTTGATACCTTCTAAGTCATAAAGAAGTTGCAGGGCTTGCCTGTTTTTCTCACTGTCAACTGTATAGCTTGTATGTGTGGCATCCGTGAAGGTGCCTCCATACAGATTGGTCACCAAGGCGCGCGTTCCCTGATCACCGCTTTGATTTTTACAGTATATGACGCCAACATTTCCATTCATCTCCTGCGCCCTTTGATAGTCATTCAAAGCTTGGACCGCTTGAATAAAATTCTCCGTCGTCCATGTGTGTGTTTCTTCATCAATGTACTGAATGGCCCCGGCTTCCCGAAACATATCATAATTAATGGCCATACAGTGTGCAGACATACAGACCGGAAATACATAATAATCCCCGTTTCCGTGCTGGCAGGCAATTCTTATGTTATCATATATTTCACCGGCTGTATCAGATTCCCACAGGTCAGATAAGTCAACCATCCAGCCTTTTTCGCCCCAATTTACCACAAGACGCTCCGGCCCTTCCAAAATCAAATCCGGCAGACATCCATCTTCAGCTGCCTGATTGATTTTTTCATCTCCATTATCGTAATTTAAATATTCCACTGTAACATGGATGTCAGGGTGTTCCTTATGAAAACTGGTCAACATGCTGGCCACCGCCGTAGGATTTCCCCAATTACCTATTGGAAACGTCCATAAAACCAGTTCGGTAACCTCTTCAGTGTCGCTACCGCTCTCCAATTCGATATTTGAGTTTTTGCCACTGCAAGAGCACAAAAGGACAGCAACTAACAGCAGGCTTATCAAAGCATTTATTTTTTTCATAATCGAATTCCCCTTTCCATTCATACTGATTCTTAAAGAATATGCTCTTCCATCAAAGAGATAATCTCCTTCGGCACTAATGGTTTTGCTGAATGGGCATTCATACCACTGTCAAAACATTTTTGAATGTCATCATCAAATGTATCTGCACTAATTGCAATAATCGGGATAGTTTGTGCGTCGTTCCGTTTTAGCTGTCGTATTGCAGTTGCCGCTTCAAACCCTGTCATAACAGGCATTCGAAGATCCATTAATATGGCGTCATACCATCCCGGAGCAGACTGCTCAAATTCCTCCACACAAAGCTGCCCGTTTTCCGCCCACTTTACTTCCATTCCAAATTCGCAAAGTATTGCATTTATAATTTCCCAGTTCAATTCATTATCTTCTGCTACGAGTATACGTCGTCCCTTTAATCCGATGCCAAATTCTTCTTTCTGCTCCTGCTGCGGTATTTTTTCTTCTGTAAACTGACGCAAACCATAATAAAGGCTGGAGCGGAACAGCGGCTTTGAAATAAAACTGCACATATTGGCTTTTTCACTTACTATCTCTAATTCATCCCATTCGCCGTCAGTGAGAATTACAATAGGCAGCTCCTGCCCAAAGCGACCAGACAACTCTTCCACAACCTTTATCCAATGCTGTCCCTGTAAATCCCAATCCACCAGAACCATGTGATAGTGCTCATTTTTACCACAACGTTCCTCTATCATCTGGCAGGCCCGTTTGATATCTGTTACTGTCTCCGCCTTAAGCCCGATGGATTCCAATGATGCGACAGCCAGATTTCCTGCTGTTTCATCATCATCGATAACAAGAACATTCTGCTTCGGCAAATGAAGTTCTTTCTCCTGGTCCACTGTTCGTTCCATATCCACAATAATGTGGAAATGACTTCCTTTTCCCTTCTCACTTTCTACGGTAATGGTACCGCCCATTGCATCTACAATATGCTTGGTAATGGTCAGACCCATTCCGGCCCCCGCCGCTTTATCCACACGGGCATTGTCTTCTCTGGCAAACGCATCAAATATTTTACTCTGAAATTCGCTGGACATGCCTATACCGTTATCCTTGATATGTAAATGGGAACGAATATATTCATTTCCTTTCGGAGAAGCTTCTTCATACAGGTCAACCGTAATGGTGCCGCCTTCCGGAGTGAATTTAACCGCATTTCCCAGAATATTCAAAAGAATCTGGCTTAAACGGACTCTGTCCGAGCACACATTTTCATGATAGATATCATGTATATAAATATTGAACTGCTGTTTTTTCTCCTGTATCTGTGGCTGGATGATTGTCTCAATATTCTGCATAATATCACGAAGACAAAGAGGCTCCATATTTAATATAAGCTTCCCATTCCCAATTTTGGACATATCCAGCATATCATTAATTAGTCCCAGCAAATGCCGGCTGGATACATGTATCTTTTTCAAACAGGAGCGCACACGTGAAGGATTATCCAGACTGCCTATGGCAATGGATGTCATTCCCATAATACCGTTCATCGGTGTACGGATATCATGACTCATATTGGAGAGAAATTCACTTTTCACCCTATTGGAGCGCTCTGCTGACAGCATTGCCTGTTCCGCAGTTTTTCTGGCTTCCTCCAATGCCTTCATATGCATTTTAGTCAAACGATAGTATCCGAAAAAGACAAAGAGCAGTGCACAGATAATCAGACTGCCGCCGCCAACGGAAATATATGTCCATTTTTTCTGAAGAAGATTTACCGTTTCATTCAATGTAGTATAGGAATTTTTCAAAACCAGATACCAATCGGAATTTGGAAGACTGGTGCAATAGACATTCCATGTTTCACCCTCAATCAGAACTTCACTGGTATAATCCCTGCCGGCTTCCATTGCGTCACGAAGTTCCTCTGCATACTGGGTCGGTTCTTTTCCATTGTAAGTTTCATAAAGATTTTTTACTCGGTCAAAATAATTACTATCTTCTATGATACCATTATTCAAAATATAGCTGCCATCCTGTCGAATTATCGAATATTCCGTGCTGTTGCTTCGAATATTGGTTTCCAATAAATCGTTGAGATAACTGCTGGGCAGTCCCGCAACTAACGCAATGCTTGTCTTTCCGTCACTCATAGGATATACAGCCGGTACACCCATTAGAACAATGGAAGTTCCATCTGCATCCATTCCTGCACAGACATTATACTTTCCTCCCTGAACAGAGCTGTGCAGCTTCTCTGGAACATCTGCCGTCACCTGAGAGCCGTAGAGCATATGAAAGGTACCATCCTCCGTATAAAGGGCCAAATATTCAAAGCCCATGGAACGTGCATTGTAGTTCAGTGCTATCCGCATTGCGCTTTCTCCTGTAACACGTCCGGGTGGAACAGCATCTACAAGCGATTCTACCTGAGACAGACGGAGCTCAATGGTTGTTCCAAAATGTGCTGATACCTGTTCGCTGATTCCTGACATGTAAAAAACACCAAGCTGTCGGATGGCATCTTCTCCCATAAGATTCACACAGAACGCTTGGACGATAAATATACATATACAAAAAAGCGATACCAGAACAAGGCTTATATTCAGAAAACGTGTTGTCCTTTTTTTCATAAATTCCTATCTCCCAAAAGTAATGACTCAATTATCTGCTGATATTCTATCTCATATAGATAATTTAATATAGTCTAATTATAGTCCATCTGAGATTCACTTTCAAGAAATCTTTAATTTGGGTATATAACAACCGCAAAGCCTCTGCCTGCATCTTCGGATCGTGCTGTCTCAATCGAAAAATGCCGATGCACAATCCTTCAATCTGTCAATAACAGAAATCTGCTGTGGACATGCCCTTTCACACCGACCACAGGCAATACAATCAGATGCTGTGCCATTACCTGCAACAGCCTTCGAATACTCCGTTTTTCCTTCCTCCAGCTGTCCCCATACAAGCTGCTTGTTTCGTGCTGCAAAGATTTCAGGTATAGGAATCTGTTTCGGACATCCTGAAGTACAGTAATGGCAGCCTGTGCATGGAATGGAGTTNACACCATTGATTACTTCCTGTGCTTTTCGTATAGCATTCTGTTCTTCAACATCCAATGGCATGAAATTCTTCATGTATGAGAGATTGTCTTCCATCTGTTCCACATTAGACATTCCTGAAAGCACAGTAATAATTCCTTCCATGGAAGCCACATAACGAATCGCCCACGATGCAAAGGAAGCATTTGGGTTAGCATTACGGAAAATATCCTGAACCTCCTTCGGTGGATTTGCCAAAGCACCGCCCTTGATTGGCTCCATAACTATAATAGATTTTCCATGTTTTCTGGCAACCTCATAGTTTGCCNTTGCTGTTACATCCGGATTTTCCCAATCTGCATAATTGAGCTGTAATTGAACAAATTCTGCATCCGGGTGCTCCGTCANNATTTCATCCAAAATTTCAGGNCCTGCATGGAAAGAAAATCCCCAATGCTTAATCAGTCCCTTTTCTTTCTGCTCCTTTACAAAATCCCAAAGATGGTATTTATCATAGGTTTTATAGTTACCTGCCTGCAGGGCATGAAGCAGATAATAGTCAAAGTATCCTGCTCCGGTTCGTTCTAAACTGGTATAAAACTGTTGCTTGGCCGTTTCTTCATTATGTGCACCCATCCACGCACACAGCTTCGTCGCAAGTGTATAGCTTTCACGGGGATATCGGTCTACCAACGCTTCCTTTGCTGCACGTTCCGAATCACCTCCATCATATACATATGCTGTATCAAAATAGTTAAGCCCTGCATCCATGAACAGATCTACCATTTTCTTTGTCTGCTCTATATCGATTTTTCCCGATTCCTTTTTAGGCAGTCTCATAAGTCCAAAACCCAGCTTAGGTGTTGCTTCCCCAAAATAACGTTCCATTTTATTTCCTCCTTATATTCTTTCAAGTTCATGTTGTATTTCTTCNGCGCACTTAATTTGTTCTTTTAAGTTCCATTTGCCAATGTTGATTCCATCTTTTAGAAACAAAGAACCACTTTGATGAAAATAGAATTCAATATTTCTTTCTTTGGCTTCTAAGTATAGGTTTTTTACCCATTCATACTCGATAGGTCTGACATCTGCTTTGGGGGCCATTTCTCCACCGACGTTAACACATTTTATCAGCCCTGTATCCAAATATTNCCCTAAAGAAATTGGCCCGATTAACGGAGAACAAAATACTTCCCGATGNTTTACNGGCGCTTCTAAAAANTGTTTNANNCGAATNTCCGCCATTTCCTGATTTTCNATTGAAATGCTAATATATACATGTTCCCATCCATCCCCCCAGTCTGACGGAACNCATTCTTTNATCCTTTCCGGTCTTTTGGTTGTCATGACAAATCTGCAATCGTTTCTTCTTCTGATAAAATCCCAACAGCCTTCTCNCCATGCATCCGCTTCTTCAATAAAGAAATCAGAAGAAAAGCACAACTTAACCAATGAGTTTGGAGGACAGTTTTTATCTTTCAGTTCATAAGTCGTTTTGCCTTGTGTGATAATCGTAGTATCCCTGCCATATCTTTTGTCCATTTTATAAACAAAACAATTTTTACAACCCGGGCTTACCTTTTTACATCCATGCCAGGGATTCCAAGGTATTGCTTTTTCAACTTCTATATTTTGCATTATTTCACCTCTGTAAATATCAATTTGTTGGTCTGTTCCAACATCAAAATTATAGCTCAATTTNTTACTAATTTCTACACAAAGTTGCACTCTGAAATCCACATGCAATCCCTTCGTTCACTTCGANNTATATCTTATCATCAAAATGATAACAGCAAACGCCACCAACAGTTCTGTAATCGGCATGGCAAACCAGATAAATTCAGCCCCTGCCAAAGCAGGCAGTGCATAAATCAAAATCCCACTGATAACCATTCCCCTTGCAACAGAAACAAGAAAAGAGGCACCTGGTTTCATTACTGACTGGAAGTAATAGGTCGAAAAAANATTCAGCGGCAATAACAGAAATGATATCCCATAGCTACGCATAATGGATGGTGCAATCCGGCAAACAGATTCCGTTGGGTCCATGAAAACACGGATAAACCCATTTGGAACTGCCCAAATNGATATTGTCCATGCAACACTGAAAAATACCACCGTATACAACGCGTACCGAAGTGTTTCCCTTATCCTCTCCCAGCTGTGCGAGCCATAATTAACAGATAAAATTGGCTGTGCCGCCTGTCCTACNCTATACGCACAACACTGTACAATCGTACTGACATTCACAATGACACCGTAAACAGATAAGGCATCCGTNCCAAAATATCTTACAATCTGCCGGTTAAATATCATNGTCAAAAAGCCCATTGCAACATCAATAAAGAANGTGGAAAATCCAACCACCAGAATCCTCCATTCCTTTTTTAAGAAAAGGGANGGNACNATAAAGTGCAAAGTGTTTTTNTGTGTAAAAAAATGGNAAAGCATGACCNCNCAAGTAATGGCTGCNCCTATTGCAGTCGCTAATCCTGCCCCCTGTATTCCCATGTCCAAAGTAAAGACAAAGAAATAATCTCCAAAAATATTAAATATTCCNCCNGTTAAAACTGCTANNGTNGCCANCCCAGGAGCATCATCATTTCGCAAAAATGCTGCCAGCATTTGATTAAATAGAAAGGTGGGAATTACAAATTTAATCGGAACAAGATATTCTTTTGCCAAAGGTAACAACGTTTCCTCTGCACCAAANAGTGTCAGCATTTCTGTATCAAAAAACAGGACCGCGCCCCAACAAACTATCGCAAGGATTATGGTACCTATCAATGCTGCTGAAAAANATTCATTTTGCTCTTTTGTTTCACCTTTTCCTTTTGCACTGCCAAGCAAAACAGANCCGCCGATTCCTGTTAGAAGCCCAAGGCTGTATATTATATTCCAGATTGGGGCTACAACTGCAAGCGCAGCCGTGCCGCTTGGTCCCTGATACTGCCCCACCATTGCCATATCCACAATACCATAAATGGAACTGATCAACGCACTTCCAAAAGCCGCAGTTAAATACTTAAAATAAATNCGCNTGACATTTNCAGATAACATATCCATCTTCTCATCATCTCCTNTAAAATCAAAAAAGAGCNGGTAAGAAAACAGGNATCTCAACCTGTTACCTTATCCAGCTCATCATTTCCNAACGAATGACTCACCCTCCGAGTAATCATTTGGAATGGTCGCAAAATAACTGCAAATTGTCAAGCGTATCTTTATAAAATACTAGATGATTTTTTCCATCTAGTTATTATAGGATTCTTCGGACAACATCACTACGTTTTTATTATTCTTCCTCGTAACTATCACTGTTTCGTAATCATCTGTCACCTTATCCATATAATTTTTCATGTTATCCCGAAAGCTAGTATAATTAACTGTTAACATATTATCAATCCCTTTCGTAGCATACAGTTTTCTGTACGTCAAGTATTTTTCTAAAGCTCGTTCTTCAGCTTTAACACCTGCTCAACCGTAAGTCCTGAATATAAAGAAATTTCTTCCACAGATAATTTGCCTTCTTTAAGCATTCTTAGTGCCGTCTGCATTTGTTTTATTCCTTGTTCTATTCCTTGTTCTATTCCCTGCTCAAACAGTTCCCTATAATGCATTTCCAAAGTCATATAATCCAACCCCCATTTCTCATTTCCTTTTACAGTATTTACTGCTGTCTCCAGTTCTCTTGTAAACTCGTCTGATGCTTCCTGACCATCTATGTAATCCAACAGTCGTTTCATTTCCGGACTTACATCATCCATTGTTCCCTTTGTATTTAATACTATTTTTGTTGTTTCATCACCCAAGCCTATTTCATAATCCTGCAAGCACCTGTTTTCAAATGTGTAGATATGTCTTCCCCTGCCAAATAAATCAAAGGTGCAGATAAATATAACGTAGCTCCGCTTCAGGTTTTTGTAGTCTTCGCCTTTTTCCAAAATATTAAGATCTATCATTCCCTGATAATATCTTGACCTCTTAGGCAAATTTTTATTGATACCCACCTGCATTTCAATGTTGTAAATGCTTATCCCTAGTATTGTTTCCAAAAAAGGCTTACAATATCTAGGGTTTCTCATAATAACCCCAAACATAAAATTATCCTTAAATTCCAGTTCCGTAAAGCTTTTGATGTTTGGATTCATATCCATATCTTGTCTTTTTCCCAAAGACATTTTTGCATTTGTTTTTTCGTTCAAATTTTCATTTTTGTTGTTCATCAATTCTCCTCCTTCTAATTACAGGCAGAGAAGTTTTATTTTGTCATAAGACTTTTTCCTTAAGACATTACATGAATTGAACAAAAAACATCAGTATATACAACCACTTACATGTTCCTCTGCTCAAACAGCAACTTCGCTGCCTATTTTTTTTGTGAAATAAAGCATCGAAGTTTTATTTGATTACAGATTAATCAAGAATGGCTAAGCCAAAGTAAACATAGAATACAATGCTTTGTAGTTATACTACTATATGCGTATCATAAAATCAAGAGTTTTTTCATGGTACCCTCTGTTTTTGCAAATAACAAGAGGGTAGTCCCTCAAGTCATTTCATGACTTTTGGGACACCCTCATCCACCAATAAAATTTAAGATAAAAGCCTTTCCTTTATTCGCTTTTTATACCCTGGAGCCATAACCAGTAAAATATTTTGCTGCCCATTTTCTGCCACATCATAATTCATGTCATGATACTTTTGTAATAACTCTTTTTGGGGCTGTTCACCTGTTATTATCCTTTTGTCTTTTTCGTTTTCCGGCTCATTTGGATAGCCCTCAAGCCAGTAAAGAGTTCTTCCATCCGGATATATTATCATTCCGGCACTTTTTACAGGGGGCAGCAATGCCCTTATCTCCATTTGTTCTTCCTTACTGCAAAATTCCTTTATGGCATTCAATACTTTGTTTTTTAAAGCAGGATTTTTTTCCATATTTGATAATGTCTGCGGTGCAATTCTAACATAATTCGTGCATCGTATATCATAACTGTTAATTAAATCATAACAGCTACCCACACTTCCCACATCCAAGGTCACATTGTAATTTTCACGAATTTCCTCTGCCATTCTGCCACCTGTAAGTTTGTCAAACAGATTTTTAAATTCCTCCCCTTTTATATTTTTTATTTCCGAGTCCGAATTGTATAATGCATTATAAAAATTTACCGCACTTATTTCCATCATGTCCTGATTCTCCTCTGCCCAGATATTATTTATTCCTGAAATACTTATAGCAAACCTCCATTTTTCATTTGCTGCTCATGGAATAAATTTAATTTTGCACACTGGGTCTGATATAACTGCAAATACTCCTCTGCCTGCACTTTTCTCATTTCTGAGTTTTGTCTTAGGATTTCTATGTATTTCACACGCCTTTTTCGTTTTTCTTCCTGCTGAGCTCGAAACTGCTCCTGCTCCTCCTTTGAAGGACCGGTAATTCTTCCAGGCGCTGTGACTGTACAGTTTACCACATCTCCGTTTTCATCCAGATTAAACACATAACTTTTTCCTGCCTGATGCTCTGCAACATTCATACCGTAGCCTGCTGCCACTGTATTATCCCAACGGTCATAGTCTTCCTTCCATTCCTGTAACTTTTGCATAATCTTTTGGGCATAAGCAGGGTCTGCATCCATTTTCTCCTGCAACTTATCCGGTATGAGAATAGCAATGCGCCCGGAANCCACACTGCTGTAATTTCTCTGCAAATCACTGCGTGTCTGTGGCGGATTTGCCCCCTTTGGTCTCCAGTCATTTAGTGCATCTGCACTTGTNTTNTTCTGAAANTANTNCCAAAANGGAAAATCGTTTCTCTGCCAGTTTGCTGAAGAAATATTCGCATTCCCCACATGTGTTATTACATCATATTGTGGAAATGCATCAACAAAATTTGTGGCATTCACTTTTCCGGTACTGTACGCCTTACTGATTGTTGAAATATAATCCGTTGAGCCTGCCATTTTATTTGCGTAGGCCGCCTTGAAAGCATTTGCCGCATTTTTATCCGTTATTTTNCTNAGNCGTTCCTCATAGGATTCACCCATATAGCTGTCTGTTCCAATTCCATTTATACTCATATTCATCCTCCATTCATATATGTTTTGCTGCTCCTCTGTCATTCAGAGCCGTACTCTGCTCTCTTGTAATAAGTCCGAGCANTTNTCTTTTTTTACATTAAAATATTGGGCATCGANATNGCATTCATTTCATAAGCCGCAAACACNGAACTCATCGTCTCCTGTGATGCCGCATATGTAACCNTACCCAGCTCTGTCGTATGGCTGGCAAAAAAATCCGCCATTGTCTGCTTNNTGTAAGTCAGCTCTGTCTGTTCTCTACGCTTCTCCGCCGCTTCCTCGGCAAGCTCCTGATATCTTTGCCGCCTTTTCCGCTTTGCCGCCTGTTCTGCTCTCACCTTTGCTTCAATCTTCGCCCGCACTTCCGGTTTCAGATCCCCGGTCACATATACATGCCCCACACCATTTTCATCAATACCCACGGCATAAGAATACATCTCGAATCCATTCATTGACATTGCTGCCTTACATCTTGGAATGTCATCGAGCGCTTTCTGGATTATTTTTTCATAATAGGCTGCCTTCTCCGGGTCGTTTGCCATCTTTTCTAAAATATTGGGGGCGATNGCAACATTATTATACCCCGCTATGCTTGCACCGAAGTTGTCAATACTCCTTTGGTCGTTACCGATATTTTTCACCATCACGTTTGCGCCATACCGCTGTTTCAGATACNCCACATACTGCTCCTCCCNCGATGCGGAACTATTTTCTGCTGTCTGCTTTATGGTGTCCGCAAAACTNGTTTTCCCTGTGGCATTATTTTTCTGCGTTTTATTCGCATACTGATACATANCCNNCAANNCATNNTTTACTCCTAAAAAACTCATAGTAAATTCTCTCCTTCCTTCTTGATTAACCTTTTACCATGACTGACAGTATGAATTTATTACCTTCCGCAATACAATCCATAGCTCCGCCATATTTCACTGCACATTTCTTGATATTCTTCAGCCCAATTCCATGCACCTCCTTATTTTCTTTTGTTGATATAGGAAGACCGCTGTCCCTGTCAAACAGNGTCACACCATCAAANCTGTTCTCNATTTCTATAAAATACATATTCTTTGCCTTAAAAGACCTTATCGTGATATATGCCTCCGAATCAGGCTGTTTCTCCCTCATTCTCACACAGGCTTCNATTGCATTGTCCAATCCATTGTTCAGNATAATCCCTATATCGTAAGCTTTTATCGTGACAGCATCTGACACCATAAAATCAACAGCGTCAAGTTTTATGCCCTCCACCTGTTTTTCCGCATAACGGAATTTACTGCCNACAACNGCATCACTGACGGCATTTCCTGTATGCACCTTTGTATCAAGCTGCTCCACAGACTGGTACATTCCGTCAAAATAATGCTGTATTTCATCCTCCTCATCCGTACCATCCTGCTGATACTTTTTCTGTATCAGGTTGTGTAAAACCGCCATTTGGTTCTTCATATCGTGCTTGACGGAACGNATTCCGTCATACAGATGNTCCATTTCCACTATGGAGCTCTGCATCTGTNCNTTCTGNTTCGCCAACACAATTTTTTCTGCCCGTTCTTCCTGTAGAGCTACCATGTCCTGATAAATGTGGAANCTGAACACAATTGCTTCAAGAAGCACCAATGCGATCAGAGGTATAATCAGATACAATACCGGATATTTATCATACANCAGTACCGGATTGCCCTCTTCCGCAACAATCATCAACAAACGCACAAGGACAGCAACCAGCACACCCGCCACGGATGGGAGAAGATAAAAAACGACCTCCTTACCCATATATATTTTTCTACTTCGGTTATACGATTTTACAATTTTTTTAATAGCGCCTAACAGCAAGACGCCTTGTACCAATTCCATAAATGCTATACTCAGGCATGATATAACACTTACAGCCATAGGCACGTGTTCCAATAATATAGTTCCACTATCTATCTTTCGGACTAACAAATTCATTATCATATTCCCAATATAAATCAGGCTGTACCCTGCAAAAAATGCCAGCTCACGCAGGGAAATAAATTGGACCACGATGAAAGTTTTGAGTAAAATATTTCCCTGATACCAGAACATGCAGAAAGCAAATAAAATAATAGCAGAAAAAATTAATTTCATAACAAGCATGGTGTTGGTCATTTCAGGGAATAAAAAATTGCCGCCAATCCTAATCAAANCCCATACAATTCCTACTGCCCACGTTGTACATTTTATTCTGCACAGCTTGGGTTCCGCAAACCTACAGAAGAAGAACTGTATGCAATACCCTTCAAATAAGTACATCATGACGCATAGTGTCTCCATAATAAATTCAGACATCAGCACCCACCTCATTTCTCAGATACCGCATATAGATTTTTACAAACTCGCCATACCGCTCCTTTGCCAGATATACACACTCACCGTTACTTAGAGTAATACTCTCTCCATTGTATTCCGCCACATATGCCANATTCACCAGATATCCCCTATGACATCGATAGAAGCNGCCGCCAAGCTGTCTTTCTAACTCATTCATGGAAGCATATGCTTCTATCGTCTCTCTTGTAGTATGAATTCCCACTTTCTTCGCCCTGCTCTCAATATAGAGTATATTGNNCNTTTCCAACGTAATACTNCGNTTCCCGATTTTGATAAATAAAGGNTNCTGCCGCTGTTTTTTTCGCTTTTCCAGCTCTTTTTTTGCTCTTTGNAATACCTCTGTGAATTTNCTTNCCNCAATNGGCTTTAACAGATAATGNAANGCCGCCACNTCAAATGCNTCAAACACATATTCCCGGAGACCCGTTATGAATATCANTATCGTATTCTCGTTCCGTTCCCTNAGTAGCCTTGCTGTTTCAATACCNTTNGTNCCATTCATCTGTATGTCAAGGAACACAATNTCAAACTGCTTTTTNGCNGCAAGCAGTTCATCACCTGTCCCATAAAGTTCGATGTTAATGTCCTGCTTTTGCNTCCCAATCAGCTCATTTATCTGCTCACGGATNACCTTTTCATCATCACATACCGCTATGTTCAATTTCATCACCTGCAATCCATATCACTCCCATGAGGAAAGTTTCCCCGCAGACAGTTCTTTTTATTTTTTTATCGGCAGAAATTATTCATATTCATGTAAGAGAGAACGAAACCCTATCTTAAATGGAACGAAATCATTGCAGGCAAAACAAAAAAGCACTTAGATTTTAACTAAGTGCTTCGTTAATTTCCCCTATAAACCGGAATTCTTAGTGCTTTCTGGATTTGCTTTTGAACTCTATTCCCGTTTCATCATATATATAATCAAATAGCTCCTGCAGCTTTTTTGTATAATACATCATTTCAAATCCTACCTGCTTTCCGCCTTTTATCTGGAAAAAGCATTCATTTGTAACTTTTCCCCGACTGCTTAGATGATATTCCACATAATGCCCCAAAATCTGCCAAGCCAAACCATATGACTCTATTTCCTGAACCATGAATTCATCTTCTCTATTTTCCCATTTGCCCACCGGTCTTCCATTTACACGTTCTTTACTAACTCGCCGAATTATAATTTTTCCTTCTCCATATCGAATCCAATGTGTACGATATATTCTTATGCCGCTAAGCGCTCCCAGTAAAATACACGGAATTGGAAGGATAAATATATAAAATATACCACTCTTTATATCCCCTTCCCAAAATTCATATACCCCTAAAAGAATAAACATAATGCTCGGCATTCCAGTGAATGCAAAACTTAATATTAGTGCTCCTTTTGCACGTAATGTTTTCATTTTATTCATCCTTGTCCTAAACCTTGTTCAAATTGTTCTGATACTGCATCTACAAAGTCATATTACTATACATATGGCACTAATTCAAGTAACCATATTATTCAATTTCACTGCGGCAGAATAACCGGCCATGACAGATGCCCCAAATCCATTAATGACACTCTGAATTAAAATATTCTGTTCACTACACTCGATATATTGACTTTTTAGGAGAATAAAGTATAATTTTATCATATTGCAAATTGAGCAAAAAGCACTATTCAAACGGCACGTTATGAAAATTTATTGTGTAACAGAAAGGAGAATTGGGGGTAATGAATAAAAATGAGAGCATTGAAAAAAAGCTGACTGACTCTATTTTTAAAGTCTCCATCATTACAGCTATAGCGGCGCTTCTGGGTGTGGTTGCCCTTGCTGTCATATCCAGCCGGTATTCACATGCACTACATAATTTTGGCTTTGCACAGGGAGATATAGGAAAGGCAATGTTTGAATTTGCTGATATCCGTTCATCACTTCGGGCTGCAATCGGCTATGATAGTGAAGATGCTATTGACATTGTAGTAAAACAGCATGATGAAAAGAAAATCCTCTTTGAAGTTTATTTTGCAGAAATTGAAAACACCATAGTATCCGATGACGGCAGAAAAACATATGAGGAAATTAAATCTGAGCTTGATGACTATTGGGAGCTTGACGCTAGAATAATGGAACTGGGTGCAACGACTGACCGTGAGCTTTGTGTTCAGGCACAGGAGCTTGCGCTGACCGAATTAACTGATTCATATAACAGCATTTATGGAAAGTTGGAACAATTATTAAATGTAAAAGTCACTGAGGGAAATCGTCTTGCAAAAACACTTGCTGTTGTCGAATGGATTCTTATAGCGGCAATTATCGTATCAATTGTAATCGCTATGGTATTATCAACCAAGCTTGGCAAAAGAATCGCAAGAAGAATTTCAGAGCCTTTGGAAAAGCTGGGCGAGCGACTCAAAACATTTGCTGCCGGAGACCTTTCTTCACCATTCCCTATGGTTGAGACGGGCGATGAAGTTGAACATATGGAAAATGATGCACGTGAAATGGCTGACAATCTTGACGCCATTATATATGACATAGATGAAGTACTTGCTGAGATGGCAAAAGGAAATTATACTGTCAGATCAAAGGTTTCAGAACGCTATACCGGAGATTTCCAAAAATTGTATGAATCCATGCGCAAATTAAGAAATCAGATGACAGAGACATTATTATCCATTGATGATGCCTCAAGTCAGGTATCTGCCGGTTCCGACGAGTTGGCAAGTGCAGCACAATGTCTTGCAGAGGGTGCAACAGATCAGGCACATGCAGTAGCTGAGTTACATGAAACTATTTCTGATATCACTGCAACAATGGAACAGGGTGCTCAAAGTGCAGATGAATCATATCTCAAATCACAGGAATATGCAGACAAAGCGGAGCAGAGTCGTAAGGAAATGGATACCATGATGGCTGCCATGGAGCGAATCAATGAGGCATCCTCAAAAATTGAAGATATTATTTCCGAAATTGAATCAATTGCAGCCCAAACCAATCTCCTAGCTTTAAATGCTTCCATAGAGGCGGCACGTGCAGGTGAATCAGGACGTGGTTTTGCAGTTGTGGCAGACCAGATTAGAGACTTGGCGGACCAAAGTGCAAAAGCGGCAATCGATACCAGACAATTAATAGAAACTTCCATCCATGAGGTTTCCATAGGAAACAGTGTGGCAGAGCATGCATCCGTTACTATCAAATCTGTAGTGGATGGCATCAAGCAGCTTGCTGTTTTCTCCAAAAATTTAAAGGATATGATGGACAGGCAGGCAGAAGCAATGCGACAGGCGGAAATGGGTGTCGATCAAATTTCAGGTGTTGTCCAAAGCAATGCAGCAACTGCGGAGCAGGCATCGGCAACCAGCGAGGAATTATACGCACAAACCTCAATGTTAGATGAGCTTGTTGGACAATTTGAATTGACAAGAAATTAAAGAGCATGTAACATATATACCACAGTAAGAGGCTGCCGTACTAAGAATATTATCGTATTACTATTCTTAGTACGGCAGCCTCTTTTTAATAGATGTATTATTTATTGTCCCCTGGACACCAGGCTAATCTGCCCTATTTCACTTTTCCGTACTGCTCATCATCTACAGGCTCCAGCCATTCATTTGAGCCATTCTCGCCCGGCACCTCGACTGCAAGATGAGAAAACCAGCTGTCAGGTGCAGCACCATGCCAATGCTTAACGCCCACAGGAATATTTACAACATCACCCGGCATTATAAGCACAGGTTCTTTCCCCCATTCCTGATAGTAACCCCGTCCTGCAACACCGACCAATATCTGTCCGCCACCCTTATCAGCATGATGAATATGCCAGTTATTACGGCATCCCGGTTCAAAGGTTACATTGAAAATTCCAACCTGCGACGTGGAAACAGGTGCAAGATAGCTCTGACCAATAAAATATTTTGCAAATGCATCATTTGGTTCTCCGATTGGAAATACCATTGAATTTTCATGTACAGATTTGGCATCATCAGTAGCCTCAACCTCATTCCATACCTCTTTCGCCATCCTAAATACAGCCCATGCTTTCGGCCAGCCTGCATAAAAGGCGGCATGTGTAACGATTTCTGCAATTTCCTCTCTTGTAATGCCGTTTGCCTTTGCCGACATAAGATGATACCGGAAGGATTCATCCGTAAGTCCCTGTGACATTAAGGCAACCACCGTGACAAGGCTTCTGTCGCGCAGAGAAAGCTTATCCTCCCTGCTCCAAACCTCGCCAAAAAGTACATCATCATTTAATTGTGCAAACTTAGGTGCAAATTCACCCAACTGATTTCTTCCTGCTGTCTGTTTTACTGCCATAACATTTCCTCCTAAACATTTCTCTTTATCTGATACGCAAGATTATCTAATTTACATTCCTATCATATTGGTAAAATCGTTCATCGACATCTACTACCGACAATCTCATCCATTTTCAACAGCAGCACCCTCCCCAAGGAGTACACATACTGCACATAAGGTAATCTATGCAGGGACCTCCACACATTGATGAACCGTAAACATTTGGCATGCCATATCCCATACCCTGATTCGCATACCATTGACCACCGCCCTGAATACGCTGTTTAACAGTCTGATACTCTAAATTATTTGGTTCCATGCTGATTGCTCTGTTTATATGCTCAAGTGCCATCGCTTTATTGCCAAGTCCGTAATTTGCCACTGCACTTAAATAATACCACCTTGAGGTTCTGTCAGATATATCATTTAATGTTCTTACAGCCTCATGAAACATACCGTTTATAATAAAATTCTGTGCCGCTGCAATATGCGTTTCATCTGATGATCTCCCACCGCCCTCATTTCTTGCACGGTTAAATCCGCCTCCATAGCTATTAAAACTATTGAAGCTGCCCGAACCGCTGCCATATGACGTATTTTTGTTCATAATGGTTCTGTACGCTTCCTGAACCTCTTTAAATTTCTCCTCTGCCTGCTCCTTGTTGGCATTATTGATATTTGCATCAGGATGATATTTTCTGCTCAGCTTTCTGTATGCTTTTTTCACCTCATCATCCGAGGCTCCGGGTCTTACGCCCAATACTTCATAAGGATTTCTCATTTCGTCTCCTAAAAATCTCGTAATATTTTATCCATATACCTGAATAAATAATGTTTCTTAATATATCCACATCTTTTACTATGGGAAGCATTTCAAATGCCTGCGCCGCATCCGCTGCCTCCATAAGCAAAAGCTCCTTGACGTAGCCGTCAAAATCTGCATTTGTTTCACATATATCTATAAAAGGATTAAATCCACCCTTTTTAATATCCTGCTTCAAATCATCATAGGCATCAAGTATATAAATGTATTTTCCAAGATGATAACCCATATTATACAAATCATTCTGAAATATGTCAAAATGGCAATCTGCACGCTTATTACAAAAAACAGTTCCCAGCAGTCCACCGAAGCAGGAGGACAACGCATCAATATTGCACGTTTCTTTATTTTTATTCTCGTAAGAATTAAGCTTTTTTAATCCCTCTCTTATGGCTTGCGCCTGCATTGGATATTTTTTACATATCTCTCTGACATTTTTCCTCAACACTGCACTGTAGGTAAGACGTGCAAAATTTTTATCATCCTGCCAGTCATCCAGACACTTAAAATATGACAGCAAAAGACACATATCCGCAGCGTAATCTATCATATCATTTGAAAAATAAAAATGCTTATTTACAGGGTGAACAATGCAGTGCTTTGACTGCCTTATTGTTTCAGACTCGTAAAGTGCAGACAAAAGAATTGCCAAAAACGTAACATCGTAGCTTAAAGAAAGACCGCTCACAATTCCATATCGCTCTTTAAGGGAATTACACACACCGCAGTAATATTCCCTGTATTTTTCATAATCCTTTAATTTAAGCTCTGCCTTATTTGCAATAATGTATCCAAACATTTAAACGTGTACTCCAATCAGCTATTCCTTACAAATTCCTTCCTGCAAAAATAAAACACGATATAAAAATATATTTCACATTTTTGAATATTTTTTATACCGTGTCAAGTATATTCACACTTATTTCAAATTTAATTTTATATAGTTGGTTATATTTTTTTACTCCTGCTCCTCCTTGCCATCCCTGAATGCCCGAAGCTTCTCCCTAATAATGGCAGGATTGTCCCCGGCCTGAATTGATAAAACTCCCTCCGTCACAATTTCCATAATAAGAGTTTCCTGATCACTGCTTTTTTGCAGCTTTCTTGACAGTGGAATGCATAACCAGTTGGCAAGTATTGAGCCGTACAGAGTTGTTATAAGCGCAAGTGCCATACCTGAACCAATGCTGTTTGGGTCATCACCCATAGCGTGCATCATATTTATAAGGCCAAGCAGCGTTCCAACCATGCCCCATGCAGGAGCATATGCGCCTAAATCCTTCCAAAACTGTATTCTTTTTTGGTTTCTTTCCTCATAGTGAAATCGCTCTGTCTCCATAATATCCTTCACAAGCTCAGGGTCCGTTCCGTCAACGATAAGTCTTATCCCCTTTCTCATTAAATCATTTTCGATTTCCGATGTCTGCTCCTCCAGAGATAAAAGTCCGTCCTTCCTTGATAGATTTGCCAATTCTATAATTTGACCACACAATTCATCAATATCAAATTCACTTTTTTTGAATGCATAAAAAAAGCACTTTAAACCGTCTATGTAATCCTTAAAGGAATCCGATGTTATCATAACCGCAAAAAACGCACCGCCAAATGTAATGATTGCCGAGGGTCCATGAAGAAAACGCGGCAAAGTCTGTATTCCACCATTGCTTACTATTCCATACATAATCATGATGGCACATACCAAAAAGCCCGTAATTGCGGCAAAATTTTTCTTTCCCATAAATATTCCTCCTCACATGACTGCCATCAAAGGTCTGACACATTTTCCAGCTCATCAATTTTGACCTTAAGCCTTGCACGAACAGGAAGCAGTACCATTGAAAAAAATACTCCATACAGCAGACTTAATACCACAACTGCCATATTTGGTCCAATAAGCTCAGGACTGGCAAATAATCCGTGCAGTAAGCCCACAGAGCAATACATAACAGAAAAAA
Source organism: Lachnospiraceae bacterium (assembly GCA_014799405.1). Taxonomy (GTDB): domain Bacteria; phylum Bacillota; class Clostridia; order Lachnospirales; family Lachnospiraceae; genus Coprococcus_C. The sequence continues at coordinate 23,264 of JAAVIA010000011.1, forward strand.
GGCTGATATAAATTGATGTTTTCATTGCAAGACAAACAGCATTGTACGCTCTTTTTAGTTTATCCAGAACAGCATTATCATTGTCATCAACACCTTTGAATGCCAAAGGAAATGCCCGAAAGAAATCCCTTAAAAGCCCTGCTACGGCAAGAAATAATGTGACGACAACAAACAAAACGATTGCCGTTACATAATCAAGAAAATATATTATATTTACGCTCGCCTGTGCCAGTGAAACAACAACCAGCCCTAATATAACAAATATGGCTGCAATATATCCCAGTACATACTGCAATGTTTTCTTTCCACTTTGTTTATTTTCCTTAATAAGCTGTATTATATTTTCCTCTGCCTTATTGGAATAATGTTCATCGGAAAGCCGCTCACCTGACAAAAGCTCATTTACATTTATATTAAGAGCCTCACAAAGAGGCATCATAAGCCCCACCTCAGGCATACCCTTGCCGCATTCCCACTTTGAAATTGTCCTGTCACTGATTTCAAGCATTTCGGCAAGCTGTTTTTGCGTAAGGTTTTGTTCCTTTCTCATATCATATATAAATTTACCTGTCTTAACCTGATCCATAATATTCCTCCTGTCCTTAAAAATCACAACACACTGACGCATGCCGGGGTCATCAAAAACCTATTTGACAACTTCTTTAGTGACATAATATCACATTACCCTAAAAAAGAAATGTATACTCCGTAGAAAATCCAAAAAAGGGACTCCACGTATCGTGGAATCCCTTTAATTATGCCATATTATGTACTTTTATCTACTATATTATTCAGCCACACACCCTTTTTCACAAGTATAAAGCCCACCAGACATTTAATCAAATCCAGCGACTGTACACAGAAATACATTGTTATAAGCGGCAGTGACGTAAACCGGCTTATTACATAAGCAATCGGATATGAGAGGCACCATAAGTAAACACTGTCAAACAAAAATGTTACTATGGTATTTCCTCCTGCCCTAAGGGTAAAATACGAAGCATGCATAAACGCCCACACAGGCATAAACAGGGCTGAAACCCTCATATATCTTGTCGCAAGCGTCTTTACACCGTCCGTTGTATTGTATAGCATCGGAAAGAGCGGTGACAGGATAAACATAACTGCACCTAATCCTATGCATAACACAACCGAAAATGTGATAAGCTTTCGGTCAGTATCCTTTGCCTCCTCAAATTTTCCTGCTCCCAAAAGCTGTCCTACAACAATGGCAATCGCATCTCCAAATGCAACAAAAACCACATTAAACAGATTGGATATTGTTGATGCGATATTTATTGCCGCAACCGCATCAAGCCCTCTTAGGGAATAACACTGATTAAGCACAGCCATTCCGGATGACCATAATACCTCATTTATTGTAAGCGGCGTACCTTTAACGATTATCTGCTTCACAAGTCCTCTTGGAATAGCCATAGTTCTGTATGCGCCTTTAATAAACGGCATTTTTTCACTGTGTCTGTGTGTCCATACAATTACAATAATAACTTGCACATACCTTGATATTACGGTTGCAATGGCGGCTCCCCTTACCCCAAGCTCGGGCATACCAAGATTTCCGAAAATAAGCATCCAGTTCAAAAACAGGTTTACAAATACGGCAATTACACCTGCCTTCATGGAAACAACCGTCTCTCCACACTCCCTTAAGGTTCCACTGTATGCGCCCTCTATGGCAAAGGGAAGAAGCCCTGCAAACATGACAAGCATATACTGTTTTCCATACCTTAAGGCGTCCTCGATTGACAATCCATTTCCTTCACCTTTAAGATACATTCTTATAAGGTCTTCACCAAATAGTGAAAATATTGCAATTCCAAGCACCGTTATACCTACGCATATGTAAAGCTTAAATCTGAATGTATTTCTTACACCTTCCTCATCCTTAGAACCGTAGTACTGTGCCGTAAATATACCCGCTCCCGATATTGCCCCGAAAATCGCAAGATTGAATACTAAAAGGAGCTGATTTACAATAGCAATGCCCGACATCTGCTCCGTTCCAACCTGCCCTACCATAATATTGTCAAGCAGTCCCACAAAATTGGTAATACCATTTTGTATCATAATCGGAACTGCAACTCCAAGTGTCATTTTATAAAATTGTCTGCTTCCAAAATATCTATTTTTCATATCCTTTTTCTCTTCTTATACTTTCTTTTTCGTCTTGCCTTCTGCCCGTTTTCTACTCTGTAAGCGTTTATTCTTTCTGCAATGGAATTGTAGTCCCGCTCAAAAAGCATTGCACACATCTGATTTTTCAGTAAGTCATGGGGAATTTTATCATACACTTTATCTATTACAAACTGCTTGCTTTTATCCTTATATTTCGGCATATCGTTTAGTGCCTGAATATCTGCAAGCTCAGGTCTCCACATAAATGTAAGTTGTTGTTTTATGTCAACCTCTGGTGCATGTTCCGCCTTTCTGTACATATAAAAGTCAGGCTTGCCGTCAATCTCATCTATTGTAATAATCCCCCACCATTCAGGCACATGCTCCGTAATGTGATGAGCGTGGCTTGAGCCTACCGCTATAATATTATAATCAAAAAATGTATCGTAATCCTTAACCTGCCTCTTAAGCCTTGCATATGTATCTGCATCGCTTTTTATCTCAACACCAAAAAAGGCATTCTCTGTTATCATAACAATGTCTGCCCTTGACTTACCCATATTCTTTTCCTCTAAAATACGCACCCTGCCAAAGTTTTCCTCAAGAAAATCAAACAGCGGCTCACGTATGTCCTTATCGTAAAGCATATTGTAAAAGCCTCTTTCTCGTATACAGAATTAAAATCCTGCAAAAATTCGCACTACGATTATACAACAAAACACAACCTAAATCAAACATAGTTTATGCCCCGCTTATACTTTTCCGACATTAACCACATCAAGAGACAAACTATCACTTGACACATTTATCCATTCTATATACAATAAGTAAATAATTATTGTTAAGGAGATGATTTTAAAACGTGGACCCCATAGCGCAGCTAATTATTCTTGTGATTTTACTCATTCTTTCCGGATTTTTTTCATCCGCAGAAACCGCACTTACAACTGTAAATAAATTAAAGCTGAGAACCCTATCTGAGGAAGGCAAAAAACGTGCCACAAAGGTTCTTGCCGTAACCGAAAACTCCGGCAAGCTTCTCAGCACAATACTTATCGGCAATAATATTGTAAACATATCCGCCTCAGCGCTTGCTACCACATTTTGCACAGAGGTATTTGGAAGTAAGTTTATCGGAGTATCAACCGGAATACTTACGATATTGATACTTATTTTTGGTGAAATCACACCAAAAACCCTTGCAACTAAATATTCCGTACAATTATCCATGATATTTGTATATCCAATCTGGATACTCATGATTATACTTACTCCCGCCATATGGCTTTTAAATATAATTACGGGTATTATTTTCAAAATACTCCACGTAGATACCTCTGACAAGGGCGATACCATGACGGAGTCGGAGCTACGAACAATTTTTGACGTAAGCCACGAAGACGGCATACTTGAGACATCCGAAAAATTTATGATTTCAAATGTTGTTGATTTCGGTGACGCATTATCAAAGGATATCATGGTACCACGTGCAGATGTTGTATTTGCAGATATAAACTCTACCTATGAGGAGCTTGTTTCCAAATTCTCCAAAGAAACATACTCCCGTATACCTATATATGAGGAATCTAAGGATAATGTTGTGGGGCTTCTCTATATTAAGGATTTATTTTTCTACAAGGAAAAGCACGGCGCCCAAAATTTTGACGTAAGGCATGTCCTCAGGAAACCGCTCTTTGTATATGAATATCAGAAAACAAGCCAAATATTTGCTGATATGAAAACGTCATCCGTTACAATGGCAGTTGTCCTTGATGAGTATGGCGTTACATCCGGTATTATTACAATGGAGGATTTAATAGAGGAAATTGTCGGTGAAATCAGGGATGAATATGATACGGATGAGGCAGATTACATTAAGGTAATATCTGAAAATGTATATGATATAGATGCATCAATCAAGCTTAACGACTTAAATGACGCCTTGGACATAAAGCTTACCTCGGAGGATTATGACTCTCTTGCAGGCTTTGTTATTGAATTATTGGACAAGCTGCCCGATGAGGGCGATGCCGCAAAATATAAAAATTTAGACTTCAAGGTTACCAAGGTGAACAGAAACCGTGTTGAAAGGATTACCCTTTCCATAGAGCCTGAGGAAAAAAATGATGATAAACAGGAAGGGGCTGTCGCACTATAACTATTTTAGTGCGACAACCCCTTTTTTGTTTTTATCCCTTATCCTTTTTATCCTTCGACGGCTTTGCCGCATTTTTTGGCTGTCCCTTCGGATTGGATTTCTGACTTTCCTTTTGGTTTACCTTTTCCTGCTCCTCGGACATCTCGTCAATGATATGCTCCATAAGCTTTTTCTTCATGAAAATATCATATCCCAGCAATGAAAGAAAATTAAGCTTTTTAATATACGGGTCATCTGTCTCCTCAAAGGATTTTTCTGAAAGCTCAAATGCCTTTATCACACTGCTTTCAACATTGAAATACTGGTATTTTTCAAGATTATACAATCTTGTGTATATATCCTCCAAGCTACGGCTCGCCTTATCATTACCATAGTAGTTTTCAATAAGCGGCTTCAGCATAACCTGTATGTCATTGATACAGATTACATTTTTTAGATAATAAATATAAATCAAAAGAATAATGTGCTCCTTTGAGTACCTCTTTTTATCAGGCGGCGGAAGCAGGTCATTCTTTGTGTAATTATTTATCATGGTCTTAGTCAGGGTTTTGTCTTCATCCGTACGCTTATTTTGTTCAAGGTGTTTATCCATAAAGGTTGTAACCTGATCCATATAAAGCTCTATAGTCGGAATATCATCAGGACGTATATACCCTAATTTAATCCATTCCCGAATTTGTTTCTTTAAGTTTTCTTTACTATTGTCCATAAAACACACTCCCAGTACAGACTATAATATAAGCCCTATGAGACATTATATAGTATTGAAAACCATATGTAAAGGAATAACAAGTTTTATTTGACTAAATTAAATAATCGTCAACTAACTAAATCTTTTACCATATCAAGCTGTTGAATGCTTCTTGCCATTCCCTCTTCGCTAAGATACATTCCCGATTTTCTTATCTGCGCATTGTGACTGTTATCCTTATCCGATTTTAAGGAGTATTCAGTAGCTATATTTCCAAGGAATATTGCTCCCACATTTGCTTCCTTAAGATTCATCAGCCTATCATTTCCGGCATCATCCTTCTGCCATACGGACAGTTTACTGTATATTGAATCATTTTCATCTATCCAGCCGTTTCCATCCTCATCATAAGCAGCAAGCTCGGCAAAACCATTTCCTGTTCTTGCTCCAAAAAGCTCTGTACCATCGTTGATTTTTCCATCACCATTTTTATCATATGCAAGAAATGCCGAACCCTTTGAAAGCATGGAAATATTGTCAATGCTTCCGTCCCCATCAATGTCAAATTTCCATTTCTGGTCGCTTACTCCCACTGGTGAAGAATCAAGACTTATGACAAGGGGATCCGTCATAATTGCAACGGTATCCTTTGTAATGCTCTCCGTCTGCTCCACATATTCTCTAGACATTTCAAGAGACATATTAAACTCAATCTCCCTGCCGTCAGCAGTTTTAACAATTCCTTTTGTCTCAAATTCCAAGGATTCCGATTCCCTATATGAGTACTCGCTGTATGTTGTTCTGTTCCACACACTGATATTGCCGCCCGATGACAAGTTTAAAATGCCATTATCACTGCTACCCCAAAAGCCACCGCCAAAAAAGCCTCTTGAAATAACACTTGCAAGCCTTCTTCTCACATCTTCCAAAAAGCTTTTTATCTGCATATCAAGTTTTCTTCTTAGTTCATCCGGAGTAGGAAGATAGGACGTTGTTCCTTTTACATCATCATCTCCCGTCAATCTGCCATAGCTGTTGTAGGTCGGTGTATCATTTCCAAATCTGCTTCCTCCCTTAAGGGTTCTCTGATACGTGGAATTAAAGCTTTGTCCACCAAACCTTTTCTCTCCTGTGTGGGCGTTATTCATAACAGAAACATCCTTACTCCCATAACTGATGCTTTTTGTTGTTTTTGCCGCCATAGAAACGGCACTTGAGTTAATAATCATACATTCCCTCCTCATTATTGAACGTCACCGCATCCTAATTCTACTTAGAAAAACGGCAACCTTTGTGCCACATGACATGTCACGGGCAAAAATTCCTTAACTCGGTCTACTCAGGGCTTATGTACTTATTCACACTAAATATATCGGCATTAAAAAAGGACACATTAACGAATTATGGTAAACCCGTTGTGTCCACTTACGAAAACATAGAGAGGGCTGTCGCATTAAAATTTGAGTGTATGACTCGCCTGTGGCTGTCACATGCTGCTATATACACATAAAACCGTTTGAAGACGTTGGTACTTGAGCTTGGGTTTCGATGCATATGTACATGGCAGATAAAAACACGCTTTCGCTCGACTCCGACGTAGCGGTACTAAAAATTGCCGGTTTAAGACACCTCCATATAAAGGAATCTTAGACCGGCAATTTAAGTACCGACGTCTTCAAACGGTTTTTATCTGCCATGTACATATGCATCAAAACCCTAAGCTCTTAGTACCGCTACGTCGGAGTCGAGCGAAAGCGTGTTTTCTGTGTATATAGCAACATGTGACAGCCACAGGCGAGTCATATTAAATCTTAGTGCGACAGTCCCCTCTATATTGTTATTTATTCAGGCGAGAAAACACCATTTCATAGCCGTCGTTTCCGTAATTCAGGGAGCGGTTGACACGGCTTATTGTAGCTGTGGATGCCCCTGTCTCCTTTGCAACCTCAAGGTACGTTTTGTTATCCCTTAACATCTTTGCTACAGAAAATCTCTGTGCTATGGACAAAACCTCATTCACAGTACAAACATCTTCAAAAAAATCGAAGCACTCATCTACATTTTCAAGTGTCAGTATCGCCTCAAATAATTCTTTTACTGCCTCTGTTTTAATAGTTTTTCCCATACCGTCACCTATTATTTATTCTCTTTCTGCACCCATACGGCTACTGCTCCTCGGTTTACATAAAACTCTCCACATCCCTCATCATCAATTTTTATGTTGTACTTTGCATTTCCCATTACATCTGAAAAATGCGTACCTGCAAACTGCTTTCCAATATACATACGTTTTGTTCCGCCTGTACCATCAGAAATGACAACTGCAAGCCCCGAATCAGGATGCTCCTCATCGCCCTCTCTCGTCCAGCCTATACAGTTTGGATCGTCAAAGTAATCATGCTGAACACCATATGCCTTTTGCTTTCTAAGCTTTAAGAGCTTGTCTATCTCCTTCTTTTTGGACTTAATCTTTGCTGATGGAATACCCTTGTAATCGCCGTAAAATACGCAAGGATATCCTTCCTGCCTAAGTAGAATTATGGCATATGCCATAGGCTTAAACCAATCATCAACCCATGACTCCAGAGATTGTCCGGGCTGGCTGTCATGATTATCAACAAACGTAACAGCCTTCATTGGATTAGTCTTAATCAATGTTCCATCAAGAATTTTTCTAAGGTCATAATTTCCATTTGCCTTAGAACAGTTATGGAAGTTAAAATGCAGCGGTACATCAAAAAGATTGACCTCGCCCTCGTTTGCATTAATATAGTCCATGAGAACATTTACATCCCAATGCCAATATTCGCCCACGGCAAAAAGGTCTTGCTCCATGGCATCCTGCATGGCACGAATCCAATCCTTGTAAAAATACTTATTTATATGCTTCACAGCGTCAAGCCTGTAGCCGTCTAAGGCTGCCGTCTCAGTATACCATTTACCCCAGCTTATAAGCTCCTGCCTTACATCCTCATTCTGAAGATCCAGGTCAGCGCCCATAAGGTAATCGTAGTTGCCCTTTTCTGTATCTACATCTTTATCCCAATCCTTTCCCTGAAAACGGAAAATTGAACTTTTTGCTCTGTCCTGATCCCAGTCTATTCCGTCAAAATGATTCCAATTCCATGTAAAGTTAGAATATTTGCCCTTTCTTCCAGGAAAAGTAAACTTGGTCCATGCACCGATAGTCTTCTTCTCACCTATCATCTGCCCTCTGCTGTTTTCGTTAAACTCCTCTGCTAAGACCTCCTCAACCTCATCTGCGCCAAGCTTATGATTTAACACTATATCAGCGTAAACCTGTATTCCTTTTGCATGTAATGCTTTTATCGCAGCAAGATATTCAGCCTTAGTTCCATATTTGGTAGGTATTGAACCCTTCTGATTAAATTCTCCTAAATCATATAAATCATATACTGCATAACCAACATCATCAGCTCCTCCGGCTCCCTTATATGCGGGTGGAAGCCACACTGCCGTAATTCCGGCTGTTTTAAGCTTTGCTGCATCCTCCTTAAGACTTTTCCACAAGCTCTGATCTGCTGGTAAATCCCATTCAAAGTATTGCATCATTGTACCATTAATGCCCATTTTATCTAACCTCCGCAAAATTAATTTGGAAAAAATATACACTTTAGCAATCTAAAGCGATTATAACAAAATATTTTTGCAGAGTAAAGTAAAAATATGCATACGCCGCCTCACTAAGGCCTAATTTACTTTTTGTAAAAAATAATTCTCACATATATCAATCAGCTTTCCATTTCTTTCTTTATCATTCTCAACGTCAAAATCCCCACGACAATTAAAATACATATAAAACGCATTCTGTAAAATACTTTTCTTGCTTACATATTCCACCCACAGCTCTTTATAGTTTTGAAGTGTGATGTATGACCCAATAACTGATACAACTGAACCAAGTATTGCAATAACGGTTCTCATCAGTACCGAACCATCAGCAAAAATAGACAATACCGGTATTATGGAGCTTATTATGATTGATGCAAACATAAAACCCTGGTACTTATTTTTACAATATCTTCCCTTGACCTCAAACCAATCAATCTGTTTTATGATTCGGTATTTTATATAGTTTTTCATATTTTCATCTGTCATGTCGTTAAGCCAAAAATCAAACTCGTCATTATTTCTTTCAGTTCTTATTTTTCTACTCATGTCCACTTTGTATATAGAATCAGTTGTCTTTTTATCATGATATGTTTTGAAAAAGTCCGATGTGAATGCGGGCTTAGTGCAACAGCCTCATTATTGTCATTTTATTACTCTATTATTTTTTGAAACTCTCTGTTTGACCTTACCAAAGCCTCTGTAAAGGAGCTCTCCTTTGATCTGGCAATTGACAGATGTGTCCCATCAATTAATTCCAATTCCGTGGTTGTTTTTCTTGCAACATATTTAAGATTCACTAAATAGCTGTTATGTGCAAATTCAAAGCCATAATCCTTCAGCATTTCATACATTTCATCCAAGTTCATTTTACATGAAATATTTCTTTCAAATCCATAATGTATGGCTTCTTCAACAACATGTACCTTACTTCTCTGCTTATGCCTTGATACAAACAAAATATCCTTTGTATATAACCGTGCCATACTAAAGTGCCACATTGCGATAATGACCGGTCCTTTATCTTCATGTGATTTAATTTCAATTATATTTGTATTCTCCTGATGCATATTATCACCCTCCCCTTTTCAATTTAAGGGGCTGCGAAACTATCTTGTTTTATATTTAATTATCGCAGCCCTTTAGGTTTTTATCTTTTACCGTCCAAATAGCCATTTTGTAAGCCATCCTAAGTTGAAACCAAAAAATGCCATTGCCTTTCCCTCCTATCCCATAAAATTACAGTGCAAAACTGCCTGCAATTTCATGGTATAAGGATAAAAAAAACCTTTCAATCATCCGTGCATGAACGACACTTTTTCTGCATGAACGACACTTTTATTCAAAATAAACTAAAAAAACAGAGATTAAATCTCATTCATTTAATCTCTGTTTTTTATTTTTTTTGCAAAAAATAAACTTTTATATATGCAATACTATCTCAAACCATCCGTCCTCACTTGTGAATTTTATCATTCCATCATGTTTCGTAACGACATCCCTTATATTTTTTGTTCCTATGCCATGGTTTTTCTTATCAGTCTTTGTTGTAACAGGTCTCCCTTCCTTATCCAGAATCAAATTTCCCGCCATAGTGTTTTTCTCAATAATACATACTTTACTATTTATAATTTGTACTGAAATGCTCACAACCTTGTTTGAAGATACTTTTTCACATGCCTCTATTGCATTTACAAGAATATTTTCAAATACCGTACATAAGTCAAACAAATCAATGTCAGTCTCCGAAAGCCTGCATGTTCCATCCCAGTTAAATTCAATTTCCTTTGAAACCATTTCCTTTCTGTAGTTATCAATGATCGCATCCAATGCTACGATTCCCGTATAGCTTCTGCTTCCGTCGCTTTCAAGCTTATCACCTATTTTATTTAAATATTCCTCTGCTCCCTCACAATCCTTTTGTAGGACATAATTATGAAGCACAATCATATGCCCCTTAACATCATGCTTAAATTTTCTTATCTCCTCATTTGAATTTTGTATTATACCAAACCGTTTCTCCTGCTCGAGCATTCTTAAGTCTGCCAATTCCCTCTCATGCATATACAGGTCTCTCGTCCTTATGGAATTAGAAAGCCACACAAGCACAATAATAAAAAATGTGCAAAGCAGGGACATTAGAATACCAAAAAAATTCTTGACGTTTAAGGGCATATCCGAATAATGAAAAAAATTTTGTGAAATGCTCATTATAAACATACAACAAAATAATGCCACGGATAATAAAATTTGCTGATCCGTTGAAAAATCAACTAGGGAATGATTATCTTTTTTAGTAATCCTTTTGTATAGAAGAAATACTATTACAAGTAACAAAAATGTACAGTTTATCATCATACCATAAATCGGATTTTGTATCATTTGCTGCTGGTCTCTATTTAACAGAAAACAGATAGTATAATTAAAGCAGCTGATAAAAATGGAAGACACGATGTAAGAATCAAAAAATATAATTAATCTTCTGATTACCCTTCCTTCACCTAAAACGAATGCTATACAAAAGCCATAAATTACATCTAAAAAATCCTTTTCTATACCAAGAAAGCAAACATTTATCCACTGTAAAATAATAATCCACAAAAATAAAGAAACATATTTGGCAACATCCTTTTTTAATTTCTCCCCAAAGAAAAATCTGTATGCCAAAATACAATTAACAATATCTACAACACAATACCCGATTTCAAAAAATATATCCATGCCCTGTTCCTCATCAGCACATTCTAAAGCTTAGACCGCCTCTTTGCAACTTCATATATGTATGCCTGATATCTCTGCTTAATGTCTTCCTTGTAGCTTCTTCCAATTGGAAGCGGGCTGTAATTTTCCTGAAGCTTTACATATCTTGCAGTTAATTGGTCAATATATGCAAGATTTACCATGTATGATTTATGTATTCTGGCCACATTCGTATTATTTAAAAGCTCTGATGCCTCATATATATCCATGACAAACAACGGGTGTTCGTTGACTGTATGAACACGAATATAATGTCCGTCAGATTCGATATAAATGATTTCATCAACATTTATTAACGCATTGTCCTCAAAACGAATAATCTTATTGCAATCGCTTTCCTCAATAGCTACATCAAGCCATCTGCTTATATCCTCATATCTTATAGGCTTTGAACAAAAGCCCAAGGTTTTTAATCCAAATGTCTGAATCATGAGCTCATCATGGCTTGATACAAAAAGTATTCTCCAAATCTTATCACTGTGTAACAGTCTGTGCATTACGTCTATTCCTGTAATCCCTTTCATCTCTATATCCAAAAGCAACAGCGTAAGACGCTCGCCCGAATATTCCAGCATTTCCTCCCCTGATCGAAATAACACAATTTCATATTTCAATCTGCGTTCAGAGAAATATCTGTCACATACAGCCCTTAACATCTTTCTATGTTCAATTAAATCATCACAAATACCTACATAAACCAATGTTCTTTTCCAGCCCCAGCTTTCTTATATTTTTCCAATTTGTATTTCATCCTGCTTTATCTTTTGTTCCAGCAAATCACCTATCTATGTACTTATTTAAGTCCATTTATAGGCATTTTATTGGATATTCACCATTTGTAGGGACAAATTTTAGTCTATATTGCGTAAAAAATGGCAGTTTTTGTCAAATTCAATCACATTATATCATAAAAATTTTTATTAATAAAGTTTGGTAAACATAATTTTCCCGTGCTTATTCTATAAATAAAAAGGAGGGTGCCGCACTAAAAAACATTTATACCATAATCGTTCTTAGTGGAGCAGCCCCTTTTAAACCAAAAAAATTTGCAAAAAACGTATATTTATATGTCATTTTTTGCAAATTGATTCCCCAATATTCTGTTTTTCCAAATCATATTCCCTCTATAAAAATAAAAGGGAATCGCACTAAGGAACGACTACACCATTTGGCACAATCCTTCCTTAGTACGACACCCCTTTTAAACTAAAATAACTTACAAATTACATTGCTGTCTTTATCTGCTCATAAATTCCTTCGGCATCAAGCTTATATTTATGAATAAGCTCCTTAGCAGGACCTGATTCACCAAACACATCCTGAATTCCAATCCTTGTAAGCCTTGCAGGACATTTTTCGGAAAGCACCTCCGCAACTGCACTTCCAAGCCCCCCGATTACGGAATGTTCCTCAACGGTAAATAACCTTCCTGTAGTCTTTGCGGCTGCAACAATAATGTCCTCATCAATAGGCTTGATTGTGTGGATATTGATAACCTGTGCATCAATACCGTCATCAGCAAGCAGCTTTGCAGCGTCAAGAGCCTCTGACACACAAAGTCCCGTTGCAATAATCGTTATGTCCTTACCCTTTTTAAGCTCCACGCCTTTTCCAATTTCAAATTTGTAGGTTTCCTCATCATTTATAACAGGAAGCGCCAATCTTCCAAACCTCAAATAGCAAGGTCCCACATACTCATAAGCTGCCTTTACCGCCGCACGTGCCTCAACATCATCACATGGATTAATAACAACCATTCCCGGTATTGTTCTCATAAGGGCGATATCCTCATTGCACTGATGAGTAGCTCCGTCCTCACCTACGGATATGCCTGCATGGGTTGCACCTATTTTTACATTAAGATGTGGATAACCGATTGAATTTCTCACCTGCTCATATGCCCTTCCTGCTGCAAACATGGCAAATGAACTCATAAACGGGACAAATCCGCTTGTTGACATACCTGCCGCTATGCCTGTCATATTTGCCTCCGCTATACCACAGTCAATATGTCTGTCAGGAAATACCTCCCTGAACTTGATTGTCTTCGTTGCCTCTGCAAGGTCCGCATCAAGCACGACAATATTGTCATGTGCCTTTCCAAGCTCCACCAACGCATTACCATAACTATCCCTCGTTGCTATCTTATCTCCTAACATAATGCGTCACCTGCCTTCCTAAGCTCTTCTGCCGCCTGCTGATACTGCTCATCATTTGGCGCCTTGCCATGCCAGCCTGCCTGATTTTCCATAAATGATACACCCTTGCCCTTTACCGTGTTGGCAATAATTGCAGTAGGCATACCCTTTGTATTTTTAGCTTCCTTAAATGCACTGTCAATTTCGTCAAAATCATTTCCGTTTATTGTTATAACATGAAATCCAAATGCCTTGAATTTCTCATCTATCGGATACGGGGAGCACACCTCCTCAACGGTTCCGTCTATCTGAAGATTATTGTTATCAACTATAACAACAAGATTGTCAAGCTTACGGTGTCCTGCAAACATTGCAGCCTCCCAAATCTGACCCTCCTGTATCTCTCCGTCACCACAAAGGCAGTAGGTTCTGTAAGCCTTTCCCCTCATTCGTGCAGCAAGCGCCATACCCACGGCAACAGAAAGTCCCTGTCCAAGTGAGCCTGACGACATATCCACTCCCGGAATATGTTTCATGTCAGGGTGTCCTTGAAGAACTGAGCCAATATGTCTTAAGCCAGTTAAATCTTCTGTAGGAAAAAAGCCCTTGATTGCGAGTGCCGCATAATATCCCGGTGCCGTGTGTCCCTTTGAAAGAACAAATCTGTCTCTTTCCTCATCCTCCGGATTTGCCGGATTAACATTCATTTCCTCAAAGTACAAATAAGTAAAAATATCCGCCGCTGAAAGTGAGCCACCCGGGTGTCCGGACTTTGCACTATGAACGGAAGAAATTATGCCCTGACGGACCTCATTTGCTTTCTTCATAAGATTTAACTTATCCATTTGAAAATTATTCCTTTCGTATTTTATTTGTCGCATAAACACTCACATAGGTCCGGAAACATTCACTTGGCTGCAAGCAGCCATCGAATGTTCTTCGGACCTGCATTCGCATTTATGCGTTCATTATAACACGACTTTTTGGTCAAAAACAGTATTATAATATCCAAAGATAAAACGTCAATTCCTAAAACTTTGCCAAAAGTACACAAAAAACAGCAAGTGTCAATATCATATATAGGGACAAAACACATGAAACAATATCCCTGCTTTTCTCCTCCTTAACATATACCGACAAAATAAAGCTTGGCGGCAGGCAGAAATACAAGATAAAGGATGCAGTCAGCTCAGGAGTAAAGCTTATATGTTTTCCAAAAATAAAAAGACCGACTGCCACTGCAATTCCAACGACACATATCCGCTGAAGGATTATCAGTAGGGCATCCTTTATATTTTCCTTTGATATGTTTATTCCGTATCCAAGGCCTATAAGTATAATTGGTGTAAGCGGTGCAGAAAACATTTCCACTACATTTTCATATACTTCTCCTGCATCGGATTTTAGTATCATGTGACCAAGCCCCGTAAGGCCAAATACAAGTCCCAAAACCGCGGCAATAAGCGTAGGGGTTGTTAAAATACTTTTAACTATCCCCTTTTCTTTTCCTTCACGTGAATTTTTATTGCAAAGACGCTCCAGCATAGTAATCCATACCGTAAATGAAAACAGTGCTCCTGCAAGGTCAATGGTTGCAATGTAATAAAGCTTGTCTGCTCCTACCAGAACCTGCGCAAGGGCATATCCAAGCATCCCACCCTCAAATGTAACGGTAATATACGGAATGTATTCCTTATATGGTTTTTTGTACAGTTTTTTTATTACAAATCCCACTGCAAAGCCTGCTACAAGAACAAACATGGACGTGAAGAATATAAACATGGAATCCCTGTTAAAATCTGCCATTGCAAGGGCGTTAAAAATGACGACCGGCAAAAAAACATTTGATGCTATATTTTTTATACCCGCTATCGTTTCATCTGATACAAATTTTATCTTCTTTATAAAAGCTCCTGTCAAAATTAAAGCAATTATAGGTACAAGTGCTTTTGCCATAATCTTCTCTCTTTCGCACTAGTTTACATAATTCAATTTTCTATTCCGATACTCCATTTTCCTTTAATATGTCATGAATCATATTAGGATTAAACACCCCGTTTCTAATCATTTCAATCTCATGCTTATATGGAGCATAGGATTTTTTTTGATCCTGTGGGTCTTTTATATAAGGTGTTTCAAGTATTTTAGGAATATCCTCAAAATCACTGCAATTAATTATGCGCTGCAATGCATCAAAGCCGATATTGCTAAAACCGATATTCTCATGCCTGTCTTTCGCCGCACCGGGCACATTTTTGCTATCGTTTATATGGAATACGGAAATCTGATTTTTTCCTATAATTTTGTCAAACTTGTCCATTACTCCATCAAAATCATTTATAATGTCATAGCCTGCATCACTTGTGTGGCACGTATCAAAGCAAACCCTAAGCTTATCACTGTAAACAACACCTTCATATATCATTGCCAGTTCCTCAAAGCTTCGCCCAAGCTCACTGCCCTTTCCCGCCATTGTTTCAAGAGCAATATTTACCTCAGTGTCCTTTGTGAGAACCTCATTTAACCCCTTTACAATCTGTGCTATACCTGCCTGCACACCTTCTCCTACGTGAGAACCGGGATGAAGCACAAGTACACCTGACCCCATAGCCTTTGTCCTCTCAAGCTCAAGAGCAAGGAATTCCACTGCAATTTTGTAGGTTTCCGGCTTAACGGTATTGGCAAGATTGATAATATAAGGGGCATGTACAACAAATTCATCTATGCCGTTTGCCCTCATAAGCTCCCATGCCTCCGATATTTTAAGCTCGGACACATCCTTTCTCCTCGTATTTTGAGGTGCACCGGTGTAGAGCATAAATGTATTTGCGCCATAGCTAAGCGCCTCCTTGACGGAGCCAAGCATCATATCTTTTCCGCCCATACTTACGTGACTTCCTATTTTAAGCATATATATCTCCTTTATCCATAATAATTTCAGCACTGATTGCCACACTGTAGTTCCGATTGCACACTACTCAGGTGTAAGCATCTCCTGCTCAAGCCGCTTAAGCTTTATCATATATAAAACCCCGATTGGCAGCGTCAGTAAAAATGTAAGCACGTCAGCAGCAGGCTGTGCTATCTGTATTCCAAATAAGCCGAACAAATTACTGAATAACAGAAGCAGCGGTATAAAACAGGCGCCGCTTCTTAACAGCGACACAAATGCCGCCTTTTTGTTTTCTCCCACACTCTGAAACAGCATTGATATACATATTGAAAATGGCTGGACAAAAAGAGCCAAAAGCTGATATCTTAAAGCAACCGTACCGATTTCTATAACACTCTTGTCATCCCTGAAAATACCTACAAGATTTCCTGATAATATAATTCCAATTATGGCAAGAATACCAAGCAGAACCTCTCCTGCTATCCAGGTAAAATAAAAAGCTTTTCTTACCCTTCCATACTTCTTTGCGCCATAATTAAATGCGGAAACAGGCTGGAAGCCCTGCCCAATTCCAAGCCCAACTGCAAATATGAAGAAGCATATTCTGTTTACAATTGACATAGCAGCCACAGCCTCATCGCCGTAATTTCCTGCCATACTGTTTAAAATCATGGTAGATATGCTTGTAAGCCCCTGCCTTAAAAAGCTTGGAAATCCGGTTTGCATAACAAGAATAACCATACTCACATTTGCGCATGCAGTTGCAAGGCTGATTTTACTCTGTGTTTTTCCCCGAAGAAACATACTCAGCAATATTAAAAAGCTGATACACTGTGAAAGCGCCGTTGATATTCCTGCACCTGCAATTCCAAGGTCAAAAACAAATATACATACAGGGTCAAGGGCAATATTTATAATACCTCCAATAGTAAGACCTATCATTGACAGGTATGCTTTTCCTTCATATCTTAAAATATTGTTTAGCACAAAGCTACCCATGGATACAGGTGCCGCCATGAGTATAAACTTTCCGTAATCCTTTGCATACGGTAGTATGGTTTCCGTACTTCCAAGAAACTTCATCAGCGGTGTTATAAAAATAAGACCGAATATGGTCACACAGGCTCCGGCCAAAAGTGAAGCAAAAAAGCTTACAGATGTATATTTTGTGGCATTTTCAGGATTCTTCTCACCAAGACGTCTTGCAACGATACTTCCTGCCCCATGCCCAAACATAAAACCAACAGCCTGATTTATTGCCATAAGTCCAAAAACAACGCCTACCGCTCCGCTGGCACTGTTTCCAAGCTTTCCTACAAAATAAGTATCTGCCATACTGTAAATCGTTGTAACCATCATGCTTATAATGGTCGGAATAGCAAGTCTGGTAACAAGCCTTGCTACAGGAGTATTTACCATTTTGTCGTAGTTTGCGGTATCTGCCGCATCCTTAAGTGCGCTCATTTTATTTATCTCCTGTTCATATAATAACTTCTTTCTTACAAACAAAACAATTATATTTCATAATCCATACAGCTTCTTGCCACGGTATAAGGTCTTACAAAGGTGTCGGCAACCTTAACATGCTCCGGATGTTTCTGATAAATCTTTAATGCCTCCTCATCCTCAAATGTACTGTCCATCATAACATCTACATTTGATGAGGAAAGTGGGTTAATATTTATCTTCATACTTACAAGTCCGGGTATTTTCCCACACAATCCTTCTAAATTTTTCTTTATGCCTATTCGTACTTCTTCCTTTTGGGACCCCTGAAGCTCCTCATTTAATTTCCATAAAATAATGTGTTTTACCATATTTACACCTATCTTCCTTTATAATAGTTGTTGTCACTCATAGTTTTCCACTTTTTGTAAAAGCTACCCACGAAAACGATAATTATTCTTCCATAACCGGTGTAATCCCCTGATTGGAAAAGAGTGCCTTTAACTCATTCCAGCTTTGTGTTCCTGCATAATTGTCATCCATAACATACTTTGTATGCTCAACATCATTTTCTTTAATTATCTGCTCAATATCAGTAAGGGTTACTTCCTTGCCGTCAATGAAATACTGTCCCTGCTTTACCTCGATTGTAATTGTTTTTTCCTCTACCTTCTCTGTCGTATCAGCTTCGGTTGTATTTTCTGCTTCCTTATTGCCTGACAGCCCGAATCCGAGCCCCCCTCCTTTGCCAAAATATAAAATGGCAACAATAATAAGCACTAAAAGCAGAAAAAGCAGCAATGGAAATTTTCTTTTCTTTTTCTTCTTATCCTTTTTTGATTTTTCGTTTTCATTCATTTCGTTGTTATTGTTCTTTTTACTCATAGTTTCTTCCTTTCAATTTTTGTTTTTTATTTCTTCATTTCCTCAATGTAACAGGGAATATGCAGGTCTGCGTCAATCATCTCAACAGCATCATGTATTATTTCCAAATCTGCATTGGAAAAATTCTCATCCCTATAATCATATTCAATTAATACCCATATCAGCTTTGTATCAGCGTACGTGAGATATTTCTTAAGCTCCTCCTTAATGCTTCCTATCTGCCTTGCATTAAATTCATCCCGTTCCTTCCTTGATAAATCAAAGTCATGTATGATTTTTGCCGTTGTCTGTCTTGCGGTTTCATCCTTATTCTTTATAATAATATCAATGGACACCATATGTTTATTTGTTTCCGTGTCCATACCCGTCTCACATTTCATAATAACCTTTGTGGTGCTGCCAAGCATAGTTTTATAGGCTTCAGAGGAAACCGAATCACCATTGTTAAGCTGATACCCGCTAAGCTCCATATTTAAAGCTTCATTTTCAGCGGACAGTGCGTCCAGCTTATCCTGCATGTTCTCCAGCTTCATCTCGACATCTGCAAGGCTTTCCTGTGATTTTTTTGCATTTTCATTTGCCTCCAAGGACGCATTGTTCATATTACAGATAACAACAAAAAGTAAAATCATTATGACATCCAAAAGAGAGGTAAAATCCAATATTAAATTTTTCTTTTTTCTCATATGAATATTCTCCGTGCTTTGAACATCTTACTTTTTCGTTTTCTAACGCTCCTTGTGAGCCTTATCCGGAATATAAACAGTTTCTATATATAGCTCATCATCCTCAATGGTTGGCGATATTCCTGCATCCAATATCTTACATACTATCGCTGACAGTATTCCCCAAAATGTTGACGTCAGTGCAGTAAAAAACAGCCCTGTTGACTGTTCTCCCATTTTATCCACCATTGGAATGAGTGATACAACCGTGCCAAACATTCCTAAAAGCGGAAAAATGGAAGTTATGCTGGTGTAATATGCATAGAGCGAATTCATATGCTCCCTCAACGAAAAAAGCTCATTTATGTCAAATTTCTTTTCCTCTATCTGCTCCGCTTTCAGGAGGTCGTTTTTTACCCTGTCAGGCATATTTTTACTGTAATCCTTTGGGTAAAGGATATTATGCATACGCTCCGCTTTTTCCTTGACGCTGATAAATATCATAATATTTATCACTAAAAGCACAATAATAAAAAAATCAATAAAACCAAAATTTTGGAATATGATTTTTATAATGTTTATCATATGTTGTATTCCTTTCATATTTTCTGATTTCTCACATACCGATTATACATCAAATCATGGCTCAAATCAAAATATATTATGGTCTTACAAAATTCGTGTGTATAGGCGTTTCCTTTTCAGGCAGCCCCATCTGCTCTTTTCCAAGCTTTATTGATTTAATAAGAAATGCCATATTACGTGCCAAGGTTCTCATCTGCTGTAAGCCTTCCTCATCCTGATTTGCCTCGCCTGCCGACCTGCCGTGTATTCCGTTCCAATACTGTCCTGTTGCAATCGGCATTCCGCAAATTGCAAAATACTTATTAAGCTCATCGAAGGTTGATGTAAGTCCTCCCCTTCTCGCTGCTGCCACTGCTGCTCCAACCTTCATGGTTTTGTCGAAATGCGTACTGAAAAACAATCTGTCTAAATAAGATATCAGTGTTCCGTTTGCAGATGCATAATACACAGGAGTTCCCACTACAAGACCATCTGCCTCCTCAAACAACTGTGCCGTCTCATTTACCGCATCATCAAAGCAGCATTTTCCTGTTTTTCCACAGGAACCGCATGCAATACAGCCCCTTATGTCCTTGTTGCCAATATGGACGATCTGTGTTTCAATTCCCTCACTGTTAAATACATTTTCCATCTCATGCAGTGCCACATACGTATTGCCTTTTTCATGAGGACTTCCGTTAATTAATAAAACCTTCATATGATTACCACTCCTTATTAGTTTAGACTTAGTTAATTGCGAAACTTTCCATTTTCAAAATATGAGTTGTAGAAAATATACAATTCAAAAGCAAGGTGCTTTGGAGCCGTCGGTACTTAGACTGCGTATTTTACAGTCTTATGTACCGCTACGTGCGACAAGCAGCGCAAGCGTACTATGCGTTGAATTGTATATTTTCTACAACGTATTATAAAAAACGGTGTTGTGCAATTGCTTACTTGTTCCCATATAATATATATGCTGTTTTTGTTTTTATTTTCTGCAAACTATATTAAGTATAGACCGATATGGTTATAAAATCAAGGAAGTAAAATATTATAACAAAAAGAGAGCATATAGATTTTCAATTTCTATATGCTCTGCATCGTCTATATACCGGAGCAACTTTAAACGCTCCAATATTATTTTGACATCATCCTTCCGTACGGATAACCTCACTGCTTAAATTGTCATGTAGTGAACTTAAAGCATTGAAGTTCCGAATTTTTCTGATTTATTGGATGAGGCATGTGCCTCAAAACAGAATAGAAAGATAAATGCTTTTGA
Organism: Lachnospiraceae bacterium; assembly: GCA_014799405.1. Classification (GTDB taxonomy): domain Bacteria; phylum Bacillota; class Clostridia; order Lachnospirales; family Lachnospiraceae; genus Coprococcus_C. The sequence goes on from JAAVIA010000011.1 coordinate 44,515, forward strand.
AGAATGATAGCTCAATAGCGTATATAATGCAATATATTTTTGAGCAGGAGTTACAAATGTCTCAGATACATCACGCTTAGGCAGTTCAACTGTTACTTCTTCCACATCCTCATAAATAAGCGGATACAGCTTATAATCCATAATTGAAAAAAGGTACTAACGGAGCAATACTTGACACGCTTTGTCATATTTGCCATTTTCCACCTATAAGCTTTAAAATACGCA
>JAAVIA010000012.1 GCA_014799405.1 Lachnospiraceae bacterium
TGATCTGCTGCCTTATATCCGCATTATACTCAGGGACATATATAATCCCTATACTTTTTGTATCAGGATTATATGTCATATATCTTATATCTATTACAAGATCGTTTGCAGAAAGCAGATACTTTTCCAATGAAAATATACACTCAAGCAGCTGTGCCATTATAAGCTTAAGCAGCATTCCGTCAAGCCTAAGCTTTAACAGCACTCTTTCCAGTATATAATTGCCGGAGGTTTTATATCTCAGCCACATCTCGCCATCAAGCTCATATGACGCAGGACGAAGCATGTACGGAATGTTATTTTCCTCTATCATGCGGCTTTTATACCTTGCAGCCGAGATTTTTAACAGACTTATATCATCAAGCCTCACATCCATATAATTATCCATGTCGCTACTCCTGAAAAATATCTCCATACATCTGCCACCTCCTTAATCTCGGAGTACATTTATCATATTCCGTCTTATATGTAACCTCTCTATTTTTATAGTATGAGGGTTGTGTTTTATATTTTGTGCAGCCATAAACAAATCCATTTTCCTCATATAACATTATCTGTTCATTTATAATATCCTCCGCATCACTGGAATATGTATATATAGCCGAATAGGACATTTCCTGCTCCTTAATATCGTTAATCGGTATAAGCAGGAGCATCAGACAAAATATTGTTATAACTACCACAATCGGCATTACAAAACACATTTCCACAGTGGTGCTTCCCGAATTTTTATTTATCATTTTATACTTCCTCCGCATCTCTGACAGGCTCCTATTTGCTCCACCTCACAGAGCTTCACACGTTTTATGGTTCTTTTTAATCCACTACATGATTTTCCCGAATGATACCTGTCTCCATATTTTGTAATATATACTGTTTCCCCACATTTATCACCGCAAAATTCGCAGGGTGAAAAATTATTTTTTTCTGCCTGTTTTCTGCTCGTACATGAAATTGACAGGGTCAGGTGTGTACACGCCCTTGTTGTATGGTACGCTTCCATATTGTCAGTCACATAAACGTATTTTTCGTTATCAGTTTCCTCCCCTTCTTCATCTTGTTCCTTTACATATCCACAATATATGTGTTGCTTTAGTGTATAGCTTTTTTCATGTGAAAAATAATCAAAAAACGGAATATTGCAATTTAATTTGTATGTTATGGTAAGCTCCACGTCATTTTCATCTGTTTTAAAACACGAACCCGTAAAGCTCACGCCTGAAATGCCGCCCTTAATGTATTTATCAACAAGTTCCGAATCATCAATATATTTTTCAAGCGTCGATTGCGCAAGCCATATATTTCCCTCGCCTATATATCCATACTCCGCCATATACTCGGCGGTCTCACATGCAGCCTCATAAACAATATTTTCTGCAAGCCTGCACCGGGAAAATTCGAATAACGCAAGCATTCCGAAAATAAATATAGGAAGAATAAGTGTAGCTTCAACTACTGTGTTTCCCTTATTATTCATACCAACCTCACATTTCATAAATACGGCGGCATCCTATTGAATGCCAACCCAATTATCATACTGATTGTCCTAACACCCTCTGCCTATATGGTTTGCACCCGGAGAGGCTTTATTTATTTTTTGGCGTGACAGAGGATGTTAGGACAATCAGTATCCTCCGCTTTCCTTTATGTAATATTTTCTACCGTCATAGGAAATTATAAATTCAGCCGTCAGCGCAACAGCGCCGTTTGCAATATCAAAATCACAATCAACGGACTGGGCATTTATATTCATCAAATCAAGCATACGATAGTAGGTTTTGTCCATGTTCATGGAAAGTAATATCATCAGATAATCCTGATAGCTCATTCCACTGTCGCTGCCCTTCCCTTCACACACACTTTCCCCAAGCTTATCTATATCCGTTATCCAGCTTTCCTTACTTTTTGTAAAGGGAAGCTTTTTGCCCTGAAGCAGAACTCTTGCATCTGCCATTGCCTCTACGTAGGACCAGCAGCCTGTTATAAGTGTCTCTATGGCAGGTTCAGGAATCATTGTGGCAATTGAAAGAGCCGTTGCAATTTGTTTTACTCTTGCCATTTTTACCGTGTCACCTATAAGATACGAATAATTTATGGGGAATCTTATAAGCACAATTCTATCTACCGTACTCTCCAGATTTTCCGCATCTGATTTTTTCCCACAGGCAAGGTATTCCAGTTCATATTTTAAAACCGAGGTTTCATTTACGGAGGTATCTACAGCACAGTTAAAAACATTAACGGCATAAACCGCTCCAATGCCTGACGAGGTAAGCTTACCTGCCCAGCTTTCATGTTTTTTTATATCCTCAAGCATATCATCACAATTATTAAAGCGTGTATTTACCTTATATACAAATGAATCCGCTCCGCCTTGTCTTTTTGAAAAGCACTCGGACGTATCAATGTAAGCTCCGCTTATTTCCATATCCTGCGGTTTGATGATATTTACGATTCCCACAAGCCCAACATTTGCAGTGTACGTCCTTGGGTCCTCCTCCTTTTTATCACCTTGCGGGTTTTCTTCAGCTTCCATGCCACTTCCAATTTTACTTTCATTTTGGCTTTGGCCTTCATCCTTAATTTGATTTTCCTCTGCACTTTTTTCCATCTGTCCCTGTGTTTTTATATTATCCGTTATATCCTCTGACAAAGTGCCGTCCACGCCCTTTGTTTCATCAACTATTTTATCTACACCATTTTCAATTGCCGCATATTTCAGATAATCAGATATTTGTTCCTTAAAAGGTTTACAATCCTCCTCATATATGTACCGGAAGGCGGTTACAGCTGTCTGCTCTACCACAGCCTTTTCCCCCATTTTCTCGCACATTTTATTGTGAAGCTTTTCTTCCAGATAAGCTTCTCCATTTCCACCACAGCTTTTATCAAAGAGAAGAATATGATAATGCTCAAATATATATGTGTTGTATTCAGCTTTTATATCCGAGATGGCACTTTTCGCACATATGACAGCCTTTTCCTTTACGGACAAACTTGTTATTATTTTATTTACAGTAAATGAAACTAACAGCATACTGCTTATAATCAGACATAAAAACACAGTTATTTTTCCACTATTATTCATATTCTCCTCCCTTAAAAGCTAACTAAATATTATGAATAAATATAACTTGCATCAGAATTGATTGAATCCCAGATATTCATAACCAATGACTTTATTTGTTTTTGAAATATAGCCACCATTGCTATAAGAACAACCATAATGAGTATTACTTCCACAACACCCATGCCATCTTCGTTAATAAGAAAACCTTTTATCATCACATTTATCCTCCTTCTTGTCTCGACGGCTTTGCCACCGGACATATTCTACAGCATTTAAAGGCTTACCAAAATCGGAGTGACAATCATCAGCATTACAATCAAAAGCAGCACAACCATTGGAAACAATAGCTTTGTCGATGCCTCCTCCCCCTTTCTCTTTGCATTTTCCTTTCTTATTTCCAAGGCAGCGGCAAGTTCATCCTCCATAAGCCCAAGCAAATCCCTTGTTCCTATTTTTAAGTTTCTGCTAAGCTGATGCATTAACCTTACATATGCATTAAGACCAATTCTTCGTCCTAAATCCTCATACACTATTGCTTCATCCAAACCCGAATTAATTTGATTAATTGCATACTCTAACTCCAAAACAAGCGGGTTTCCATTTTCGCCTTCAGCTATCAACTGCTTAATTCCCGACTTTACCGTTAAGCCTGCGCCCAGGGTAAGCCACAGACTATTTACAAACCAAGGATAAAGATCCATCAGCTTTCTATCTCTATTCCTTATGTCCTGTTTCAAGCCTGCCGCTTTCCTAAACGCTAATATAATGCAAAATAATGTTCCCAACAGAAATATATAAACAGATGTATTGTTTTTTTCTTGTTCTAATGATATCTTCACTCCTGATAAATCCTTAGGAATGAGTATCTCCTTTTGGTTGCGGTTTTCCTGCTCCAAATCGTAAAGCTCACCTTCTACAAGCTCGATTATTGTTGTTTCCTTTCTTCCTTCTATTCCAAGCCTGTATTCATGTGATGCCGAAAATTCTCCATACTCAATAGTTGCAACGAGCGTTACAAATGCCTTATCCGCTATCTCATCAGTATTCACCTTTCCTGTTGAGGCTAAGATTTTTGGTGAATCTGACAGCCATGTTATATCAAAGACATTTTCAGGATTTTCCGGAATATGTATATCGCCCCTTATATGCAGTAAATCCTCATTATCACCAACAAGCTCCGCTTCAAAGTCACGAAAAAGCTTCTCACTTTTTTCATAAAACTCCTCCACGGTGTATTCCATTGGCATAACAACAAGATTTATCCAAGCTTCATCCTCCTCATAGGTCAGGCTTATATCATATTCTCTCGTCTGTCCGTTGTAGTCATCCCTATAAAGCACATTGCCTGCATCAACCACCCTTGTGCCGGCAATACCAAACAACAGCGAAGCAACGTTAAAAACTGAAAATGCAACAAGACATACTGCAATATTTTTCTTTATGAAGTTCTCCGACATAATTTTTACGTCCTTATCCGATACAATTTGAAGCTTTCTTATATCGTGCTGAAGCCTGCCCGTATTTATTTTTTTCCGTGCCATAGAAAAAATATAATCCGACATGGCATACACCACTTTTTTTATGCCCTTATACTTGCTGTAGTGCTTCCTGCTTATAATCGCAAGCATCACATACAAAAGCACTATTAAAATGTTTATGTATATCATTTATTCACCCCTTCAAGCTATTTATTATTTTATCTATTGATATTGAGGTAAGCACAATCCCCACAAGGCATATAGTCATAAAAACATGTCCCCAAACCGTTTTGTACAAAACATCAATATATGACACGCCTGTAAGTCTCAGATACAGCATTATAAAAAATGGTATAACAGACATGATTTTTCCCTCAAGACGTTTAGAGGCAATCATTGTATTTATCTCCAGCTCCGTTGTGCTTTTTTCGGCCATGCTTCTCGCACACTGACCCATAAGTCTTATGAGATTTCCTCCATATATCCCTGCAGTTTTAACAAGATATGCAAGCTCCTTTATCTCCTCAATATCGCTTTTATCCCCCAACTCCTTAAGTCCCTGCTCCAAACCTTTACCACACTGCATTCCATTTATCAAAAGCTTTAAGTCCTCCTCAAGCAGATTATCCGCAGTCTCATCTGATTTTATTTCCGAAAGAACATATAAAAATGCATTTTCTATTGAATATCCCGCCTGAAGAGCACCGGATACACCAGATATCACATTCTTAAACTCCTCCTTTAACTGCTGTTTTCTTCCTGTTACAAAATCTTTTTTACGCTTCCTGTAAATGTAAGCCAAATATGGAACTGTAAAAACAACTCCCCACAGTGTGTCATAGAACAAAAAACTACATATAATTCCAACCGCCCCAAGGTATAGAAAAGTAAAAATGTACCAGACCGGTTTTGGAATATACGGTTTATATCTCACAGCATGCCTCCCTGTACATTTCAAGCTTTCCCGCACTTTCAAGCTTACTTACATTTATAATGTCATTAATCTTTTTCAAAACACCCTTAAGTCTTCCGTTTTCCTCTCCCGTTTCCACAAACTCGAAAAGACTGTTTAGATTCACGTTACCTTCCATCATACCATTCACCTCCTCTATACTAAGCACCCTTCTTGTTCCGTCTCTCAGTCTTCCCAAATGAATAATAATATCCACTGCTGAAGCTATCTGACTTCTTACGGCAGCGATGGGAATATCCATACCCATAAGCACCATCGTCTCAAGCCGGCTTATCATGTCGGCGGCAGAATTTGCATGTCCGGTGCTAAGGCTTCCATCATGCCCTGTTCCCATAGCCGCAAGCATATCTATCGCCGCCGCATCTCTCACCTCCCCGACAATAATCCTGTCAGGCCGCATTCTAAGGCTTGTCTTTATCAAATCACGTATTGTAACCGCATTTTCACCCTCTAAATTTGCATTTTTTGCTTCAAGCCTTACAAGATTACTCACCCCCTGAATTTGAAGCTCTGCCGAATCTTCAATCGTTATAATCCTTTCCTCTTTCGGAATATAATTGGACAAAGCATTTAGAAATGTTGTTTTCCCCGAACCGGTTCCGCCCGATATAAAAATGTTAAATCCGCTTTCAACAAGTATACGGAGCAAAAAGGCCACATTTTTGTCAAGACTTTCAAGCTCAATGAGCCTTTCCATGTCAATAGGCTTATTCGGAAACCTTCTTATTGTTATAACAGGACCACATAGTGAGACGGGATTTTGAACAATGTTAACCCTTGAACCATCCTTAAGTCTTGCATCAACGATGGGGCTTGACTCATTTATTCTTCTGTTGCAGCCTGCCACAATCTGCTGCATAACTGACCTTAATCGTTCCTCCGACTCGAAGGTCTTATCCGTCTTAATAAGACGTCCCGATTTTTCAATATAAATATTGTCAGGTCCGTTTACCATTATTTCAGTTATCTCATCATCCTCCAAAAGCTCAGTAAGAACATCAAGCCGCCTTAAGGAATTAAACAGCTCTATCCTAAGCTGAACCTTTTCTTTAAGTGGGATATATGTATTTGCACTTTCCTCCAATATGCATTTATCTATAACCCTGCCTATATCCTCATCCATAATCTCAGTGCTCATATCTATGTCCGATATTATTCTTGATTTAAGCTTTTCCTTAATTCCTGTTTTCATCAAGCTATATGGCTCCCTTCTCTATCATTTCCTTTATGCTGCCCTCCTCAAAATCCTTGTTCGAAAATGTAATGTATTTAACTTTTTCTGCAAGTCCTTTGTCTCCATTTTTTTTGACCAATTCACTGAAATAGGAAAGCTTCTTTTTGCTGTGTTCATCCGGCAAGGCAGGCACAATAATCCTGTCAAAAAGCTGTAATGTGTCAAGTGAGGCAAAAGCTGCCATTCCCATATCAAAAATCACTGCACTATAATGTCTTTTTTCAGATAAAATTTTCTTAAACCATTTATAATTTTTGTCTGTTATCCTCCGCTCCAGATAACATACCGTAGCTGTAAGACTGTCAAAATCCATAACCTCCCTTTTCTCACACCCATGGGATATCTGCTCCAATATTTTTTCATTCATGCTTGCCAGATAATACAAAAACATCTCTCCATTTTTTTGTGCCGCCTCATCAGAGCTGTCACTTGGAAAATCTTCAAGTCCCACATAAAGGCTGTTTTCAAAATAACGGGATAAGCATTTTGACAATGTCGTTTTTCCGCATCTGCCCACAGGCGAATATACCGCAAGCCATACACCATTTTCCTTTGTACTGATGCTTTTTTGTCCCAAAAAATGAGTGATATGCTTTGCAATCTGCTCGGCACTCTGGTATTTGAATATATGGTTCTCTACATTCTTCTGTTCACTAAGATACAACACGGGAATGTTATCTTTTTCTTTGTGGCTTTCACTGTCTAAAACAAGCAAATCCAAATTGTTTTGCCGGGTATATTCACTGACCGACTCCCACGTTGAAAAAACCGATGCCTTAAGAGGAATATCCTCATGCCCGTTAAAGTACTCCATAAGCTTTACACTGTAACATAAATCAGACCCATATATACCAATTTTATAAGAAAACATTACCTCCTCCTGTAAATCTCATAACAATAAAACCCATGTATTAAAGAAAACAAACTCCACAAAATAAAACACTCGCAAAAACAGGCAGTGACATATGTATTCGTGTTCTCTCTCTCAAAATACCTCCCCCTCTTTTAATCACAAGCACAACTCCGTATAGAGCGGCTGCCACAAAGGACACGACGATAATATATATAATTTTCATATGTACAAATGTGGATAATGCCGCATATAGCTTAATGTCCCCGGCTCCCAAAACACCCGATACGTATAATACAAAAAGTGCCGCTATGGTAATTGCAGACCAAAGAATACTTTTACCTGCCTCACTAAATCCATATGTAATCAGGCTATATGTAACTCCTGTTATAAATCCAAGAAAATTAAGCTTGTTTGGTATGCGAAACGTCTTAAAGTCAAATATAACCGCAACACCCGCAAACATCACAATAAAAATAAGCTTTACCTCTATCACATCCCTTCCTAAAACACTTTTTGTTTAATAAAACAAAGTGCCATACAAATAATCCAATTTCAAATTACAATCCTTTTTAAAAAATTTGAATTAATAGAAATATAATTGAATATATGACCGTGAACTCAAGATAACTGAACGCTATCTCTTGAACACAGGTAAACTATACCATAAGAATTTATGAACTGTAAAGCGACATTTTGTAAAGAAAAAATGTACAATTTGTAAAGAAAAAGAGCTGACGGAAATATACGCCAGCCCTTGTAATTATTGGTTTTTTTTGACAATTTTATTTTATTACCTTATATTCAATAAATCATCATTTTTTAGTTATGTAAACTATATTTTTTTAAGCTTCCTTATAATTTACAAGCTCATCAATAAGCTTTGGAAGCTGCTCATCCATATCCTCATCAGAAAACTGACAGGTTCCAACCTTTCTGTGACCGCCTCCGCCATATTTAAGCATAAGGCTTCCCACGTCAACATTTGAGGTTTTATTTATTATGCTGTAGCCCACGGCAGCGGAACAACCCTTTCCACCCTTGCCGTTTACAATCCATACTGATATATTCTGCTCAGGATAAAGGCTGTATATGTAAAATCTGTTTCCGGTATATATCGGGTCAACACCTCTTAAATCCGAAATAATTACATCCTTTTCAACCCTTGTGTGCGCAAGCACCATCTCTTTGAACTTCTCAGTCTGCTCGTTGTAAACCTCTATCCTCTCAACCACATCAGGAAGCGCAAGAATCTCCTCCGTCGTCATGGTTCGGCATGCGTCAATAAGCTCCTCCATAAGCTTGTAGTTTGGAATTGTGAAATTTCTCCATCTTCCAAGACCTGTCCTTGGGTCCATAAGAAAACCTACGAGAATCCAACCCTGTGGATGAAGAACCTCATCTACAGTGAGATTTCCCGAGTCGACCTTATCAACCGCCTCCATCATATCATCAAACTGAGGAAATCTTTCCCTTCCGCCGTAATACTCATATATAATACGTGCACAGGAAGGTGTAATACGACTTTCACCCTTGTATTTGCCCTCAAGCTGATTTCTTTCAAACTCGCTTGAATGATGGTCAAACCACAAACCACATCCCTCTACAAAAGGTACATTTGCAAGGCAATCATTTTCATCAATAGGAATAAGCCCATCCTGTAAATCCTTCGGGTGGGCAAACGTCCAATGGTCTATGATTCCTGCCTCCTTAAGAAGAGCGCCACATGCTAATCCGTCAAAATCTGAACGTGTAACTAATCTCATAATATTTCCCCTTTACCCATAATTTTAATCAGACTTTTATAACCACGTTAATGATATAATATTTCTTGTTTTTTTTCAAGTCCCACAAAACATACATATTTTCCATGCCATAAAACATATATTTAGATGAGCAAAATGTACTATTTCATGTGGAGGTCACATTGCAGATTCTTCTCTACATATCAAAATATGCCATTCCAGTCATAATAGGCTATATCGTTTTTTATGGAATATCACATAAGGTTCAGGTATATGAAGCCTTTTTGGTGGGTGTACGCGAGGGTTTTAAGCTTGTAATTGACATTGCCCCGACCCTTGTGGGACTGCTTATAGCAGTTGGAATATTCAGAAGCTCCGGAGGACTTGCACTGCTTTGCAGCATTTTCAACCCCATTGCAAATGCATTTGGCATTCACCCTGAAATATTCCCCATTGCAATCGTGCGCCTTTTTTCCTCCTCCGCCGCCACTGGAATGGTTCTTGACATATTTAAAACTTATGGTCCTGACTCCGTTATCGGAAATACGGTATCTGTGCTTATGAGCAGTACAGAGACAATTTTTTATACAATGTCCGTATACTTTCTCTCAGTTAAAATTACAAAAACCCGCTGGACGCTGGCAGGAGCCCTGCTTGCATCGCTGGCGGGTATTGTAGTCAGCATCATTTTAGGTATTTATATGTAAGGCATACTTTCAATTACTTTGGCTCCTGATTCCTCAAACTCCTTATAGGTCATGCCTATATAGTCAGAGCCATCATTTGCGTTATCTCCTCCTGCATTTCCATCCTCTGAAGGATTTTCTGATACGGTTTCCGTGGAAGGTGTTCCCATAGAATCCTCCTTTTCATCCTTTCCGCATCCCACAAGACTTACCGTAACGAATGCTCCAAGCAATAAACCGGCTAAAAATTTCTTCATAATATACCCTTATCTTTCAAAAGTGCATAATTTTTCTCACACATTTTATCATATATTACAAGTTGCTAAATTTAATTAAATATCTTATAATAATATTGGTAATTTTAAACAAACGTGCTGTCGGACATTTAAAGCAAATTTGGAATGGCTGATATTTAAGGAGAGAGAGGTAAGCAATATGACATATTGGAATTTATCATTTGATGCAATTGCAATATTCTTTTTATTGCTTATTTTTTTATGGTATTTCAGCGAAAAAAAGATACCGCTCCGCAGCCATCGTGTATTTTTATATCTTATTTTTCTTGTCTTAGCCGCAACGGGGCTTGAAATTGCCGCAACTCTTATGGCTCGCAATATGGATGCTACAGGATATGATGTATTTTATCTTACGCTGACCCTACAGACACTTGCTATAAATTTGGTTCCTGTTACATTTTCTTACTACCTGTTGCTTTTGGCTCACATTAATTTAAACCGCCACAAGACATTACGTGCATTGTACTTAGTCTGCATGGGAACAGATGCAGTAATTATTTTACTAAATCCGCTTCTACACTGGGCGTTTACATTTGAAAATGATGTGTACAAGATTGCTCCTTCAGGACTTGCACTCTACATAATAGATTTTATCACGATTGGTATAAGTATTGTTACCATCACACGCTACAAGGAAAAATTTATGTTCCTTCACCTTCTACCGCTTGCATTTAACATAATATGCGGTCTGTTGGCATGTGTGGCACAGATTGTTTTCTATTATCCTTTCCTTAATTGCACTCTTGCGGCAATGTGTTTAACCCTGTTCCATTATCAGCAAAATTCCGGCACGGTTACGGACACGACAACAGGGCTTTTTAACAGAAAGTTTTTGGGTGAATATATTGAAAATAAATATGCCTATGGCAATAAGAGCTTCGGCCTGATTGTCGTAGCCCTTGATGATTTTAAGTTTGTAAATAAAACCTACGGAGTTGAAACCGGTGACCATATGCTTTATCAGGTTGGACAGTTTCTTAAGAGTCGCAAAAGGAACGCTTTCGTATTTCGTCTTGGTTCAGACCAGTTCTGTATTCTTTTTGACAATAAGGCGAATGAGCTTAATTCACTCTCAGAGAAAATTCACGACAGGTTTAAGCATCCATGGTATGACGAAAATCATGTACCTATTATGATGTCCGCCTCCCTATGCTGCATCAATTGCCCTGAGGATGCGGAAAGCTATAGAGAACTTATAGAGGTTATTGACTACTCCATGAGCATTTCAAAGAAAACAAGAAAAGGCCTCATTACATTTGCAAGAACAGTAAACCTCGACAAAATCAAGAGGGATAAAGCAATTGAACGCGCTGTTAAAATGGCGATGTCAAAGAATGAGCTTATGGTTTATTACCAGCCTATATTCTCCGTTTCAAAGGGAGTTTACAACTCGGCTGAAGCCCTTGTGCGTCTTAATGACGAGGAGCTTGGATGGATTTCTCCTGAGGAGTTCATTCCTATATCCGAGAAAAATGGGCTGATTGTGGAGATGGGCGACATTATTTTGGACAAAGTATGCCGTTTTATACGTGATTTTAAGCTGTCAGAAACCTCCGTTGAATACGTTGAGGTAAATATAAGTCCCGTTCAGCTTACCCATTCAGATTTTGCCGACAGGGTAAAAGCAATAATAGAAAAATATGGTGTTTCACCTGAACAGATAAATATGGAAATTACCGAAACCGCAACATTAAATTCCGCTTCCATGGTTTTGCAAAACATAAATAAGCTTATAGAATACGGCATTTCATTTTCACTTGACGATTTCGGTTCGGGCAATGCAAACATTTCGTATATAAATACTATGCCGTTTAAGATTATTAAGATTGACAAAAATCTTATATGGGATGCATTTAAAAATGACACTGAGGGTATAAATGATACTGCCGGCATCACACTTGAGTACACCATCAATATGCTGAATGCCCTAAAGCTTAACATTGTTGCCGAGGGTGTCGAAACAGAGGAAATGACGAATCAGCTTGCTAATTTCGGCTGTCACTATATGCAGGGTTGGTTTTACTCCAAGGCCATTCCTGCCGAAGATTTTATCGATGTCATATCCCGATGATGTCACGAGAAACCATCAGGCACTGTTACTATCATAAATATGGATTAATTATCAGGCGGTCCCCTGCCTTGCATCAAGCTCCTTCATTCTTTTATGCAAGGCATTAAGGACTGCTTTTTTATTTCCCGACCATTTTGGGGCTATGAGAATTTTTTTAGGTCCATCCCCTGTAACCCTGTGAATGACAATTCGTTCATCTATATTCTGAAGGCATTTTATAACCAGATTAATGTACTCCTCCTGGTCAAGGACATGAAAGCTTCCTTCTGCATAATCATGGGCTAAATCCGTTCCCGAAAGAACATGAAGAAGCTGTAGCTTAATTCCACACATATAATTATATTTCCCGTCTGTCATATTATTTTTACTGCCTGTCCTATAACCATCAATATTGGAGATTATAGGAGCTTTGGCAGTTCTCTTATTCAAAAATTTTACCGACAAATTGCTTACATATTTTACCGTGTCAAGCATCATTTCTTCAGTTTCATTTGGCAATCCCAATATAATGTGGGTTATAACGGGAATATTGATTCTGTTAAGTCTTTGCACTGCCTCCTCGTATACACTTAAAGGATATTTTCTCCTTATATATTCCGCCGTCTTTTCATGTATAGTTTGAAGTCCAAGCTCAATCCATATAAATTTGTCCGAAAATCTACTCTTAAGCTCCTCCAAAAGTGCAATAACCTCATCACCAAGGCAGTCGGGCCTTGTAGCTATTGATATGCCTATAATCTGCTCATGTGACAGTGCCTCCGTATAGATACTTCTTAAATAATCGACATTACCATATGTATTTGTGTATGCCTGAAAATATATTACAAAGCTTTTCCCTACTGTCTTATCAAATCGGGCAAGTCCTGTTTCTATCTGTCTGTTAATGTCATATTTGTCAGCAAAATCCCCGCTTCCCCCTGCACTGCAAAAAACACACCCACGAGTGTCAAGGCTGCCATCCCTGTTTGGACATGTAAAGCCTGCATCAACTGCAAGTTTATAGCACTTTTCACCATAGGTGTGTTTAAAATATGCATCTAAAGAATAATATGGTTTTCCAAGCCAATCAATATCTGTCATTATTTTCCCTCTTTACATTTCTATAACGATTTGTGTGAAATAAATTTATTCTACTGTTCCGAATACAAACAAAACAAAAAAGCTATTATATGCAATAAACAGATAATCAAAAGCTAAATGGAGATATACATCGCCAAAAACAGCAGTATTGTTATCGTTTCGGTTTTTGGGAATATAACAGCAAGCAGGCTTTCCCAAATACCAATTCAGGGATTGAAAAAACTCATCAATGCTTTTATCAAGCTGAGCATTTGAAGAATATTTAGCAAACATTTTATTTAGTGCATCAATTGTGGTTTTCTCATAATCTTCCGATAAAAAATTAATAGCATCAATCTGCTTATCGTCCACACGCATATCAGCAATATTATAGTTATAAAATCTACTTCGAACCGCCCGGCTCAACGCTGAAAAATCATTGTTTTCTGCAAAGAAAATATCAGCATCCATTGCATAACCATAATCGCACATCATAGAAAGCTTATCGGACAGAACATCAACAGCTCCTGCGAGAAATCCCACATCTCCATTTTCGGTTTCAAATTCATAATAATCCTTACTCATAGCATCCCTCTTAATAAAATTTTATGGTAATTGATAGTACTCCAAATTCACGGCATTGTCAAACTACTTTTCTATAATACGTTGTAAAAAAACTACAATACAACACATGGTATGTCGCACGTATAGGCAGTTGAATAGAAAAAGAAAAGGATGTATTTTTACATGAATTATGATATACTCGTAACATAACAATTGTCTTATGACGGAAAGGGAGGAAATTATGCAAAAAGAGAATTTATCTGCAACAGCAGCATTGGAGAAACTAAAAGAGGGAAACCAGCGTTATTTATCTGCTACGTCAAATCCGGGAGACATATCACCAAAAATTCGTCAGACAACCTGTGACGAAGGACAAACACCATATGCAATTATTGTTACCTGTTCCGATTCTAGAGTAATTCCGGAAAGTATTTTTATGGCAGGAATAGGTGAATTATTTGTCATTCGTGTAGCCGGCAATGTAATGGATAATCATCAGTTAGGAAGCGTAGAATATGCAGCAGGACATCTTGGTACAAAGCTGGTGGTTGTATTAGGGCATGAGCATTGTGGAGCCGTAGGAGCTGCAATTCACCACGAACCGAACGGCTATGTTAAATACATAACAGACGAGATTCGCAAAGCAATCGGTGAGGAAAAAGACGAAAACCGCGCCTGCTGTTTAAATGTACAAAGAAGTGTATCCGTTATTAAGGATAAGCTTGGTATTTCGGAAGACGACAAGGATGGTATCAAAGTGTGCGGAGCATTTTATCACATTGGCAGCGGTACCGTTGAATTTTTAGATTAAAAAAGTAAATTATAAGGAAATGGCAGGAGAATAGAATTACCACTCATACCTGTGAAGCTGTCCCTTACCCTCAAGGCATGGAAAGCCCTGTTGCCTTAACGCCTCATATAAAACAATGGCAACGGAATTGGAAAGGTTAAGGGAGCGCTCCTCTGGCATCATTGGAATACGCACACAGTTTTCCTTATTGCCAAGCAAAAGCTCCTCAGGTATGCCTGCGCTTTCCTTACCAAACATTATGTATGCATCCTCCTCATAGGAAACATCCGTATATCTCTGTTTGGATTTTGTGGTTGCCATATATATTTTCGCTCCTTGATTTTTCTCAAGGAAATCCTCGTAATTAACATAAGTAGTCACATCAAGCTTGTGCCAATAATCAAGACCGGCACGCTTAAGCATTTTGTCATTTATAAGAAAGCCCATAGGCTCAATCAGATGAAGCCTTGCACCCGCCGCAACACAGGTACGTCCGATATTACCTGTATTTGCGGGCATCTCAGGCTCTAATAAAACTATATTAAGCATTTATTTATTCCTAAGCCTCGTTATAAAATTATTTATTCTTCCCATAGCTTCCTTTAATTCATCAATGGAATATGCGTAGGATATACGGAGAAAGCCCTCTCCGCAGTCACCAAATGCAGTTCCCGGAACTACCGCAAGCTCCTCCTCCTCAAGAAGTTTTGTGGCAAATTCGTCACTTGTGAGCCCAAACTCCTTTATGCATGGGAACATGTAAAAGGCTCCTTTAGGCTCAAAGCACGGAAGACCCATCTCCTTAAATGTTGCAAGAAGAAAATGCCTTCTCTTATCATAGGATTCCCGCATTCTCTCAATATCCTTGTCTCCATCCTTTATCGCTGCAATGGCGGCATACTGGCTTGTAGTAGGTGCACACATAATTGCAAACTGGTGAATTTTCGTCATCTGCTCTGCAATTACATGAGGTGCAAGCGCATAACCCAATCTCCAGCCTGTCATAGCATACGCCTTGGAAAATCCATTTATTATGATAGTTCTCTCTTTCATATCCGGCAGGGAACCAATTGTACAATGTTTCTCCCCTCCATATGTAAGCTCGGAATATATCTCATCTGATATGACAATAATATCCTTTTCCTTACATATGTCGGCTATAGGCTCAAGGTCTTTTCTTGTCATAATCGCTCCAGTCGGATTGCTTGGGAATGCAAGGATAAGAACCTTGGTCTTATCTGTTATGGCAGCAAGGAGCTCCTCCGGTGTGAGTCTGAATTCATTTTCATTTTTCAATGCAATTGTTACAGGCACACCACCTGCAAGCTCAACACATGGCACATATGATACATAACATGGCTCTGGAATGATTACCTCATCACCCGGGTCAAGCATGGCACGAAGTGCTATGTCTATGCCCTCACTTCCACCTACCGTAATAAGTGCCTCATGTTTGAAATCATAATCCACATCATACTTCCTCTTATACCATTTACATATTTCTTCCCTGAGTTCAAGAAGTCCTGAGTTTGACGTGTAAAATGTTCTCCCTTTTTCAAGAGAATACAAGCCTTCATCCCTTATGTGCCACGGAGTGTCAAAGTCAGGCTCACCAACACCTAAGGATATGGCATTCGGCATCTCGCTTACTATATCGAAAAATTTTCTTATGCCCGATGGCTTTATATTTGTTACTGTTTTTGATAATGGATTTCTCATGGTGCAATAACCAACCTTTCATCCTGCTTTACTGCGTCAAAAATTATACCGTGATCCTTATACTTCTTGAGAACAAAATGTGTGGAGGTGCTTATAATCTGCTCCATCGTTGAAAGCTTCTCCGACACAAACCGTGAAACCTCCTTAAGGCTTGTTCCCTGAAGTATAACCGTGAAATCAAATGCTCCCGCCATGAGATATACGGCATTAACCTCCTCAAAGTTATATATTCTCTCGGCTATTCTGTCAAATCCCTGTCCTCTTTGCGGTGTTACCTTAACCTCTATAAGTGCCGTTACCTTTTCCTCGGCAACCTTATCCCAGTCAATCATTGTGTGATACCCACAGATAATTTTGCCCTCTTCCATAGCCTTAATGTCCGCTGCCACCGCCGCCTCGTCAAGTCCCAGCATCTTGGCTATATCCGTCATGGTCATTTTACTGTCAGTTTCCAAAAGCTTTAAAATTTCAATATTCATGGCTTACCTCTTTTCATAAAGTTTTATGGTTTTTATTTTAACTTCTATGCAGACAACTGCATATCGATTCCTACACGTTTTCAATCACCTTATATATCTCGTCAAAGCTTGGCGGCTGCAAATATCTTTCATCAACGCCCGCCCTTATAACCTTGCTCTTATCCATTGTTACCTTACCGATAACCGACGCAGGGATTTTATTTTCCAAAAGCCTTTTCACCGCTGTTTGACCGTCAGAAAAAACTCCAAGTATCGCTCCCGTTCCGTCAAGCAGATAAGGATTTATGTTGAAATACTCGCATATTTCAATCGTTTCCTGCCTTATGGGAAGCTTAAAATTATCGATACACATTCCTCTTTTTATCGCTGTCCCAAGCTGCCACAAGGCTCCGTAAACACCGCCCCACGACACATCATGCATGTAACAGGCATCATTTTCAGCCATAAGCTTTGCCGCAGCATCAATGCTTATATCATCATTATATGAAAAAAAGCCGTCAATATAGCTTTCCGAAAAATGTTTTACAAGCTCATCATATTTACCTTCTGCAATGAGCCTTGTGCCTAAGCATCCGGCATATCCCGCCATAACTATATCATAATCCTTTTCTATTTGAGCCCTGTCTGTACCATCTCTTTTCCCGTAAGCCGTAACACAAAAGCTTGCCCTTGCATATGCAGAAGATACCTGGGAATGACCTCCCATTATCTGCGCATCATTTTTATCAGCAAGCCCATTAAAGCATTTCATGTATTCCTTTATGTCTTGTTCCTGAATATTCACAGGTAGGAGAAATACAAGTCTTGCACCGATTTTTTCTGCTCCTGACACGGACAGATTATTAAATGCCTTAACCCATGCAATATATGGGTCCCTCGCAACAGCCTCAGCACATACAAAATCGCTCTCTGCCCTAAGTCTGGCAAAATCATTACCCACTGCTGCACCGGTAATCACATTTTTATTTTTCTTACTTATATGCTTTATAACTGAACGGGTAAGATAAAGTTCACCAAGGGTACCCTGCTCCATAATATTTTCGTCCTTCTTGAAAATTCACATAATGTATGCTATTCTTTTTAACAAGGTGTCAGGAAAGGCTTGTTACAAGCAGACCGACAACCATTGCAACTACAAGCACAATGACAATAACGGCGGATATACGCCTCATTTTCTTTTTATTACTAAAGTCTATCATGATTTCACCTCCGAAAGGATTATTTTTATGGGAATAGGTTCTTACGCATTTATAATTATAATGACTACGTGCTTTCTTATTATGAGAGCCAACACTGTATCAAACAGAAAACGCACACAGGAGGAGCAGGATTTTTGGTCTCGTGAAAACGAAGCAAATTCCGTCCGTCGCAAGGACATATCAACGCTCGATTATGTGCAAATCGATTTTCAGGCTCTACCTGTAAATGAGCTTGATACACTTGGCATGTCTAAATATTCAAAGGAGCTTGCAAGACTTGCAAATGAAAAAATCATAAATCTTTCAAGCTATACAAATACTGATTTAAAGCTAATGTACGGTCCTGCAAATTTAAACGACCTTACAAAATACGACTTAAACTACACGGCTTTAATAAGACTTCTCAACAATATAGGCAAAGACCTTATAAGCTCCGCAAACGAGGATACCGCCGTCATATTTCTTGAATATGCCGTTTCCATTGGCTCGGACATTACCTCAACCTATACAGCCTTAGGAAATATATATCACTCAAAAAATGAAACAGAAAAACTGAATAAGCTTATAAGCTCCGCAGAAAAAATAACATCCCTGTCAGGTGCCGGTATCGTTTCAAAATTAAAGGAGCTAAGCACATCCTCCCAATAAAATATAATATCAAATAGATGTTTAAATATCAAGTACATGTGCCAAGCAGATAATTTATAAACTGCTGGGCGCATCGTCCTGAAATTCCACCGTGGGACATCTCCCACTTATTTGCCTCAAGAATAAGCTCTTCCTCCGTCATTTTAATTTCAGGATATTTTGCCGCAAGAGTTGTAACTATGTTGTTAAACTCCTTCTTTGACGGCTTGGAAAAGCTGATTGTCACTCCAAATCTGTTTACAAGCGAAAGCTTTTCCTGCATTGTATCAGACTGGTGAAGCTCCACATTGTAATCATTTCTGTCATTCCATGTTTCCTTAATGAGATGCCTCCTGTTTGAGGTGGCATAAATAAGTACATTGTCGGGCTTTGTCTCAAGCCCACCCTCGATAACTGCCTTTAAATATTTGTATTCTATCTCAAATTCCTCAAAGGACAAATCATCCATATATATAATAAATTTGTAATTCCTGTTTTTTATATGTGATATAATTGCAGACAAATCCTTAAACTGATGCTTGTAAAGCTCAATCATCCTAAGTCCCTGTCCATAATACTGATTAATAATCGCCTTTATGCAGGTGGATTTTCCAGTGCCACTGTCACCAAATAAAAGCGCATTGTTTGCCCTTTTTCCTGTCACAAATGCCTCCGTGTTATCTACAAGCTTCTTTTTCTGTATCTCATAGCCAACCAAATCATCAAGGGTTACATGCTCCGTGTTATTTATTGCAATAAACTCTACGGGACGCCCCTCCTCATGCTTTATTCGGAACGCCTTGTTAAGCCCAAACATTCCCACTCCGTATTCGGCATAAAAATCCGTCATTATTTCAAATATTTCATCAACGGTTTTGGCAGCGCTTACCCTATCGCTTATGTCACGCACTCTTTCACTTACATTTTTATTGTACATCTGCTCCTTTTTGTGCAGGGACTTGTAATTGGTAATCGTTGAAAAACAATCTATACCAAGCTCCCTTTCAAGTGCAGTAAAATCATAGTGAAAAAGCTTCATAAATATCTCGTAATCATTTTTTGCAAAACCGTTTACGGAGCCGTCTCCCGCTCCCACCTTCTCACATGTTAATGTAAAAGAATTTTCATTTGTTATGAGAATGTAAGCAAGATAATCCTGCCAGAGATTTTTGTCAAAGCCGTAGCTTGTTGCAAGGTCGAGAAGCCTTTTTATCTGCTGGTATATTCTGCTTATTATTTCCTCAGTACTGTTTTTCCCTAACGTCTTATCCTGAATGATTGCCGCAAGCTCCTTTAATATGCTTCCGTCTCCTAAATCCCTGTATAATACAAGCTTCGGTATTTCCCTATACATCGTTCTCCTCCTGCTCCTTGGATTTTTGTTCCTCGTCCTCCTGCTCCTTGGCTGCCTGTTCCTTGATTGCCTGTTCCTTTGCCTTTTCTCTTGCCTTTCTTGCAAAAAGCCTACGCCTTCCCTCCATAAGAGGCATAGCTTCATCGGGAACAAGCTTTTTATCCACATCGATTTCCTTCTTTTTAAGCTTTCTGTATATTATGCTTCTGGCATATGCATATAAAACGGAAACAAGCGGAATAAAGATAAACATTCCCACAACTCCCATTAAATCTCCGCCTACAAGCACCGCAAGAAGCACCCATATAGCTGAAAGACCTACGTCCCCGCCTACAAGCTTTGGATATATAAAGTAATTTTCTATAAACTGCAATACAAAGAACAAGACTACAAACCAAATTACGTATTTCGGTTCCTCAATCAGTATAAGAAAGGAACCTATAAACAGTCCTATAAATGCACCAAATATAGGTATGAGCGCCGTAAACGCAATCAAGACGCCGATTGTAAGAGGATACGGCATTCCGATTATAGCCATTACAATGGCAAACATTGTTCCAAGTATGATTCCCTCTCTGAACTGACTTGTAAAAAATTTAGCAAAGGTTGTGTTTGCTATTTTTCCAAACACCATAAGCTCGTCCGCCGTATTTTCCTTAAAAGCAGAGTAGCAAAGCATCTTTGTCTGCTTCCCAAGCTTCTCCTTCTGTGAAAGAATATAAATGGAAAATACAAGTCCGATAAATGTATTGACAACCGCACCTATTATTGAGGAAAAAACCGTATATGTCGTCTCCATAATAGTGGAGCCGTTATCCTTAACCATACTTCCTATGCGGTCCCATTGTATTTCTATATTATCAAGCTCATCAACGATCTGCTTTGCAATGTCGGGATGCTTTGACAAAACTCTCTGTATCCAATCCTGAACGCCTTTTATAAATTCCTCTATCTTTGAGCCTAGGTTGCCGATTGTTTTCCCTACCTCCGGCACAACGACAAACATAACAAGTGCAACCACAAGAATTGCAAGCAGATATGCAATAAGCATGCTTATGGCTCTCTTGTATTTATAAAACCTGCCATTTTCATTTTTAAAAAGAGATTTTTCTATGCTGCTCATAGGGATATTTATTACGAAGGCTATACCGCAACCTATTAGAAACGGCATTATCATTGAAATGCCCTTTCCGATTATGCCCCATATAACGCTTATATGGTTTATAAGGTATATTAAAATAACCGTAAATGTTATTATGCTGAGTACTGTCTGAATGTTTCGTTTTTTCTCGCTCATTACTTTTCCTTTCGTTTTTGTCAACTTACTATTCTATAGAGTACCACTTTTTTTTGGTTTGGCAAGAGTTTATTTCATATACCACTTTAAAATTTGCAAAAAATATAGTAGATTAATTATATTATAAACTTTTTTTACGGGGGATAAGCATATGACTACCATTTCAGTATGCATGATTGTTAAAAATGAGGAAAACAGGCTGGCAAGATGCCTTGACAGTCTTACATGTATTGCAGACGAAATTATAATTGTAGACACTGGCTCCATGGATGATACAAAGGAAATTGCCGCAAAATACACGGATAAAATATATGACTTCAAATGGATAGACGATTTTGCCGCAGCAAGAAATTTTGCATTTTCCAAGGCGGGCTGCGACTATATATACTCAGCAGATGCAGACGAGTTTATAGACGAGGCAAATCAATTTCGTTTTAAGCAGCTCAAGGAGCTTATGCTGCCCGAAATTGACATTGTACAGATGAAATATATAAATATGATGGAAACAAATACTGCCTACAACTCAAAGATTGAGCTGCGTCCCAAATTATATAAACGTCTCCGCACATTTACTTGGATTGACCCTATACATGAAACAGTCCTGCTTGACCCTGTTATATATGACAGCGAAATAGAAATACAGCATATGGCGGAGGGCAATCATGCAAAACGTGACATAAAGGTGCTTCTTAAGGCTTATGACTCAGGAAAAGTCTTTTCCAAAAAGCTCCACAGCATGTATGCAAAGGAGCTTTTCATAGCCGGAGATGATAATGACTTTTTAAATGCAAAGCATGTATTTGAGGAAACGATAAAGGAAGAGTTTCGTTCCGAGGATGAAAGAAAAGAGGCTGCATGTGTCCTGGCACGCTGCTATCGCCTTGAAAATAATTCTGATGAGTTTTTCAAGCTCTGTCTCAAGGATATGGTTACAACCCCCTGTGCAGAGATCTGCATGGAGCTTGGAGAATATTTTTATGCAAAATACGACTACGAGGAGGCATGTATATGGTTTCAAAATGCCGCTACGGAGACGGAAAGCATTATTTCCATTCGAACCTCAGGCGACCTGCCTCTCAGAAGGCTCTCCGACTGCTATAACAGACTTGCAATGAAATATGAAAAAACCGACAAGGAAACTTCCAACAAATATATAATGGAAAGCGAAAAATTAAGTGCCACCGCGGACTCATGGGAGCTACCTTCAGAGCTTATGTAGCAAATTTCCGACATTATTCGCCCATATAATCACTGTATTTTACTTTTAGCAGTTTTCACAATGTGGTATTATTTTACTGTAGTTTTAATACTATAGCTTTGTTATAGTATATATAAATAACTTTTACATATTAAAGTTTTTTGTTTGTATTTAAGGAGAGTACATCATGGGACGAAAAGCATCCAAAGCAACAGATAACGTATATTATATATCACGTATAAAGGCTGCACAGGAAAATGATACATATACAAGCCGTGAAAAGGCTGCACAGAAGCTTGGTATAGAGCGAAGCCGTCTTGCAAGAATTGAACTTGACCAAATTGACCCATATGCGGAGGAGGTCGATATAATGGCAACCGCCTACAAGGCTCCGCATCTTTGTACTGATTACTGTGACAACATATGCCCTATAGGCATACACAAGCTTGAGGAGCAGGCAAAGCATACCGAAAAGGATTCCATTGAGCGCCTTGTACTTAGATTTTTGAGCTCCAGCCACTACATGGACGAGCTTTCAAAAATACTTGTAAATATAACACAGGATGGTGTTATTGACAAAACGGAAATCCATGACCTTCAGGATGTTTTTAAGGCTATGGACTCTGTATCTGCAAATATAGAGGCCATAAGGTTTTGGGTTATGAATGACCCTGCCCTAAAGGAATTTTTTGATACTTCAGCCGAATAATCTTGCCTTATGTACTAAGCCCATATAGCTTGGGAGTACTTGATTTTCTGTGAAATCTGGTATAAAATGTAAAATAGGTATTACCCAAATATGGTAAATAAGGAGATTACAATGGACGGTTTAAAAAATATCATGGAAGATGTAGTTGAGGAACATATCAAGAAAATACTCCCTACTATGCCGAATGTATGCACCTGCAAAAAATGTCAGTTAGACATTGCCACTTACGCATTAAACAGGCTTCCTGCCGAGTATGTAAGAACGGATACGGGTGCACTATACCAAAAATTGAACAATCATTTGCCACAGGCGGAAGCTACAATCCTCACAGAGATTACAAAGGCAATTGAGATTATCGCTGCTAATCCCAACCACAACACGTAAATTCTATAGACAATTAGTCGCAATAATATTTAAAATAATCATATATTCTTTGAAAACTCGTATATGTCTCTTTTAGGCACACCTCTGTCCACAGCTACCTGTTTAACAGCCTCTTTTTTGTCCATTCCCTCAGACATATACATTTTTATGTGCTCTATTATATCAACATCGTCCCACCTTGCAGCCTTTTCCTTTGCTATTTCCTCATGGGTTCGTCCTTTTATTACAAGTATATACTCGCCTCTTGGCTCATTTAACCTAAAATATACTTCCGCTTCCGCTATTGTTGTCCTAAAAAATGTTTCATGCTTTTTTGTAAGTTCTTTACACACTGTAAGCTCCCTGTCTCCAAGAGTGCCCTTAAGCTCTGTAAGAGTTTTTACAAGTCTGTGAGGAGCTTCATATATTATTATGGTTCTTGTCTCTCCCGCAAGCTCATCGAGTACTGCCCGTCTTTCCTTTTTATCCGCAGGTAAAAATGCCTCAAATGAAAATCTCCTCGTTGGCTGTCCCGATGCAATCAGTCCGTTTACCGCGGCACATGCGCCAGGTATGGGAACAACTGTTATTCCAGCCTCATAGCATTTCCTTACAAGCTCCTCCCCAGGGTCCGATATGCCCGGAGTTCCCGCATCCGTTATGAGCGCAATATCATTTCCGGTTTCAAGCCTTGCCACAAGCTCCTCTGCCTTCTCGTATTTATTGTGCTCATGGTAGCTTGTAAGTGGGGTTTTTATTTCAAAATGGTTTAAAAGCTTTATGCTGTTCCTTGTATCCTCAGCGGCAATAAGGTCAACCTCCTTAAGCGTCCTTACCGCCCGGTAGGTCATATCCTCCAAATTACCTATAGGTGTTGCCACCATATATAAAATTCCCATATTCTTCTCCTATAGCATAATACTAAATGCTTTCATGCTCATACCTTTTTAAAAGCTCATCCGTATATCCGCCGCCATCATTGTAAACCACAAGAGTCGGTTCAATTTTTATCATTGACCCTCCACCCTTTGATGCCTCTATAAGCACCATATTAGGCTCCTTTTCCGCATAGGGCTGAACAAGACACATTCTTTTTGGCTCAAGCCTGTGGTTTTTTAGCACGTCAAATATTTCAGCAAGCCGGAAGGGCTTGTGTATCATTGCAAATGTACCACCCTCCTTCAAAAGATAAGAGGCCGCCCTTACTACATCTTCCAGTGTCGCAAGTATTTCATGCCTTGCTATATTCATAGGTGAGTTTTCATTTTCAAGTCCGTGATTTCCACTTATATATGGCGGATTTGAGGTCACCGCATCAAAAGAGGCTGTCTTGTATAAGGCAGCCACGTCTTTTATATCTCCATGTACTATATCTATTTTATCTGTAAGCCCGTTTAAATCCACGCTTCTTGCCGCCATATCGGCACTGTATTCCTGAATTTCCAATCCCGTAAAATGTGCGCCCTTTCCCTGAGCCTCCATAAGCATGGGAATTACACCTGTTCCCGTCCCTAAATCAATAATGTTTCCTTTCGTCTTTCCCGAAGCAAAGTCTGCCAAAAGGACAGCATCCATGCCAAAGCAGAAGGTGGAAGGATTTTGTATAATTCTATATCCTCTGCACTGAAGGTCGTCTATGCGTTCCCCAGCCTTTAATATATCACTGCAATGTTCTTCGTTATTCATCATCCAGCTTTGATTTTCCTTCCTTGCGTTCAAGAGCCTCAAGCATCCGAAGCTCATCATCACTTATGCTTGTATCATTTCTTCTGCGCTTCGGCTTGAACTTCAAATCCTCTATCCTGTACTCCTCAATTTCCTTTGTATCATCCTCAAGCGTTACTATAAGCTTAACCTTCTGCCTCAGTACATTGACGGAAGCCACCTCACCCTTTTTGCCGTCCACCGTTTTAACAAAGTCACCGACATTTGGAAGCTTGTCATTCAGGTACTCGTAGGTATCTTCCTCATGCTTTAAGCAACACATAAGCCTTCCGCAAACGCCCGAAATCTTAGTAGGGTTCAGTGAAAGGTTTTGCTCCTTTGCCATCTTAATGGAAACAGGAACAAACTCTGAAAGATGCTTGTGACAGCAAAGCTCACGCCCACATATTCCTATTCCGCCCACTATCTTTGTCTCATCTCTTACACCAATCTGCCTAAGCTCTATCCTCGTCTTAAACACTGCCGCCAAATCCTTGACAAGTTCACGGAAATCTATTCTGCCATCTGCTGTAAAGTAAAACAAAACCTTATTATTGTCAAACGTATACTCGGCATCAATAAGCTTCATTTCAAGATTATGCTTTTTTATCTTTTCAAGACAAATATCATATGCCTTCCTGCTCTTTTCCTTATTTTCAAGGTATTTAGCCGCATCATTTTCATCAGCAAGCCTTATGATTGACTTGAGAGGCGAAGACATCTGGGTTTCATCTATCTCCCTTATGCCAAGAACAACCTTTCCATATTCCACGCCCCTTGCCGTCTCCACAATAACATGCTTCCCCGGCTCCACTCTGTAATTGAGTGGACTGAAAAAATATATTTTACCGTTTTCCCTGAAACGGACACCTATTACTTCCTTCATTTTAATTCTCCTTTAATGTGAGCAGTAAAAGCTCCATTGTTACGTCGAAATTGGCGTGCACGGCTAATCTTTCCTTTGCTCTTGTAATAGCGTCTATCTTATCCTCTATATCCTGAAAGGACATAAGACCTGCCTGCACCTTCATAGTGGAATACTCCTGCTTAAACAGAAGCTTGTCTATGTTTCCCGTAACCTTAAGCATAAGCACATCCCTGTACCACATCATCATCAAATCCATATAGTCATCTATGGAAAGCTTGAATTTTTCTATGTGTGAAACAGCAGTGGTCAAATCGTCCACATTAAGCTCATGTATTTTTTTAAGTACGCTTACCACAGAGTCAACGATTGCACTGTACTCCTCGTTTTTGGCAAGCTTGATTGCCTTTCCCAAATTACCCTGCGCAAAATCAAGACAGAAGTACGCTCTGTCCTCAGTAAGTCCAAGCTCCTTTACGAGGTATTCAAGCATATCGCGTTCCCTTATAGGCTTTGTATTTAAAATCATGCATCTTGAGCATACCGTAGGGAGAAGCTTATCAACATTGGAGGTAAGCAGAATAATAATTCCGTACTCCGGCGGCTCCTCTATGGTTTTTAGAAGTGCATTCTGTGCCTGCTCATTCATAAGCTGTGCATCCGGCACAATGTAAATCTTGTATTTACCCTTATACGGCTTTATGCCTATGGAATCCACAAGCTGCTGTCTAATCTCATTTACTGAAAGCACATCCGGCTTTTCATGGGTAATGGTTATAATGTCAGGGTGGTTCATATTAAGAGCCTGAATACATGACTGGCATTTGCCGCACGGCTCAGTTGCGCCCTCCTCACACTGAAGTGTCCTCGCAAATGCTCTTGCAAGCATCTTTTTACCGCTGTCAACCTCTCCATTTATAATATACGCATGACTTATATTACCAGTTTCTATGCTACCCTTAAAATGCCTTATTATATCTTCGTGTCCAACTATATTTTTGAAATTCATAAGCCACACCCCTTTCACATTACCACTAGGTGGAAATATCTATCAGCATTCCCCTTATATCATCAATTTTGTTAAGAATTGCAAGATTGTCTTTTTCCTCCTTGAGAAGCTCCTCTGCAAGCTCATCAAGGTTTTTGTCAACCTGGCGGATTATACCATACACCCTGTGTCTTCCTCTTCTATCCAGGAAATTCTCTCTTGAAAACTCATGGGAACGGGAAACAATCTCATTCATAAATTCCTTTACTGAGGAACGATATTTTTTCATATCCTTTATATCCATGTGCTTTGCAATCTTAGCACCCTGTTCCTCAATATCCTTCATAAGGCTAGAAAGCTTTTCCTGAAGATGATCTTCCTCTATATTTTTAATGAGGGTAAACTTGAAATCCTCGCCCTTGGCAACATCACGCTTAGGTGCTTCCACCTGTGTAAGCTGCTTAAGCTGGTCAACCTTTATATCCATATTTACCCCTCCTTTCCGTATATGTCAAAATATATATCGTCTGATTTTATAAAACAAATGACATAATCCAAACCATAAAATAATTATATCATCTGTGAAATATTTTTTCTACCCATTATAATATTTCTTCAAGCTTTGACAAAATAAGCTTATGTATTTCCTCCACAGGCANTGTTGCATCGATTGTATANATTCGCTGGGGAGACATTTTGGCAAGCTGTCTGTACCCTTCNGCAACCTTTTCATGNAANTCNGCTTTTTCAAGCTCNATTCTNTCAAGCTCNGCCTGATTTTTCTTTCGNNTTATCCCAACAGAAGCAGGTAAATCAAGNTGTATTGTGAGCTTNGGCATCATANCNTGTATGGCAAATTCGTTTATTTTATATACNTTTTCCACGCCAAGTCCTCTTGCCATTCCCTGATATACCGCTGAGGAATCAACAAACCGGTCGCTTATGACTGCCTTTCCGGCAGCAATTGCGGGCTTTATNACCTCAGCAACAAGCTGTGCNCTTGCAGAGGCATANAANAGTGCCTCCGTCATGTAATCCATTTCCNANTTTGANNTNTCNAGTATAATNNTTCTTANNGCTTCGCTTATTTTTGTTCCGCCGGGTTCCCTTGTTATAAGTATTTCATAGCCCTTATTTTCNAAATATGCTTTAAGAAGCTCTATCTGTGTTGTTTTTCCTGCACCATCAGGACCTTCCATTGATATAAAAATTCCAGCCATGAAATTCACCTCATAAATTACTATTGTTTTATATTGATTTTGTGTTATACTTGTTTATGGATTTTTTCCAAATGTATGGAGACGTATCGAAGTGGTCATAACGGGGCTGACTCGAAATCAGTTTGCCGGGCAACCGGCACGCGGGTTCGAATCCCGCCGTCTCCGCTTTCTAAGCAATGCGGGCTTCGCTCCGCTCTACCTGAGCCGTGCTACACCTCACATCGCTTCGCTCTGTTCGGTGTACGGGCTTCGCCTCACATCTCTCTGCTTGAGCCGTGCTACACCTCGCATCGCTTTGCTCTGCTCGGTGTTCGGGCTTCGCCCTATATAACAGAAAATATACACTCACNGATGTCTGTGCAAGCACACATCTGCAAGCACACATCCGTGAGTGTATTTTTTCTGTTATGCACGGCTCATTTATAACATGTTNTCAATCATNTTCATGACGGCCTTACCAAATTCCTCGGAAAGCTCCTGTGCGTTTTCAAGGCTTGTACCTACCACGCCATAGTAAAATTTAATTTTAGGCTCAGTTCCTGATGGTCTTACGCAAAGCCATGCCTCATCTGACAAGTCGTAATATACGACATTTGACTTTGGAAGTCCGGTAGGAAGCACTGTTTTTGTTCTCATGTTTGTGGAAGTGTCATTGTCATAATTTCTCGCCCACAACACCTCATGTCCTGCTATTTCCCTTGGGGTATTGTTTTTAAGTATCTCCATAATACTCTTTATCTTCTCAAGTCCGTCAACNCCCTTTAATGTCACTGTTTTTATATCATCAACATGATATCCATAGGCGTCATACATCTCTATCATGGCATCCCAGAGCGTCATATTTCTTGACCTGTAATATGCCGCTGCCTCACAGAGCGCCATGGTTGCCACTATGGCATCCTTGTCTCTTGCATGAGTTCCTATAAGACATCCATAGCTTTCCTCAAATCCAAAAAGATAGGTTCCCTTGCCTTTTTGCTCAAAGCCTAATATCTGCTGCCCTATAAATTTAAAGCCCGTAAGTACTTCTATAACTTCAACACCGTAATGCTTTGCAACGGAATTTGCAAGGTTTGTCGTAACAATTGTCTTTATGAGAACTCCGTCCTCAGGCAGACCNCTTGTTGCCTTTATCTGTCCAAGCTCATAATCGGCAAGAAGGCTTCCCGACATATTTCCCGTAAGGCAGTGGTATTCACCCTCCTTATCCTTAACATAGACTCCAAGTCTGTCAGCGTCAGGGTCAGTTGCAAGCACAAGGTCAGCATCCTTTTCCTTTGCAAGCTTAAGTGCAAGCTCAAATGCCTCGGCAGCCTCCGGATTCGGATAGCTTACAGTTGGGAATTCGCCGTCNGGCATTTCCTGCTCAGGAACAACATAAACATTTTGGAANCCAAGCTCACGAAGTATTCTTCTTGCAGGAATATTTCCCGTTCCATGAAGAGGTGTATATACTATCTTAAGCTCACTGCCGTATTTATCTATACAGTCCTGATGTATAACAAGCTTTTTAAGCTCAGCTATATATGCATCGTCTACTTCTTTTCCGACAATCTCATATAAATCCTCATGTATTGCCTCCTGCTTAGGCATAGTTTTTGCATCCTGCACNGAGATTATCTTAACCTCTTTCATAATACCTGCATCGTGAGGCGGAGTTATCTGTGCACCGTCCTCCCAATACACCTTATATCCGTTGTATTCAGGTGGATTGTGGCTTGCCGTTATATTTATGCCCGCGGTACATCCAAAATATCTTACGGCAAATGAAAGCTCCGGTGTAGGTCTAAGCGATTCAAACACATATGCCTTTATTCCATTTGCAGCAAGGCAAAGTGCTGCCACATCAGCAAACTCAGGAGAACATCTTCTTGAGTCAAAGGCTATAACAACGCCCTTTGACTGTTTTTTCCTGCGGATAATATAATTTGCAAGACCCTGTGTAGCTTTTGCTACCACATAGTCGTTCATTCTGTTTGTTCCGGCTCCGATAATACCTCTAAGTCCGGCTGTTCCGAACTCCAAATCAGCATAAAAACGCTCTCTAATCTCTCTGTCATCATCCTTTATTGCAAGTAACTCCTGTCTCGTTTCTTCACTGAAAAATGGATTGGTTGTCCACTCCTCATATACTTTCATGTAGTCCATGATGTGCCTCCTTAATTTTATTGAATCGTGTCAAGAACTGATGTAAGCGCTGAAAAATTATATTCATCATCCTTGCCATCATCATTTGCCTGTATTGTATAGCTTTTTATCAGATACCCTGTTTTATAAAGGGTTATCGTGTGCGTACCAACTGTTTTCGGAAAGGATACGGGTGCCGTTCCCACATACTCACCGTCTAAATATACTCCCACTCCCTCAGGCGTTTTTACGGTAATAACATTATCCGTTTTTTTATCATCCGTGGAGCTGTCAGAGCCCTTTTTATCCTCAGTTGTTGAACTCTCATCGGTGGTGCCTTCTGAGTCTTCGGTAGTATCATCTGTTGACTCAGTATCCTCAGTAGTGTTGTCGCTGTCACTGTCTTTTTTAAGCTTTATATCATAGGTTTTCACCGGCTCAGATATCTTAAAGCTTCCTCTGAATGTATTATATCCCTCTGCCTCTACCCTTAAGCTGTAGCTTCCATATAAATTATAATATACGTGATCCTCATCAAGATTACCATTTATATAAACCTTGGCGTCTGCGGGTGTGACATTTATTGTAACCGTACCTGTAGGCACTGCAATTGTACTTATGTCCACCCTTGTTTCATCGCCCTTTATGACGGTAATGTTTTTTGTATTACTATAACCATTTTTTGTTATTCTTAAAGTATAATTTCCCTCTTTTACTGCAACAAGCATTTCACTTGTAACGGGGACTATAACATCATAACCGATTTCAACCATGCCTCCTATATACGAATCATGGTTGTACAGGCTTACATACCCATGCCCCTCCTTTATGACAACTGACACAAGCTTATTGTTGTACAGATAAAGCCGCACCTTGTCCTCGGTATTTATCTCCATAATGTCCAAGGCTTTATCCTCATCATATACCGTAACATATCCGTACATTCCATAGCTTTTTCCGTTGCAGGTTGCCTGAAGCTTCTGCTTATCAATGGTAAGCTTATTGACATTATCCACAATAACTGTGTCGGTGTCTATTGTTATGGACACAAGCCTTTCCGTATCCGCATAATATACAACATCAACAACATCACCGCACACAAGTCCGCCTATACCTATATCCTTGCCGTAAGTGTTAAAAACACCCACGCCTCCATGATACCCAAGATTAATGCGCTCTCCGGATTGGCAATTCATAAATTCTATTATATTGTTTTCTAAATCAATGTTTGTAACAACTGCCGTTATATTGCCTTCCTCATGAGTAAATTGAAAGTCCTCGGTATTTTCATATACCTTAACCTTCGTATTTCCACACCCAAAGGAGGCAGCCACAAGCAGCAGAAAGCATAACAAAAGTATATTTTTACGCATACTACCCACCTTAACTATAGTATTATACTAAATAATTTTAAAAATGTGAAGTATATATATTTTTTAACTGTAGTAAAATATCCTTTTTTTTGTCCTCATCAGCTATAACCTTATTAAGTTTCTCCATCATTTTAGGCGAAATCCAGTTTTTAGGTGCGTTAATATACTGATTGCTTATCTTATAAAATTTTTCAGGATATGAATATAAAATATATATGTATTCTATATCCCGTGCCGAAAGTGGGCAGACTGC
Organism: Lachnospiraceae bacterium; assembly: GCA_014799405.1. GTDB lineage: Bacteria > Bacillota > Clostridia > Lachnospirales > Lachnospiraceae > Coprococcus_C. The sequence continues at coordinate 32,292 of JAAVIA010000012.1, forward strand.
CGAGTAGCAGTTCAAAATGTATTGGACAATGTGAAAGCTGTAATTATTTTTTTCCACAGCCTTTCGTAAAAAATGATATAAATCCGTAAGCTGATTTCCCACATGAAATTTATCAAAGCTGGTGGTAAATACGCGAAACGGCTTTTCGTCTCTGGAAATAATAACGCTGTGCTGATTATACATTCCATGACAATAGCCGATATGCTCCTTTATGTTTTCAAAAATTTCCACTTCAAAATTTTTTTCACATTCCAATGCCTGATTGTAAAAATATTCAAAGGCATTTATGTAAAGCTCCTCAAAAGTCTTTTTTTGTTTCTTTTTCATAATGAAAGCTTTTACTCTTTTAAGTTCCTGGTTTCTCTTTTTAAAGTCACTCACATGCCTCACATGAACGTCATGCTCCGTGGTCTGAAATATTTCTCTTCCCACAATATGAAGCTTTGCAAGACTTTCAACAGCAAGTCTTACATCCTCTAAATTTGTAAGACTTGCTTCACTGCCCTCAAAGTAATTTCTGAGCACATATGCATTTCCGTATCGGTCATAGCTTACAAGCTCCCCCACCATATTTTCTATGCAGAAATCAATGCCGCAAAAGCCTTTGGCAAGAAGTTCCTCCTTATACCTTTTCTCAGCATTCAGACGCTTTTCACCAACCATAAGCTTTTTTAACTGCCGTATTCCTTTGTCAGTTTTCAATATACTAGACTCTCTCCCACGTACAACTTGATAAACTTCCATATCATATGCTTCGAATACCTCGGACAGCTTCTCAGCCAAAGAAAATCCCCTCCAGACATAAAAATTTAGGTAGCCTTGTTAATTGTATGTCCAAAGGGAACTTTTCATGCATTATTCATTTGTTGTTTTTTCACTGAGTATTTTTTCAGCCATTTCCTTAAGCTTTTCGTGGTCATTTAATTCAGGGGTATCAAGCACCCTCTCAAAAAGCTCCCTTAATACGGCTCCGATTTCTTTTCCCTGAGAAACTCCCATTTCAATTAAATCCCTTCCTGAAAGCTTCATGTCCGAAAGCGAAATGCACTGCTCATTTTCTTTTATTTTGTTGTATACGTCCGTCATAAACAGAATGTCAGCCTGTCTTTCCTCAAGCTTATAGTCACTCTGTCCCGCCATATCAGCTTTCCTTATGGAAATGAAATCCTCAAAATTGTCAGCGCCAAGCCTGCTTATAAATCTGCGGACACTCTTTTCATTTAGTTGTCCGTGTATCCCGTAATCATGATTAAGGACAAGCCGGCAGGTTTTATCGACAGTATTATTATCAAGCTTAAGCCGTCTTAAAATTTCTCTCGCCTTTTTTTCGCTTACCTCCTGATGTCCGTAAAAGTGGTCCACTCCGTCCGGTCCCGTCTTTTTCGTGTATGGCTTTCCCACATCATGCAAAAGTGCCGTATATCGGAGTACAGGCACAGGCGCAATATTTTCCATAGCCTTAACCGTATGTACCCCTACATTATACAAATGATACGGATTATTTTGTTTCGTGTTCATCATGGCATCAAACTCAGGCAGAATTATTTTTGTAATTCCAAGCTCATACGCCGTAATAAGGCGGTCGGGATTGTTTGAGGTTATAAGCTTTGTAAGCTCAGCCTGAATGCGCTCTGCACTTATTTCCCTGAGAAGTGCGCTTTGCTTTTTCATTGCCTCAAGGGTTTTTTCCTCTATATCAAAACCAAGCTGCGCAGAGAATCGTATTGCTCTTAAAATCCTTAGCGCATCCTCATCGAACCTATCCTTAGCATTTCCAACACAGGCAATAACCCTGTTTTCAAGACAGCCTTGTCCGTCAAAAATGTCAACAAGACCCGACTCATCATTATATGCCATTGCATTTATGGTGAAATCGCGCCTTTTCAAATCCTCCACAAGCTGGTCTGTAAATGTAACCTTATCAGGCCTTCTGTGGTCAGTATAAGCCCCGTCCACTCTGTAGGTTGTAACCTCAAAGCTTTCGTGGTTTTTTCCGTTTTTTCCGGAGACCTTTGAACCATAAATAAGCACAGTAACCGTTCCATGCAGGATACCTGTATCTACCGTATGCCTGAATATACGCTTTATATCCTCAGGCTTTGCGGAGGTCGTTATATCCCAATCGGAGGGCTCCTTCCCAAGCAATGCGTCCCTGACACAGCCACCTACTATAAACGCCTCAAATCCGTGTTTATTAAGTTCTTCTATTATATATTCTGCCCCTTTGGGCATGTTTATTTTTATCATTTATAAATCCTATATTACTACAAATTCCTGTTATTCAGGCTTGAAGATATTTAATTCTATCTCGTGCTCGTACACGCCTGTCTCGTTTTCTATCTGCGCACTTATATCCTTTACAGTCTGACTCGGAGTGTAAGGAACACCCTCAAACAAAAACTCGTGAAGTGCTACTACATTTGCCTCAAGATTTGCAGGAACAAGTATAGCTCCCTTTACTTCGTGGCTTACCGGTTCATAAGCAAGAGGAAAACCTATCGTATCTCCCATCTCATAGTCAAAAAGGCTCTTTGCAAGGCTAATCATTTCCTTCTTGTCTATACTTGTATAAACATTAGGGAATACCTCATCAATTATGCCCTCAATCGTGGCAAAATCTGAGCTTTTTGCTTTGGCTACCATCTTGGCAATAACATCTCTTTGTCTTTCCGTTCTTGTTATGTCTCCCTGATCTGTGCTTCTTATACGGGCATATGCCGTTGCCTGTGTACCGTTTAAAAGAATATCGCCGGTTGTAAATACACCGTCAGAGTATATTCCCGTAATACCTATCTGTTCCTCAATTGATGCATTCAGCACCGGAAGCTCATTGCTTTCAACATGTATTGTAATACCACCCAGCTCATCAATTGCATTTGTAAGTGCAAGGAAGTTTACCGTTACAAATTCATCTATATGAAGGTCAAGGTTTGCATTTAATGTGCTGAGTGCAAGCTCCGGTCCACCAAAGGCGTAAGCTGCATTAATTTTTGAGGTAACATTGCTTCCATCTCTTATCTGCAAAAGAGAATCCCTGTATACGGAGGCAAGCTTAACCTCCTTTGTATCGTTGTTTATACTGGCAATAATTATAGAATCCGTCCTGTTTCCTTCACCCATGGAGGTATTACTTCTTGCATCAATACCAAATAATGCAATAGTTGTATAACCCTTCTGGGATTCTTCCGCACCCTCATTAACCTCTATCTTTCCAAAATCGACATCTGCCGCATAATTAATGTTATCCATTTTATTATTTGCCCAATATACACCATATCCTACAACCATGGTTATAAAAACGGCAAACTCAACCAAAAATGCAATACCCCACTTTGCATTTGAATTCATTCCTTTTTTCTTTTTACTCATAATAAAAGCCTCCTAAAATTATACCCATATTAAACTTTTTCTCCTATATATCAACTTAAATATTATTCATCAATTTAATACATAATTCCAAACAATGATACATTATTCAATAAAAAAAAACAATAGGCAATTTAGCGTATATATATTAATTATTTCTTAATATTGCCTTTTTTATTTTATTTTTTGTATTTGATTTTTATTTGTGATAGAATGTGGTATACTGTGCAAAGCACAGTATACTTATGTATTAGTGTAATATTTCAGGAGCATAAAATGGATATTTCAGCAAATATACAAACCAATGTAAACAAAATACTGGAGCATAAAAAAAACTCCCCCTATCTGTGCGTTATTATGCCCGCATACAACGAGGGACAGAAAATATATGACAACCTTATTACAACCTCGGATATTTTAAGCGGATTTGTCAAAAGCTATTTAATAATTGCAGTAAATGACGGAAGCACGGACAATACGGGTGATGAAATCATAAGGGCCTCGTCTGATAATTCCGATATAGCATATGTAAGCTATGAGGAAAATCATGGAAAAGGCTTTGCGATTGCAACAGGAGTAAAATATGCCAAGAGCAGTTACATTGCTTTTCTCGACTCGGATTTGGAGCTTAATCCTAAAATGCTGAAATATTTTTTAAGTGCGCTGAGACAGTCAGATGCAGATATTGCCATCGGCTCAAAAATGCATAAAAATTCCCGTCTGCATTACCCTATAATAAGGCGTATACTCAGCGTGGGATATTATCTGTTTCTAAAGCTGCTTTTCAGACTTAATTTAAAGGACACGCAGACCGGCATTAAGCTTTTTAAAACGGAAGCTGTAAAACCTATTTGCGAAAGCCTTACAACCTTTGGCTACGCCTTTGATATTGAACTGCTTGTCCGTGCCAAAAATGCAGGCTGTAAAATAATTGAACTTCCTGTGGAGCTTAATTACAGCAGAAGCAAGCGGGATAAAATGAGATTTTCACCCTCTCAGATTTATAAGATGTTTAAGGATACATTAAAAATACGAAAGGAACTCAAATCCTGATATGAATAACATGTCACAAAGCATAAATTTAAATTCTGTAAAGGAGCTTGTTAAACAGCATGGTCAGGAGCACCTTTTAAAATATGCCAATGAGCTTTCCTATGATGAGCTTTTAAAGCTGACTATGCAGATTAATGAGATAGACTGGTCCATATTTGCAAAGAATGAAAAAGCGGAAGCGTCCAGCTTTTTTATAGAGCCTATACATGTCCCTTCTGACATGAAGGAAAATGAAGAATCACATCGCACTATTGGCTTAAATGCCATAAGAGAGGGCAAGCTCTGCCTTCTGCTTCTTGCCGGCGGTCAGGGAACAAGACTTGGCTTTGATAAGCCCAAGGGCGCTTTTAACATGGGCATTACAAAGGATTTATTTATTTTTCAGCTTCTCATGGAGCATACGATGGATGTAGTCAGGCTTGCAGGCAACTTTATTCATATGTACATTATGGTAAGTGATATCAATTACGGGGACACCATAACCTTTTTTAAGGAGCATAACTACTTTGGGTACGACCCTGAATACTTACATTTCTTCGTACAGGAATTAAATCCCGCAACAGATTTTGATGGACGGATTCTTATGAGTTCAAAGTCCTCACTTGCACTTTCCCCAAACGGGAACGGAGGATGGTTTTCCTCCATGCACAGGGCGGGCTTACTTGATGGAATTTTCGACTCAAGCCTTGAATGGATAAACGTCTTTGCCGTTGATAATGTTCTTCAGCGGATTGCTGACCCTGTGTTCTTAGGCGCAACGATTGAAAGCGGAAAAATGTGTGGTGCAAAGGTGGTTAAAAAAGCTGCCCCGAATGAAAAAGTAGGCGCAATATGCCTTCAAAACGGCAAACCACACATTATCGAATATTATGAGCTTTCAGACGATATGATGTACACAAAAAATGATAACGGAGATTTGGCATATGGTTTTGGCGTCATACTTAATTATTTATTTCCAATTAACAGACTGAAGGAAACTCTGAATATGAAAATGCCCCATCATATTGTAAAAAAAGCTATTCCATATATTGATGAGAACGGAACGCTGATTGATCCAACAGAGCCAAACGGATTAAAATATGAAACTCTCGCTTTGGATTTAATTCATAAAATGGACGACTGTCTCGTCTTTCCGGTTGAACGTGAGAAGGAATTTGCACCTGTAAAAAACAGCTCCGGTGTTGATTCCGTTGATACGGCACGGGAGCTGCTTGTGAAAAATGGATATGAATTGTAGTGTTCTGAATACTTTCGTTAATTTTTCACATGGGATTAATTTGATTTTTTACGCTGCGGAGCTTTGAAAGTACATTATTCATACCGTCTACCGAATTAGACATTTTTCCGGAATATGTGTCATCTGCATTATATACATCGGTAAATATTTTTTCTATATCCTTAACGCTTGCATCATTTATGTCTATCAGTTTTCTGTAATATTTATCAGCCTCAGCAGTATAACTGTCCAGCTTAAGATGCCCAAACATATTCTCTACACGGTACCAGCAGTCCCATCGGGTAACATGCCACCAGTCCTCTTCCTCTGTTTCCCTTGCTGCATCCAACAGTGCCTCTTTCGCTTCTACGCTGAAGTCACGCCCTTTTACATTTCCTCCATGGAAAAATTCATAAACTTTATATATTGCCGCACCCCCTCCTATCGTCACACCGTCAAATAAACTGTCAAACAGTATATCAAGTTTATTTCCCGGTATTCTCGAATACATGGCTATTAACTTATACAGCCACATATCAGCGCCGTCTCTGACATACTCTTCAAAGTATTCCCGGTACCTGTAATATTTAGAAGGATTTTCTTTGTATACACTCTGTAGATATTCTGTAAAATAACGGAGTGCTATCTCCATACCGTCAACACCAAACATATCCATTATATCTTCACGCACAACCGCATTTTCTCCGCCTATTAAATCCGTTAAAAACTCTCCCATCACACTGAGTACCTCTATTTTTTCAGCCTCCGTGGCATTTTGCAGAAGATATACCGTGAATTCATGGAACATCTGCATTGATATGTCCTGATCTCCTGTTTCGCCTAATTCATATTTAATATTTCCGTATTTGTCATATTTAAAAAGCGCATTTGGCGCATGGTATTCGCTTGCATTGGCAATGCCCACGTCATTTTTTATGTACTTTGTATCTCCTGCAATATTAACCAGAAGAATATTTACAAAATCCCTGTAATTGGCTGTCAGATGGATTTTATCCCGCTTGGTCAATATTTCAATAAAGTACTTATTACAGAATTCAAGAGAAAAACCCTGTCCATCATATGCATAGCATTCGCTCACCTTATCTGATGTTACCGCAACATACATCGCCTTGTTCCCACCCTTGGAATGTCCTGTTACAATAATGTCATCATACGGAAGCCCATCAATCCACTCAAGCGCCTTTTCCTGCTGGGGTGAATCCGCCATTGTTCCCGCAACGCAGTCATCGCGCCATTCATTTTCTCCCGTACCTGCAAAAACCGCATATGCCTGTCCGTCACTGTCCACAAAGCATGCCATCTTGGCTCCGGTTTCAGATTCACAATATTGGTTTGTGACTTTCAGATTTAATATTCGCGGGTCACTTTTTGCCATTTCATAAATGGCAGCCCATTCCTCTGGTGTCATTGTTTGTTGGGTATCTTTATGATTTGCATTTTCAATATCATTTAAAATTTTTCTTACCGTTTTGAAACCGGATTCATCCTGAAATTCAAGAGAAAATTCTTTTCTGTAAATCAAGTTGCACAACAGTAAAAGCTCTTCCTCTGTCAGTTTTTCTTCCATATGCTACCTCCTCAATTGCTCTTAAATAAGCCTACTCCAATCCATCAAAGGTTTCATCATCAACATAATATAAATAACGACACGACGCAAAACCTAATTCTTTTAAATCCTTCTCATATTTTTCTTCTATAGTGTTAAATTCCTCTTCCCCTGACAGTGAGCTTTCCTTTACATATACCCTAAATGTTAGAAAGCTGTTTTGTGGTATAATATCAGAAATTTTATCATATCCGTCCTTTATGTCATCAAAGGTTTTAAAGGACATGGGGAAAACATTCACATCGTTTTTTCCTACATTTGCATACAGCTTGAATTCCGAAAAATAGTTGCTTGTAAATTCCTTCATTTCTTCCTCAAGCTCATCCGCTGTAAGAAACGTCACATAATTATCGGCACAGACATATTCACCGTCCTGTTCAAAACGCGTAACACAAAACTCCGCTTCACCATCTCCTCCATAGCTTGTAGTCAGCACCATCAAATCATAAGGATCACCCCAGGTACTTTTGCGCAGAAGTGACACAAATTTATAATTGATATACCCATACTTGTCGTATAAGTAATCTTCCATTTCCACAACCACCTCGTGGTCCATCTGCTTCTTCTTTTCTTTTTCGTTTTCCATATCGCAGCTACACACTCCCATCATTATAATAAAGGTAAAAAGTACTAATATTGTTTTTTTTATTTTAAAATCCTTCCTTATTCGCATAATTTAGCTCCTATATCCATCCCTTGATTAAAGATATTAATAATTTCAGTTTCTGATTTTTCAAATTCAACACCTGCATTGGTAAGTGCTTGTTTTGTGCCTTTAATAATCTCAATCATAGTGTCTTCCACTGACATAAGCTTTTCATAAAACTCATTAGTTTTTTTATACATTTTACCTCTACTGTGATTAATAAGATCCGATGTACAATATAGAGAATATCCGGTTCCTTTTTCAAGCATATTTAAACAGGCTATTGATAACTCCAACTTATCAAAATCTATTTTTATCTCAAGCAGTTCAACCATATATTTAAGCCCCCTTTATACAAAAAATCATCTGCATTCTCAATTTCAATAATATAATCAGTGCAGGCTTTCGATGCTTCATCACAGGTAATTCTAATATCTCGGATAACACTTTTAACCTGTATCCTAATTTCCCTCAAGGCTGATGAGATTTTTTCATCCTTTATCGCCTCATCTAAAATAATATCTACACATCTTGAATACGCTTTAATCATTTTAATTAATTCGTCGCCATATTTCTTTATTAACATCGATGCATATACATACTCCTCATCAAACACTATAACATCATTTTCATTAGACATTTTTTACATCCTCCTTATATGTATTATATTGATATTTTAGATTGTCAATCTGATTTTTGTAATATGCAATACGTCCATCAACATATTGCATATTTTCTATAAGATTTCTTTTTTCAGTTCCAATGACAATGTGCAATTCTGTAATTGCATTTGCAACCTTCATGTAATCACTTCCAGTCAACATATTTTGCATATTATTTTTATATTTTTCTGCTGTTTTTACCTTTTGTATCAGCCCATCCAATTTTGATAACCTTTGTTTTCTCCTTGCAATAGAATCTCTAAAAGAATTGGTTTTTGATGAGCATTTTATTGAAAATTCACATAGTGTATCATACTTTTCTTTTAAATCCTTTTTTTGATTTTCAAAATTTTCTAATTGCTTTTTTGCATTATTTAAAGATTTAAGAATATCGTCTTTTTCCATTTTTATTCACCTTTATAGTTATTTTTTCAGTTCTGTCCGGCATCAAAAATCGCTGCCGGACAGAACCATTTTGATAATACTATGACCTGAATTGATTAGCAATACTATTATCAGTAGCTTCAACCATCTGAGCAGTTTTCTTAAGTGCTGCAGAAATTTCATCAATTAAGTCCTTAGCTTTTACAAACCCCGGTCTAAGCTCGGCAAATCTGGCTGCATAAGCCTCACTGGCATTTCCTTCCCACTCTCCCTGAAGAGTTTGAAGAAGAGCATCCATTTTTGTAATTACAGTCTGAAGATTATTCGCCTGAGTAGTATACTCACTCGCCCTTGTACGCATTGTTTCCGGTGTCATTCTAATTTGACTTGCCATTTTTTATTCCTCCTAGAATAATTATAAAGTAGTATTATTTATAGTCCTTCTCCAAAGACTTCTATATGTACAATTGGTATATACCAATTGCATTATATACTTTATTAGAAATCTGCTTTTATCAGTTTAAGCTTAGTAACAGAATTATCTTTTATGTAATATGCATCACCCGGCTTAAGCTTTTTCTTATTATTTTTTAATTCTTCATATGGGACATCAAATACCTTTAATTCCTCCAAATCATCAAAAAGCATAATATGCTGTGCTGTTTTAATCATACGAAGCGGTTCCGGTGCATCAAACGACAAAACGGCATTTTCGTAATTCGCATATATTATGCATACATTCAAAGCCTTAAATTTGCCTGTAATGTCTGAATATTGATTCATAACATCCATATCTTCATGAATCATTTTTGTAATATCATTGTTTTGAATTATCAATAATAGCAAAGAATTATCCTCATATTTGGCTTCACTCATCATTGCCTGATACCTTTCGTCAAGTATCTGATGCCATTTTCCTATTTTTTCTAAAACCTCCTCACAATTCAATGTATAATCTTCAACTATTGATAGACTTGCATATTCTTTAAATTTTCTTGAAAAATCATCTAAAATCACAGTTTTTACAGGATATTGTGATGCATTATTATTTAATTGGTTGAGTAAATTCCCAATAAAGTTTTTATGCCCCTTATTTTCCTTTCCGCATAATCCTATTGCGCCAAGCTTCGCAAAATCCAAATAGAAAGGATTTACTTCGTTATACGATAAACCTATTGCCATGACATACTCGCCCGAAACAACAGAAAATTCTTTTTCGAGAACATCATTAGTAAGCAGTCCCGGAATAAATGGTATTTTATTAGCCATATAACCGAAATTTTTCTCATTGGTAAGCATAACGAATTTTTTTATTTCCTCAATGCGTTCAAACTCCTTATTTCCTGCAAATGCTAAATACGATTGACATTCTAATGTTCTTTTTTCTATTTCCAATATCAGTCGCCCCGGAATTTCATCCGGTCTTATAGTTACATGTTCAAAGAGATTTCCGTATTCGTTACTGTCATTACAGTACAATGCAATTTTATTGGCAAAATTGGATATATATCTGTACCCTATACCACTCACTTGCGCATTTGCCATTATTACACTAATTCCAACTGACAGACCTTCCCTTATGATATTCAACAGTGTGTCATCATTTTCTAAATACAATTCCATTAATGCAGTCATATTATCAATAAATATATAAATATGAGGCAAATCTTTTTTTCCTGCCTCAATATATGACAGAAAAGAGCTGACTCCTATTGATAAAAGCTTTTCTTTACGCATTGCTATTTCCTCAATTAAAAGCTTGAAAAGATTTTTTAGCTTTTCATCATCAGATGAACATACAACACCACCCACATGATTTAAGTTTTCAAAGTTTTTTAATACCATGGAGCCAAAATCCAAAATATACATATTGGCTTCTCTTGGTGTATATTTAATTGCTATTTCCCTAATCAGCAATTGAAGCAAATTTGTTTTTCCGTATTGTGAAGAACCTATAATGACAGTATTTTTAGTATCAATGTCAATTTCAGTTGAGCCTTGATATTGGTTATCAGGGTCATCATATATCCCTATATCATATCCGTTAAAATTAAAAAGATTTTTTTCATCAAAGCTTATACATTTACTTAGGGACTCAAGACAAATGTTTGACAGCCGCATAATATTTTTATCACTGCAATAGTTACTTATATAGTTAACAACAGCATCTAATTGAGTTTGTTTCTGCTCCCCTTCCTTTTTTCCTGCCTGCTCAAATATAGTTTTTCTCATACCTGCAAGATTGAGCTCATATATTTTGTATTCTCTTTCTTTTCCCGTGTGCTCCTCATCTACACCCAAACCGCTGTATGCCGATTGAAACAATTCAAAAAGTTCGTTATTTCCAACCTGCAAATATGCTCTGCCCGGCTCTTTTATTTCTGCTGCCACCGGCGATTTTAATACCTCGTTGCTGTCATTTTTATTTTGAACCTTAAGACATAATCTGAATTTTGAGTTACTCCATATCTGGTCATCAACAACTCCCGACGGCTTTTGAGTTGCAAGTATGAGATGAACTCCGAGACTTCTTCCTATTCTGGCAGCGCTTACAAGCTCCTTCATAAAGTCGGGCTGTTCCCTCTTAAGCTCCGCAAATTCATCAACAATAAGTATAAGATGCGGTAAAGGTACTTTCACCTCACCCTTTTTAAACAATTTTATATATGCATCAATATGATTCACTCCGGCATCTGCAAATATTGTCTGTCTTTTTTTCAGCTCTGCCTTTATTGAAAGCAGTGATCTTTCTATCTCCCTTCCATCTATATTGGTTATAGAGCCTATTAAATGCGGCAAATCCTTAAACTGATTTACCATGCCTCCGCCTTTAAAATCTATTATCACAAAGCCGACATCATAAGGATGGTACAGCGATGCCATTGATAAAATATAGGACTGTAATATCTCACTTTTTCCCGAACCTGTCGTTCCTGCTACCAAGCCATGGGGTCCATGCTTTTTCTCGTGCAGGTCCAAATATAAAATATTTCCATTTGCCATAACCCCCAAGGGTGCCGCCATGCTTTCATATATTTTAGATGTATTCCATCTTTCACCTATGTTCATGTCGGAAACGCTCATTATATTAAGCAGCTTAAAAAGAGAAATACTTTTTGTAAGCTTGCTTTCAAGATTTACGCTTTGTATCTGAATACAGCCGAGCCTTAACACAGCTTTTTTCAGATTTTCGTCATCTAACGTCTCAAATACAAAATTTTCTCTTATATCTGAATTTTCAGCATCTATAAGCACACCGGAGTTTGGGGTATCAAGTATTATAAGCTTGTCCGCATATTGAGGTATAAACTCCCTTCTTTCATCAAAAAATATAAACGTGAATTTAAGCTCCTTCGCCTGCCTGATATACTGTGATATGGGATGAACAAAAAATGCATCTGCTGAATATACAAAGACAACATGATTTTTCATATCCTTAAGCTCATCCTTATTCATACTTTCTCTTCTTGAAAGCTCACTGTAAAGATACTCTAAAATAATCTTTTTGCCCTGCTCTTCATACACCATATTTCGCACAGGTGCATCAGACAGATAAATATTTTGCAGCCATCTTAAATTTGAAAAAATATTTTCATATGCATCATCAAATATGTAATAAAACTTGACATCCTCAAAATATTGTCTGGCTGCCATATCCATTGTAATAAGCTTAAGCATGTTATATTGTGCTTCACTGCTGCCCACTATTCCCACACCGTTACATTTTTTCAAATCCACGATAACCGGAGCCTCCGATATGTATTCATATTCCTTGGCAAGAAGCTCCGGAAGCTCAGACAACGGGTCCCCGCTTTTAATACACTCCTTTTCTGTTATTTCTATGCTACAGCCTGCTTTTACCTTTCCTGACCCAAGTCTTACAATCAAATAATCATCATCTGACATGTCCCTTTCAAACAGCTTTCTATCAAATGACATAATTTGAGCCATCTCCGTATCGGAATCAATATATATATCTTCAAGAATTTCTTTTTCCTGTTTTCTCGCATTTACAATTTCATTTTCTTTTTTCTTGAGATATTCTTTATATTCATTTTTTCTGCTGTCCACATCTTTTCTATATTGTTTTTTACCGTTAAAATATGACAGTATGGATGTTACAATACCCATACCCATAGTTATGGCGCAGTATATTACAAACATTTTATTTCCGCGCATCATGCTCCTTAATACAAGCATTGCAACAAATGATATGAGCGTCGGAAGCAATGTTATTGCAAAATTTTCATCTTTCCTTTCCGGCTTTGGCTCCGGCGGCAGTATTTTAATATTTTTATCAGGAACTATTCTGTGTATTCTCACATTTTTCCTAAAATGCGGATATTCCATTGCATTGTTCTGCTCTGCAACATATGTACATTTAAGCTTACTTTGTGTGCTGTTTTTCCCCGAGTCCGTGTAAAGCCTGTCGTCCCTCAGATAAAAGCTAGCTCCGTCCAGCATGAAGAAATCATAATTTTGTATTACAGCTATATTTTCTTTATTTTTAAAGCCGTTAATATATATGCCATACTTTGTATGTGAATCATCAACTATAAATTCCTCTCCCTGTCTGGTCAGCACTATATAATCATCACCTACAAGCTCGTTATTTATTTTAATTGTACAATAATCCGTACCGCCTATTTCCATACTGCTGACAGTGCTGATATCATATACCTTGTTATAATCAGAACACACTTCGTCAAAATCTATTGTGAAGGAAATTTTAAAAAGCGGAGCCTTACTGCTTTCATATTTTATCTCCACCTCATCCCCATGGCTAAGCTCCTTTGAATACAGCTTTAATACGCTGTCCGACTCAATATATATGTTGCCACTGCAGCTTATTCTCCATTTATCCCCATCACAAAATAATTCTATCTCGAAATCCTCAAAAAACCTGTGCCTGTCAAATCGTATTTTTGACCTTCCAGTCGTCCCCAGCACTACTTGGTTTTTATAGTCTCCCTGCAGCACTATTTCCTGATATAAATTTTTTCCGAATACAACCGCCTTATAATTGTAATTTTCCATTCTTCTACCTCAAATAATTAATTATGGTTCCGTTTCTAAGTCCAAATTCTTCCAATGTTTTGTTGCCCTTTAACAGCGCAATCGGATTTTCTGTTTTTAAATAACATTGCGTTATGTCAGATAAATCAATACCCAATCCGTATGCTTGATTCAAAGCTATTACAAGCTCATTAGCTGTTACGTCTCCTGCGACCTCAATGTCGCATATATAATTTCTTTTATGAAGGTGTAGTGTTAATATAAGATTTTTTGTCATAATGCTTCCTCCTCACAGTAAAATAAGCGCTGCCATTTTCATTAACCCATTGCTCTTTATTTCATCTAAAGTAAGACAGCCATTTTGTGAATATAAATATGGTATTTTCTCAATTATATCCACAGGGCATTGCTGCAGGTAATCGTACCCGCCTTCATAATATTTATTACAAAGAAACATAAATTTTTCATTATCCTGATAATTTATACACTCAAGGAATTTCATTACTTTATAAACCCCGTATGCACTTTGATCCATAACTGTGATAACCTTATCGCATTTGTCCAATACGCTTAAATTTAATTCTCCCAAATCAGACATGGTATCTATCACAATGTAATCATATTTATTTGTTTTCTTGAGCTCCTCGATTGCAAACAAATAGTCGGAATTTTTTATTCCATAGGATAACTTGGAGCTCTTAAACGGCTTTGCGCAGGAAAAGCCACACTGCCATACTTCCTCTGACAGCTTGTCCGCCACAGATATGTCATGTCTTGTCATATAGCGTTCCAAGCCGTTTTCTATATATTCTTCTCTATTAACAATCCACTGGTAATTTTGTATAGTATCAAAATTCACATAAATTACCCTCTTGTTTAAAAGCCCAAGCTGGTAGCATAATGCCATTGCCGCCGTCGTTTTTCCGACTCCGCCTACAGGAGAATATACCATTATTAAAGTCGTGCCGGCCTCGCCATCCTGTTTTTCGCTTATACCCATGGAAATCCCCAATTTCCCCGTTACCTTATGTATTATTTCCTTCACGCTTGAAAACTTCGATATTACGTTTGCATATTGATATTTATTTTCTTCAGAATCGTCACTGACAAGAACAAACACCTGATTAATGCCCTGCCTTGAAATACTTTCCGTATATAGTTTTTCATCTATAATCAGACAGTCAATTATTTGAGGTGTCTTAAAGTACTGTTCAAAAAAGCTTTCCTCTGTTATAGTCTCAAGCCTAATACTTTCATATGCATTTTTTAAAAAACCGATTTCCAATGATGCAACATATTTTTCATCGTACATTGCTATTACTATATGTTTTTTTGTCATTTTTACACCTACCTATCCCTGAACATCAGTCCAGCCTGAATTTATCTTAGTCAAACGAATTTACACAATCTTCTACAATATAATGCCTGTCTGCTATGACAATTTTGTCTCCCGATTTTATAGGCATCCTTTGCCCGCTTCTTATTCTCACATCATTGAGGTATGTACCGTTTGTGCTTTCAAGGTCTTCAATATACCATCTGTCATATTCCTCAGATATAACGCAATGTTTTCTGCTTACATTATTCGATTCACTTATTGCATAGCTGCACTGTGCCGCATCCTTGCCAATGATGAAATTGCTTTTATTTATGATTATTTCACTGCCATAGCTTTCTTCCTCGCCACACAGTCTTATAGCATGTATATCCAACGTATCATTTACAAATGAATTTCCTATTATACTTTGCCAATCACCATATTTGCCCGAATACATAAAATTACAAATATCATCCAGCAGAAACTGCCCGGACCTGCAATCCTCCATAAGCTGAATCAAATAATAATTACCGATGTAAACCGACTCTGATATTATGTCCGCAATCACATTTAACAGCCCGCACTCATATATATTCTGTTCCTGCCATGCCCTATTGGCACTTACAGGAACACAAATAAATTTTATACTCAACGTTTTCATATCAATAAATATTCTGTTTACTGATGAATCAATGGCTTCTAAGGAAATAAAGCCGTTCCTTTTTATTTTTTCCAATGATAGAATAAGCTTATATATCAATTGAAAAAAGCTGCGTTCCTCAATTATATTTGCGATTGACGAAAATAATCGATACCCTTCAATATCATATATGAGCTTTATATGTCCGTTTTGAATCGATTTGTAGCATTTTACAAAATCTCCGCTCACATCCTTTTGTATTATTTGATACATGGTATTATAAAAAAGAGAATTATCTTCTATTAAATATCCTATGTAGTGTTCATTGCTTACATCATATATGACATTATTTAATATTAGTTCATTTACCATATGCTTCATCTCCTTTTTTTATTAATTCAATATCCATATTCATACTAAACAGCTTTTCAATTTTCTTGTTTCGTATATCCTGTCTGTATGTCTCTCCGTTTTTTATATAGTACACCCATCTTCCTGCCAGACATTTTATTTCATCTGCGTCATCAAGCTTCCAATCCCATTTATCATGGTAATATATTGTTCCGTCACGAAGCACCGAGTATCCTTTGCCGCAGCAATTTTTAAATTCATATATTTTGTCTGTCTGTACACATGTCCATGTGCCATTTTCTTCCTTACTATAGTGTCTGTAAATTTCCCCATCCTCATAATACATCTGTCTCGTATCTATATAAGCAATTTTAGAGAAATCGATTTCCTCATCCATCAGCCTCATCGACAGTTCTTCTTTTCCTGCCGTGTAAATGTAGGTTGTTCCTTCCTGCACGTATATTATCATCGTGGAAATGCTTTCACTTGAAGCAACATTTTCAATCAGCTTTACTTTTTTCACGTAGCCATTATCATCTATGTAATAAAAATCCTTTACCTCTGTAGCAATTTTTCGGGTCTGCATATTTCCATAATCTTCTATG
>JAAVIA010000013.1 GCA_014799405.1 Lachnospiraceae bacterium
CTTGTTTTACAATCACTTAATTTGTTCAGGTACTAAAATAATGCACTGTAATAATCCAATTATGCCCATGTTTTACAATCACTTAATTTGTTCAGGTACTAAAATATCTTATGCAATTTTCAGGGCATGGTTTATGTTTTACAATCACTTAATTTGTTCAGGTACTAAAATTGCACTATTCTCCGAGGCTCATATAGCTTTCGTTTTACAATCACTTAATTTGTTCAGGTACTAAAATATCAAATTAATTTAGACGTCTCAAAATTATTTAATATTTTAGCCTTATATAATAATATCATAATCTACGTTTCAAGGAAAGCTAATTCGACTTTTTTACAAGAATAATCAATCTTTTCTTTTTCTAATAAAGTATCGTTAAAAACTTTACATACAACATTGTCTTCTACAGATGTCAAATATCCTTTTTTGCCTATTTTATGAACTATGCGCCTTAATATACCAATAATTTTTTCGCTGTCAAATTCTTTGTTATATGGATAATTATATTCGATAAATTCTTTTATATTATGTAATTCATCAAGCTGTAAAATTTCATTATTAATAATTACCACACCTTCAATTGTACTCTTATTTATTATGGCATATCTATCCAAACTAATCGAAATTATAAAATAAATTTCATAATTTTGCGATATTTTATGCATTCGTGTATATAACTCTTCATATTCCTCAGATGAAACTAAATGGTCAATATTTTCTAGTATAACCCAAAGTCGTTTTGGTTTAAAATTCATAACTTTTTCAAGTATATTAAAAAAAATACAATACATTTCATATCCATTCATATCCTCTATATTTTCCTCTCCTGAAGAAGTTATATAAGATTTTTGAATCATATCCCACACTGCTGAAACAGAATATGTTAATTCAATATTACCTATATCATTAAGCCTATTATTTAATTCCATAAATATTTTTTCAATTTGACAACCTATTACTTCCATAGATTGTTGGCTCTCATAATCATTTATAATTTCAGTTAGATATTCTGTCATAAGACTTTGTTTTGACATTTTAATATGCTCTAACAAATCCGCCTTTCCTGAAATGGATATTATTTCATAATATTTACGCCCAACCAGTTCACCATCAATCTCAATATTATCTCTCCATCTGTTTTTTGTTTCTGCATATTTATAACCACTAAAATATCTTCGTATAGATTCTATAATATATTTTTTTGTTATTATATTTTGTCCACATATTTGCGTTATAGGTTTTAATTCAAATTTATATTTTTTTTCATAATCTTTTACTTGTATTTTCACAATATTATAAGCCTCTCCGTTCCAATTATTTTTTCAGTAGAAGTTTTGCTTCCGACTAATAATTTCATATCTTGATACTGCTTCTCAGTAACTGATATTAACCTTATATTACCTTTTGGCGGTGTAAATTTCTGTATGCGCTTATATAGTCTGTTCATCCACTCTCTGCTGACACATGTTCTTACATATACTGAATACTGCAGCATTGTAAAACCTTCCTTCATAATATTTTTTCTAAAATTCCTGTAATCCCGTCGCTCTTGTTGTGTCTCCACGGGAAGGTCAAACATACAGAGCACTCTCATATTTTTATATTTCATCCTTTTCTCCTATATATTTTTCTATATCTAGAAACTCAATTTTATCACATCTTCCCATAATTAATGAAGCAAATTGTTCAACATACTCATCTAATGCATTTGACAAATACATACATTTTCCTCGATATATAACATTATGATTAAGAATATTTACTAAAGCGTACCTATGCTCCGGTTTAAATAATTTTTCAGAAAATAATAACCGATATGCAAGTATATCAACAAATGGACGAATCGGTTCCATAATATCATCTACTAGATTAAATCTATTATATTCGTTACGATGATGTATTCCAATTTGCGTATTTAATCCATAGCCCACACATAACCTTGCAATATAAGAACGTATAATTGCATAACCATAATTCAAACCACTATTAAGAATAATATCATCATTTCCTCTAGAAAAGGTACAACCCATTAATGAATTAAAATACACTTTTGCTGCATGTCCTTCTCTATTGGTACTATCTCCATCCTCTAGATTTTCTGAAAAAGCCCATATTTTATCTCGTATCACGACATCACCACATAATATGTAATATGCTTTTCCCTGATTAATAATTTTTTGCTTTACAATTTCTTTCCATATAATGTTATTCAAACCATCTGCTAATTTAATCTGCCCACCTAATACTTTAGACGCTCTTGTATGGTTATCATAAGAATTATAATATCCAATAGGCAAATGTTTTTGATCACATATAATCAATCCTATCCCCTTATCTGCCAGTTGCCATAAAATTCTTACTGTAAGCATTGAGAATAAATTATCAATAATAATCATAGATATATCATCTAAAGGGATCCAAATATCCTCGCCGTTTTTTCTAACAATAAGATTATTTAATTTAACACGCATTTCAACTTCATTTTCTATCAGCACAACTCTATATGCCATTTTTCCTCCTTAAGAACAAAAAAAGGAGCATCCGTCGATGCTCCTTAAGTTCGGGATAAACCCTTGTTTTAGTAGGTCTGAACAAATTAAGTGATTGTAAAAAATTCATATCTACCTCTTACATTGTACTCAAATTACATCTAAATGTCAATCATTATCATCACAATATTTTGTGAATGTTTCTTTTTCACATATGTACATGTTGCCTAAAATATCCTGTCTAATTTTTCTTATTAATGTTGTTTTAGATAAGCTAAATTGATTTTGATCTTTATCTTTGAATTTTAGCTTATCAATAGGTTTTGTTTCAATATTATTTTTACGATTCTTTGTACGTGACCAAAAAAGTTCGGTATATATTTTGCTGTTTTTTTCATATTGAATTATTTCCCCTCTATAAAAAGACAATACAAATTCATATGTTTCACTTAACTCATGTAATTTTTGTTCTGGCATTAACATTTTTTCACTTACAAGTATTGACTTGTATGCATTATCATCAATAAAATACCTTCCATTTTCACATTTTACATCAGACTGCTTAATTCCTATTAAACGATACTCATGCGTTTTTTTATCTTTATATACATCCATACGATATGGATTAAGGTGCTCTAATATTACTTTCTTAGAACCCTTTTCATATCCATATTTATGTGATATATCTATGCATGTACCAACTTCGCCACCAATATATTTTAATGATATAATTTTAGGTCCATTATGTTTTTTTGAATGCTTTCTTACACAATCACCTGTTTCTTTTTCATATTGTATAAAGGGGTTAGTTGCATCACTGTAATCCTTACAAATTGTAATTAAATCATCAAAAGTTTTCCTATCATTCTTATAAACCAACAATCTTTCCCTCTTTTTTTCATCAAATGCCAGCTTTTTGAATGTAGAATACCCATCTTTTGTCCTAATATTAAGCTTATTTATTTTGTATATTTTTCCATCTACTTCTATTGTGCCTCTTATCGTCTGATTACATAATCCCCTATTAAATTTTTTATCTACATAATGCCAATATTTTACTTCAGCATTGGATATATTATTTCGTATGTTTGTCCATTTCATACCATATAAATATTGCTGATATACCTCTTTTGTCATATTTTTCTGCCACATTTTCTCATTAAGAATTTCACCAGTTTCAAAATCTATAAATTTCCCCTGCAATTTGCAATATGCATCATATCCCATTTGTGAATATGCAATTAACATTGCATCAACTGCATGATGAGAATATGATTCCTGACGATTTTTATCAAGCTTCATATTAACACGCATTTGATGCGTAAAGGAGCCCCTGATAACTTTAACCTTAATATTCATATTATTAGTTCTAAAAAAACTTTGCATCGTGTTAAGAATAACTCGTGACGCATATCGAGTATCATTTAAATTTCTGGATAAAAAGCCTTGTTGTACATCGTGTTTTGTAATATCTTCCATAAATAGTAAATTCTGTACTTTCTTTTTCGAAATACCATATTCCTTCTTTTTAGACAAATCAATAGTTTTTGCACGAAGATGGTCAAATGTCCATCTGTCATTTTTGCGATTAATAATATAAAAATATGGCGTCTGATTTCCTTTTTTTTGATTCTCACTTTCATATACAAGCACCTTATTTGCTCTCGAATCATCTAACGAAATTGAAATTGGTATAATATGGTCTATTTGAAACAAATCTGGATGATTTATAATGTCAATGGGATTGATTTCTTTTCCTGAATACAAACAAATACCATCCTGCTCATTCCATAGTTTTAGCTTTAATGCAAGTCTTTTTTGACTTGCAAAATGTTCCGGTTTTATCTCAAAACCATATGATACCGCCAACTTCTTTTCTATATCTGCCATCTCTTTTTCATTTATTTTCGTCATATCTTTTTCGCGTTGATCCTTCTCAGCCGAATTAGCATCTCTAGGCATCTCGATTACAATTTCATCAATATCCTTATATTTTTTTATCAGAGCATTTGTTACACGTATTGCAATTCTTACGGATCTTCTAACAACAGGATTAGTAATCTTATCACTGACAGCATCAACAGGAATGTACTTTAACCCAATAAATTCTTCTGAATTACTCCTAAATAACCCCATTTCCGTTAGAAGCGTCATCTGTTCCTTTGGCTGCTCGTACATTTCAGGAATTAATTTATTCATAATCTTTATAGAAAACGAATGCCATCTATTAAACAAACTTGATGCTTTTTTTCTAAGTGAAACAAAACAATCAATAATCTTGTCATCAATGCAAAGTGTAGACTCATTAAATGCCTCTGTAATTGATAATCTATCTGTATTAATTGTTAAAATATAGCCGATTTCATCCAATTCATCTCTGGAAAAGGTTGTAATATCAACATCTATATTCCTTAACTCTCTTCGCATTTTATTGTAAACCTCAAAAGAATGAAAAATTGCTTTTCCGTCTTTATCTATGCGATTTCCCGTCATTTCATCGATTGAATCACCAATAACATCTTCAATAATACGTTTCATATTAACGGCATTTGCAGTCTTAACTTTAGAAACAATATCAAATTTCTCTTGTTTTTCAAGTATTCTTCCATTTATCCTAAGATTGTTTAAATCATTTAAAATATTAAATTCCTGTGCAGTGTATGAAGCTGCTGATGCCCTTAATTCATCAGGATATACACTACATTTTCCAATCAGTTTTTCAAAAATATTTTTCTCTATGATATATTCTCCACTTTCACTATCTATTTTTGTAGTATATATTCCATAGTCTGTTCTTGATAGTTCAGTTCCTGGTCCTTCATAATATTTTCTTTTTCTTTTAAATATTAAAAGATATTCATTTATAAAGCTATCTGATATCTCTGAATGATAGGTTTTCTGAGTATTTAAAATTGTTATAATTTCTTTTATATACGAACTAACGGTAAATACATTACTAATATCTGCTAAATCACCGTTATCTAGCTGTATTTCATTTTGTCCACGAAATTTACCATACTTTTCCAATCTCTCTAACTGTATCTCACATGGAAATTTTAATTCAAGTTCTTTCTGATTGATAGCTAAGCCATTTGCATAAGCACCAGATACCGTACCGCTATCATCTGCATCTTCAAGATAATCAATTCCTCTATGTTTTAAATAGTAATAAAGAATCATATATAATTGTTCTAAGGATATTTCTTCTGTTAATGCAGCCTTTCTCAATCTGACAACTTCATTATCAAATACTTCCGGTATGTCTAGATTATTTTTCTTCCAAACCTTCTTAAAATCATCTAACCTTGTTCTCTGTCTCCTTTTTAATCTTCTGCCCTCACGAAACATTCTGCGCTCTGCGTTTTTTGCTGCATTTGCCTCTGGAAATATGTTTGAACATGCTTCTATTACATTTTCCGTTTCTCTGTCTACTACTGCCCAGCCTACCGATGCTACACCTATATCTAATGCTACGATTTTTCCCATGTTTACTTCCTCCTGTAAAAAGTACCTTTAAAACTCAAGCCCAGAAAAAAACTTCTGGGCTTGATTATCTCACATAATAAGTACCATAAAAAGTACTTATATATACTTATTATAAAAAAATTCAATATCCCCAAGAGTAATTTTAAATTAGTTCTTCCCCATCTTCTTCGTATACTCAATGATAAAATCCGCCTTCTCCTCAATCCGCATCAGGCTTCTTCCTACTCATTATTCGGATTCGTCAATCCACTTGCCGCCTGTTTGTCGTATGCAGCTTCCTTTTTGTAATTACGCACGATTATAATAATTCCGACTAAAATCAGTACAAATGCAATGGCCATCATAACATACATGACAGACATATCCGCTGGTCCTGAAAGCACAAGACATTCTCCGTCTGAATAGGCAGAAATCATATCTTCTATTTCAGCTTCCGTATATCCCATATATTCCAGTTGCTTTCTGAAAGCCTTCTCCAGACCTTTCAGGTCTCTTTCCATTTTTACTGCGACTCCTTCAAAATGTACTTTAGTCTGCGGAAACTCTCCTCCCATTAAATAAGCTTCGGTTTCCTTCGTTAAAGCTTTCATTGCTGTTAAATCATCCTTTCGGATATAGATTGCAGCCATGCCCTGCTCACCTACCGGAATAATATAATAATAGCCGCTAGTTTCTGATGGTGTCCTTGAGTTTTCATATTGTGTATAGGTTTCTTTTGTCGCAAAGCTTCCAAGGCTGAAATAGATATCTCCTTTGATATGCTGCCCTTTTTTCAATCCATTCTCTAAAACCTCATCATAATTATGGGATGGCATTAATATCTGTGGGAACTCACCACCTTTAATCATTGCACCAAGCATAATACATCCCAAAAACAAAAGTATCAGTGATGCTTTTGAAAAGCTTCTTATTAATCGTTTTATCATGTTTGTTTTCACCTCTCCTATTTATGTTTTATCTCATTTTCTTCATATACTCAATGATAAAGTCCACGTTATCCTCAATACTCATAAGGCTGCTGTTTATAAATACATCATAGCTCTCCAAAGCGCCCCATTTTTTTGATGTATAAAAATTATAGTAGGATGCTCTTGCCTTATCCTCCTTGTTTATTTGGGATTTTGCCTTGTCGTAGGTAAGATTAAATCTTTCCATTACCGTTTCAATACGCTTTTCCAACGGGGCATGTATAAACAAGCTTACTTTGTTGGGATTTTTTCTAAGGGCATAGTCCGCACATCTTCCGACTATAACGCATGGACCTTCTTCTCCTATCTTGTTTACTGTATCAAAGGTTGCCTGAAATGCCTTCTGGCTAAGGTCAGTCTGATAACCTCCGGAGTTAAAGCCGAAACTGTATGGATCCATAACGATTGAGTACAGGAAGCTTCTTGAAGGTCTTTCATCAAGCGTTTTAAGCACCACCTCGCTCATTCCACTGTTTTTTGCCGTCTCGTTTAAAAGCTCCTTGTCATAGAACGGTATGTCAAGCTTTGTTGCAAGCTCACGTCCGATTTCCCTTCCGTTACTTCCAAACTGTCTGCCGATTGTAATAATTTTGTTTGCCATAGTACATTCCCCGCTTTCTTTTAAAAATTTTCAAATTTCTTTGCAAGTTCATTAAATTTATCTATATTTGAATTCACTCTGGCTTCCACACTTTTCATTGTTGACTGTGTTTTTAACCGCATCATGATTTCGTCATGGTCTATTTTTGCAAGTGCAGCTTCCATCTTTATGTAGTTTTCATCCATGTTAAATTTTGTGTTAATGGAACGAAGACCATCCTTTTCACCGAGCAACTGCCTGTAATCAATCGATTTTGAGGAAAAATCCAGTGTACCTTCCACAAGATTTCCAAGATCATAGCTTGGATATATTGTAACAAAATGTGCATCCGGCCATTTTGAAGCATCAAATACTTTGCCATGCTTTAAGCCTATGATAATAAACTCACGTATTCCTGCATCATAAAGGGGCTTTACGGGTTCATTGTCACATATTCCTCCATCCCTGTAATATCCTCCGTTAAATTCCACCGCCTCATATACAATCGGAAGCGCTGTGGAGGCGAGAAGAATTTTCTTTATGGTATCCTCGTCATAATCCTTTAAACGGGCATATTCAGGATTTGGCGCAACATTGTTTATGGAATTGTATATTTCCACGGCATCAGCATTTGTTCCGTTTGCATCTCCAATTCTGCACATAGCAGCATAAATATCATACGGTGAATTTATAAGCTTCTCAAAATCAAGATATTTGGAAATCATTGCAAGCATTTCATCCCTTGAAAAATGAAAACGTCCATCCCTAAGCATTTCAAGGTCAACGTCAAATACCGTTTCCATATCTATATCTTTCCATGCGTCATACATAAGGTTTATGTCATCCATTGCGTAAAGCATTGCATTTACTGCACCAATTGACACTCCCGATATTGCGCTTACATCCTCAAGCATCCCATTTTCCTTAAGAGCCTTTAAAACACCTATCTGATATGCACCCTTGCCACCGCCGCCGGAAAGCACAAGCCCGATTCCGCCCAACTTGTTTTCTGCCATTTCATTACCTCCCTGAATGAATTGCATCGATTTATGATTTTTTTATTTATAATATATTCATAGAGATGAGTAAAACACACTATTTCTGAAATGTAGTTGTACAATATAGGCAATATCACAAGCAAGGCATTGGGGAGCCGTCGGTACTTAAAAAGCTTCGCTTTTTAATCATCATTTTGCTTCGCAAAATAACGATATAGACCGTTACGAGCGACGCATAGCAAAAGCGTGCCTTGCGGTGATTTGTCTATGTTGTACAACGGACGTCTACGAAAATTGAGTTTTACTCATTTTTATAAATTCAAAAATCTACCTCGGTGCCATAAGCTTCGTAATGGCCTCCTTAAGCCCTTCAACCGTAAGCGGATACATATCATATATTTCCCCTAAGGTTCGCTCCGATTCCATCCATGCCAAGGAGTTTAATTTGCCGTGAAATCTTGGATTAAGCCATACGGCCTTCTTATATTTCTCCCTGAACATTTTATTCCATTCATAACCGCTTCGTCCATCATTGGGGCCTCGGTAATTTCCGTTAATATCAAAAAGCTCCTCCGGCGCCATCTGTGCATCGCCCACAATGATTACCTTGTAATCCTTGTCCGTATGGCGGAAAAGGTCGTCCAAATCAATCCAATTGCCATATTCACACTCTGCATCCTTGTAAACCTTGCTGTATATGCAATTGTGGAAATAATAGGTTTTTACATCCTTGAAATGATTTGCCTTGTGAACCGCCTGAAATAAATCGTTGCACATTTCAGCAAATGGCATCATGGTACCGCCGCAGTCAAAAAGTAAAAGAAGCTTTACGGAATTTTTTCTCGGCTTGTCAAATTCAAGCTGAAGATACCCGCCGTTGTTGCAGGTACTGTCTATTGTTTTATCAAGGTCAAGCTCAGTTTTTGCCACGTCAAGCCTTGCGGAAAACTGTCGAAGCTTTCTGAAGGCAACCTGAAACTGACGTATATCTAAGGTCTTGTCATGTCTGAAATCCGCATATTTCCGCTCTCCCATAACCTGAAATGCAGAACGCATACCCGTCTGTCCACTGACGCGAAGCCCTCCCGGATTACGGCCGTCATGACCAAAGGCAGAGCCACCGCTTGTTCCGATCCAATAGTTTCCGCCGTTATGCTCCTCCTTCTGCTCCGTCACACGCTCACGGAACATACGCTTTGTCTCGTTCATGTCAACCTGCCTGTCAAAGCTGTAAATATCTTTATTTAATTTGCTTGTATCCATCTCGCCCTTGTCAAGAAATTTAAGAATATCCGCAGGGAGCTGTTCTTCGACATGTATATTTTTAAAATACTCCATAAAGGCGATGTCAAACTTATCGTAGTCTGATTCCGTCTTTACAAGTATCATACGCCCAAGGTTATACATTCCCTCCAGAGAGGAATGGGCAAGCCCCCTGTCAAGAGCATCCATAAATGTAATCCATTCCGTCATGGATATTTTTAAGCCTTTTTCTCTGCACACATATAAAAAATCTGTAAACAATTATATTCTCCTCTTTTTTACAGTCTCTATGTCCTCGTCCTTCTTTATAAGCACTCCAAGATACGGAAGCTTTTCACGTAAGGTTTCAGGGTCCATTCCACCAACCATAAGGGCATTAAGCCAATCAATAAGCTCAGATGTGCTGGGCTTTTTCCTTACCTCCTTAATGCTTCTAATCCAATAAAACGTATCCATTGCATGCTTTAAAAGGTTCTCATCCATATTTTCAAAATGTACTTTTACAATTTCCTCCATCTCCTCCTTTTCAGGGAAGCTTATATAGTGGAAAATGCATCGCCTTAAGAATGCGTCAGGTAGCTCCTTCTCGGCATTTGAAGTAATGATTACAATCGGTCTTGTCTTTGCCTTGATCGTCTCCTTTGTCTCATGGATGTAAAACTCCATTTTATCAAGCTCCCACAGAAGGTCATTTGGAAACTCAATATCTGCCTTGTCTATCTCGTCAATAAGAAGAATAACCTGCTCCTCAGACTTAAATGCCTCGCCAAGCTTTCCAAGCTTTATATATCTTGCTATATCCTCAACGCCTTCCTCGCCGAACTGACTGTCATAAAGACGCTGTATTGTGTCGTACACATAAAGTCCGTCCTGTGCCTTTGTTGTTGATTTGATGTTCCAAATGAAAAGCTTCATGCCAAATGCCTGGCTGATTGCCTCTGCAAGCATAGTTTTGCCTGTTCCCGGCTCTCCCTTTATAAGCAGAGGCTTCTCAAGTGTCCTTGCCACATCAACGGCAGCCATAAGCTCCGG
The DNA here is from genome assembly GCA_014799405.1 of Lachnospiraceae bacterium. Taxonomy (GTDB): domain Bacteria; phylum Bacillota; class Clostridia; order Lachnospirales; family Lachnospiraceae; genus Coprococcus_C. Next base: position 10,817 of record JAAVIA010000013.1, read on the forward strand.
TGAAGCAACATACTGCTTTGAACCTGTAAATTTCATGTCTGACATACATTATTCTCCTTATTTTTTATTTTAATTTATATTACTCTCTTATCTGCCCATTGCCATATATGATATATTTTGTTGACGTAAGCGCAAGTAATCCCATTGGACCCCTTGCATGAAGCTTCTGCGTGGATATTCCTATCTCTGCACCAAAGCCAAACATAAAGCCGTCCGTAAATCTTGTTGAAGCATTTACATAGACACATGCGGAATCAATCTCTGCCAAAAATCTCTGTGCGCTTTCGTAATCCTCAGTTATAATAGCCTCTGAATGTCCCGTGCTGTAGTTATTGATATGCTCGACTGCTTCGTCAAGACTGTCTACTACCTTTGCTGATATTATCCTTGCAAGATATTCTGTACCGTAATCCTCATCCATTGCAGGAATGATATAGTCTGAAATTGAGGCAGCACGTTCATCCCCTCTTATCTCACACTCATTTTCCCTTAACATGTCGGCAATAAGAGGAATTGCCTTATCTGCAATATCCTTGTGTATCACAAGTGATTCGCAGGCATTGCACACGCCAAGTCTCTGAAGCTTTGCATTTTTTATTATCGGTAACGCCTTTTCCATGTCTGCCCTTTTGTCTATGTAAATGTGACAGTTACCCGTTCCTGTTTCTATAACCGGAACAGTTGCATTTTCAACAATTGTCCTTATAAGCCCTGCTCCGCCCCTTGGTATAAGCAAATCAACATACTTGTTAAGCCTCATAAACTGCCTTGCAATCTCCCTGTCCGTGTCCTCAATAAGGGAAACTGCATCCTCCGTCACACCGCATGCCGCAAGGGTCTGCCTTATAACCTTTACAAGTGCAATATTGGAATGTATGCAGTCGCTTCCACCTCTTAAAATAACTGCATTTCCGGTCTTAAAGCAAAGCGCAAAGCCGTCCACCGTAACATTTGGACGTGATTCGTAGATAAAGCCTATAACGCCCATAGGAACTCGTTTTTGGCCGATAAGAAGCCCGTTTGGACGCTCCTTCATGGATATTACCTCTCCGATAGGGTCATCAAGACCTGCCACCTGTCTTATCCCCTCTGCCATATCCTCTAATCTTGATTCCGTAAGTAAAAGACGGTCAAGAAGCGCCTCTGACATACCATTCTTTTTTGCTTCTTCCATGTCAATGGAATTTGCAGCTATTATTTCATCCGCATTTTTTGTAAGTGCTTCAGCTACTGCATGCAATGCATTGTTCTTTTCAGTCTGTCCAAGCCTTGCAAGTATTCTTGAAGCAGCTTTCGCTTTTTTACCAAGCTCATTTAACATTTATGTGTCCTCATTTCTTAGTATTGTTTACATAATATTTTTATTGGTTACCTTTGTTTTAAATATGTCCTTCTTAAACATACCTGCATATTTATATTAATTGGTTATAATTAAATCCGGCTTTACATCATGCTCCTCAACAGGAAGTTCCTCCACAAGCTGTTCCTTAAAGCACACGGCAACCTTCATACACATGGGATATTTCTTAAGATATGTGTCATAATATCCTCCGCCATATCCCAGCCTGTGTCCGTCCCTGGAAAATGCCACCCCCGGCATAACAACAAGTGTTTTGTTATTGGGAGTAAGCTTCCTTTTCCCTGTGGGCTCAGGAATTCCAAATGCACCTAACCCAATGCTGTCTTTTCCCTCATACAAATAAAAATCCATGCGTTTATCAATGATTTTTGGAATGTATATGTTACCCACTTCCAAAAGCTCTGTAACATCCACTTCATTATTGATTGGCATATAAAGACAAATGCTTTCCGCATCCTTATATAATGGACTTTTTTTCAGCTTTTCGCATATAATGTGGGATGCTTCCTTGACGTATAGAGCCTCCAAAGAACGTCTCACTGCAAGCATATGCTTTCGTATTTCTTTTTTGTTCGTTTTATTCATTAAGCCTTCTTCCTTTTGGGAATATCCTTCGCATGGGTAATGGAACCGTCCTTCTCCTTAATATCCACCGTATCAAGAGTTCCCCTTAAGTTTCTTTTAAAATCCTCTATATACTCACGCCTTAAAGCCTGTTGTTCCTCTTTTTCTTCGGGAGTAAGCCCTTCCGCGCTCTTGCTCTTTTTATATAATGCATTAATTCTCTGTATCTTTTCCTCGTTCATGATTACCTCTACACATCATAATAATATTACCTTACCATTACATAAGATACTTTTTGCCTACTATAAAATCAACCGTATCAAAATCCTCACTGTCATGGGCCAAAAACAGCGTTCCCACATCATCTCCGTCCATAAGTGAATTGATAAGACCAAGGTTGCCTGCATCTATAATTGCCATATCAGCACCTGAATCCGTTGCAATTCTTGCAGCAGCTATCTTTGTTGACATTCCACCCGTTCCGTACATGGTGTTTGAACCCTTTGCCATAGCTTTAAATTCATCTGTAATCTGCTCAACAACAGACAATTTTTCCGCATCTGGATTTCTGTGGGGGTCATCCGTGTAAAAGCCGTCAATATCCGTGAGCAAAATGAGCAAATCCGCATTTATAAGATGTGCAACAATAGCGGAAAGCGTATCATTATCACCAAATTCAATTTCCTCCGTTGCAACCGTATCATTTTCATTTACAACGGGAATAATGTCCTGTTGCAGAAGCTCATTCATTGTGTTGACGGCATTTCTGCGACGCTCATCATTTGTGATACAGTCGAAGGTGATAAGTACCTGCGCTGCCATATGGTTGTATTCCATAAAAAGCTTCTGATACATCATCATCAGCTGTCCCTGCCCCACTGCGGCACACGCCTGCTTCAATGATACAGTCTTTGGCTTGTTTTTAAGCCCTAACGCCTGTATCCCTACGCCGATTGCCCCTGATGATACAAGAACAACATCCTTGTCCTGATTTTTCAGGTCACATATGATTCTTACAAGCTGCTCAAGCTTTCTGAAATCCACGCCGCCTGTTTCCTCATGTATCAGTGATGATGAACCTATCTTAATAACTATTTTTTTCTTATCCTTAAGCTGTGTTCTGTAATTCATTATTTTTTCCTCTATACCTTTATCGCCTTTATCATTGCAGCTTTATAAATTAAAGAGACTGTTAATATATCCTGCTACAGCCTCCGCCACCTTTATACCGTCAACTGCCGCCGAGGTTATCCCTCCTGCATAGCCTGCACCCTCACCGCATGGGAAAATGCCACGGACATTTACACTCATAAAATCCTCCCCGCGAACAAGTCTTACCGGAGATGAGGTTCTTGTCTCTATACCTGATAAAACCGCCTCATTGTCACTAAAGCCCTCAAGCCTTTCACCGTAGTAAATTATCCCTTCAATTATAGCATTATTTACAAATGCTGGCAAACAGTTATTCAGGTTTCCAAATGTGTAGCTTCCCTTTATATTTGGCTTGATTATGCCAAATTCGGATGATAGTTTTCCTTCCCTGTAATCCCCAAAAAGCTGTACGGGAATGCTGCCCTTTCCTTCCCTGTAAGCAAGAGCCTCGTATTTTCGCTGAAATTCCATACCTGCAAGCACGCCGTAGTCCGAAAAGCCCTCCTTATCAAAATCCTCAGGCGTTACATTTACAACAATTGCACTGTTTGAGTTAACCTCGTCACGGCCGTGGTTGCTCATGCCGTTTACAACGCTCTGTTCCTCTCCCGAGGATGCATTTACGACAAAACCCCCCGGACACATGCAGAAGCTATACACACTCCTGCCCTCACTGCTCCTGTATGTCATCTTGTAATCGGCAGCAGGAAGCCTTTTTGCTATATCACTGTCACCATACTGGGCATTATTTATCGTAGTCCGTAGATGCTCAATTCTAAGCCCAACCGCAAATGCCTTGGGTTCCATATAAAGCTTTGCAGTGTTAAGGGCATGAAATGTATCTCTTGCGCTGTGTCCTATGGCAAGCACAAGGGCATCCGTATCAAGGTAAAAGTATTCCTGACCTGCCCCCTTATTTAAGCATTTGGCTTTCACCCTTAAATGCCCATTCCATTCCTCATATCCCTCAAATCTTGTCTCAAAAAGCACGCTTCCGCCCAGACTTATAATGTCATTTCTCATGGCTTCCATAACGCTCTTAAGATAATCCGTTCCGATGTGCGGCTTGCTTACATATCCTATATCACAAGGTGCTCCGTACTGAATAAAATCCTTTACAACCGCCTGTATTCTTCCCTCTTTATCTTTTATACCCGTATTAAGCTTTCCATCGGAAAACGTGCCTGCTCCGCCTTCGCCGAAGGAAACATTTGATTCAGGGTTGATTGCTTCTCCCTGCCAAAAGCCCTCTACATCCTGTTCACGCTCATTGACACATTTTCCACGCTCAAGGATAATGGGCTTATAGCCTGCCCTTGCAAGATATAGTCCGCAGAAATATCCTGCCGGACCTGCACCTACTATAACCGGAAAATGTACGCATTCCCCTGTTTTTTTAATCGGAAAAACATATTCCTGCTTTTTAGTTGACATAATATTATTATTGTTTCTATTTTTATTTAAAATCTGTTTTTCATGCTTACTGGAAATTTCAACACTGTAACTATACGAGAGATTTTCCTTTTTTCGGGCGTCTATTGATTTTTTTACAATGCCCTCAAACGTATAATCCTTTGTACCGATTATCCTTTCAAGCTTTTCTTCCAGCATCTTTTTCTCTGATGCTTTGTCCAAATTATCTATCGCCGTTACGGGAATTTTTATCTGATTTATCCTAAGCATATTTCACTCCCCAATTTTTTACAAATTTAATGCAGCGCTCTCTCCTGCCCGTTTGCCTGACAATATTGCAAAGGTAAGGTTATAGCCTCCGCATATGCCGTCTATGTCAAGTGCTTCTCCGGCTGCATATACATGTTCCATGCCTTTCATTTTCATTGTATTTTTGTCAAGCTCTGAAAGCTGGATTCCTCCTGCCGTTACCTGTGCCTGCTCATAGTCCTTAAGCCCCTTTAGTTCCACCATAAAGCTCTTTATTTCGTCTATTACGGCTTTTATCTGCATATCAGACAGCGCCTTTGCCGGCGTCCTTGTATCTATGCCTGTTCTTTTAAGCAGAAAGCCTCCAAGCCTGTCATTGATAAATCCGTTTAATGCACCCAGTATTGTGCGTTTTTCCGCTTTTCTTATGCAACCTTCTATGTAGCCCTTGTCATATTTATCAAGAAAATCAACCTTAACCGTAACCCGTTTTCCCTCTGATATGGCCAAGCCTCCAATTGATGACAGATTAAATATCATGATTCCTGACAATCCATAATTGGTAATTTGAAGCTCACCGGTCTCAAATGCTTTTGGTTCATCATCAACAATAAGCCATGCGGATGCATTTGCCCTTACTCCTGCTATATCCTTGAAATCCTCATCTACAATAAAAGGACAAAGTGCAGGTCTTAATTCAGACATTTTCACCCCAAGCTCCTTTATAATATTGTATCCGCTGTCGCCACCTCCAAGGGAAGCATAGCTTTTTCCTCCCGTGGCAATAATAAGCCTCTTTGCCCTAATAATATCGGTATCAAGCTTTATTATAATATTGGAGTTTTCACCCGATTCTGTCTGCTTTTCATAGGCAACCGACTGTATATCCGCCTTTAATATGACTGTTACGCCACATTTTTTAAGCTCGTCTGTCATGGCCCAAACAACGGCAGAAGCCTGATTTGAGACGGGATAAATATACCCGTTACGTTCATAGGTAAGAATACCCATGGATTCCATAAATTCTGAAATATCATAGGATGGCGCATCTCCAAGAACGCTGCTCAAAAATTCCGCATAATGAACGTCACATGAAAAATACACCTTTTCTAAATTAATATATGTATTTGACAGGTTGCATCTGCCGTTTCCCGTAGCATAAAGCTTCCTGCCAAGCTTATTGTTTTTTTCAAGTATAATTACATTTGAGCCTGTGCGTGCAGCAGCGATTGCAGCCGACATACCTGCCGCTCCGCCGCCTATAACACATACATCATACATAAAATCCGCCTCCAGTATCTTGAACCATACACCAACAATACATCAGCTTGAAAGGGATTCAAGAAATGCAAACATTTCCTCCTTGTCTTCAAATTCAATACTCTGTAAAAGCATTTTATAAGCTTCATTATCATTGGCCTTTATAACGCTTCCGTCAATGTCCGTATACTCGTACACCATTGATTTATCATTTTTGTATACGATAACGTAATTGTTTTTAAGTCCTACAATATACTTGTCCGATGCCGCATGACTTACCAATACATCCTGTTCATCGGACTTCTTTGGGTTTACTGATGCATTGTTAAGGGTTTCCGGTGTTTCTCCTTCAACCTCCTTTTCGGCATCCTTATCCCCGCCGTTTTCAGAATTATTTTCCGAAACCGTACCGTGTATGGATTTTCCCTCCATATCCTTCTTTGCAAAATCAAAGGAAACGTTGTATGCTGCAACAAACAATAAGACATAAAAAATTAAATATAAAAATAATTTCTTCATGGCGTTCACTCCTTGAAGAAATTATTTCCATTATATTATTAAATTATTCAAACTTTATTGTATCAACTCTTTCGGATGGCAGCATTTCTATAAATGAGTTACCCGGATTCATCTTAAGCTCATTTCCATCCTCCGTGTAAAGCTTCATTGTAGGTCCAACACGCTTCCAGATTATACTTTGATATTCGCCGTTACTTATATAATATCCGGAATTGCTTGTAGCGAGATCCGCATCCAAAAGACCTCCCTCCAACTCTGTATAATTTACAAGTAAAATCAATACGTTTTTATAATGGAGCTGCTCTCCCGTAGTATCATCAATCTGCTTATCACCGTACTGTGACCTGTAATAAAGCTTTTCCTCTGCATTGTAATCAAACCAAGGATTTTGGTAGCTGCTGAAAGATAAGCTTACCTTGTTGGCTGTGGTGCCGTTATTAATGTCAGTATCATCATAATGGAAGGAAAACATTTTTTCATAACTATAGTTATGCTCAGGTGCATATCCCATATAGTCAATTCCCGCCTGAATCATGTCGCTGTTGGTATATACGTTATGAGGCGCATATCTGCTTTCATCCCTATAATACATAATACCATCCAGATATAATCCGTTTAAGTTTTCATAGCCCGTATTATTAAGCTCAGCCTCTGCGTGTATGGACCAGCCATAATGCGCATAGAAAGCATCAAGCATATATGCCATCCATACATAATAATGTCTTGCGCTTCTTACAGGTCCAAGCTTTTCAAGTCCGGAATAATCCTGAAATACACACAGGTATCTTGTAATTCCTCCCTCAACAGGAAATTCAAATGTGATGTCAGCCTTTTGAATACCGGACTGTGGCATAGCGTCACTTATATTGTTAATCATAATACAAAGTGCACGTGCATTCTCATATTTTTCATCAATCCACTCACCCGTAAAATCACTTAAAATATATCCTTCCTTAGAGTGAATCTGGATTTTTTCAGCATCCTCCATCGTTGTAGCCGGATTCATGCTTATTGTTGATGCGTCGGACGTATTATCCTTATCCTTACCGCATCCCGTAAATATTGTACCAAGAAGCATTGTTCCTATTAATGCAAGTGCTATTTTATTCTTCTTCATTTTCCCTTGTATATCCTTTCGCTTCAAGAATTTCTTCCTGTTTTTTTTCCATCTGCTCTCTTTCGGCATCATCAATGTGGTCGTAACCTGCAAGATGCAGCATACTGTGCGCCGTCAGAAAAGCAAGCTCTCTTTTTCTCGTATGTCCGTAAAGCTCTGCCTGACTGCTGATACGGTCAATGTTAAGCACAATATCACCAAACACAAGCTCACCGCTGTCCGGATTAAAAAACCATATGTCATCTTCCGTTATAAATGAAAAGTCACCGGGAACCTCATATTCAAGTGAAGGAAATGACAAAACATCCGTTGGTGCGTCAATTCCACGTTGCTCCTTATTTATATATCTTATTCCCTCATCATCCGTAAATAATACATTTATCTCGCACTCATAGGGGCATTTTAAATACTCCAATGAGGCATTTATAATGTCTTCCACTATAAAATGATAATTTTGGGGAATCGCCATATCTCCTTCAGCATCAAAGAAAATACCCATAGCATGTCCTTTCATATATGCATTTTACTCTGCCATTTTATCACAACAACCATATTTAATCAAGGTTTCGATTTGCCGCGTCCGCCTTTTTGGCGTGAGGCATGTCGGGAACGCTCCATAAGCATGTCGTATTCTTCATATGCATTTACAATCTTTTGTACAAGCGGGTGTCTTACAACATCCTCGCTTGTAAATGTGTTGACTGAAATTTCATCTATTTTTCTGATAACCCGAAGTGCAACCTCAAGACCTGACTTTGCATCCTTAGGCAAATCCTTCTGGGATAAATCGCCTGTAATGATTGCCTTAGATCCAAAGCCTATTCTTGTGAGAAACATTTTCATCTGTGCAGGCGTTGTATTTTGCGCCTCATCGAGCACAATGTATGCATTATCAAGGGTTCTTCCTCTCATATATGCAAGAGGAGCAACCTCAATAAGCCCCTTTTCCATATTTTTTAAAAATGATTCTGCACCCATGATCTCGTAAAGTGCATCGTAAAGAGGTCGCAGGTATGGGTCAACCTTACTCTGCATGTCACCGGGCAGAAATCCAAGCTTTTCCCCTGCCTCTATTGCCGGTCTTGTAAGAATTATCCTGTTTACCTCATTATTTTTAAATGCCGTTATAGCCTTTGCCATTGCAAGGTAGGTTTTACCCGTTCCGGCCGGGCCTACGCCGAAAACAATCATGCTCTTATCAATAGCGTCACAATATTTTTTCTGTCCTAATGTTTTCGGCTTCACAGGTTTACCATTTATTGTATGGCATATTATATCCCTGTCAAGCTCACTTACTGCCTCAACATTGCCCGACATTGTAAGTGATATGGCATAATTTATATTCTGCTCCGTAATAACGTTTCCTCCTTTTGCAAGCTTTACCATCTCACCTATGACCGACGCTGCCTTTTTAACGTCATTTTCCTCGCCTGAAAGCTTTAAAATATCCTCCCTAAGAACAATTATAACCTTGCAGGCACGTTCAATAAGCTTTATATTCTTATCAAACTGTCCAAAAATATTTTGAATGTAATCACCTGGTATTTTTATATTTTCTGAATACAAACTCATTCTTCAGTATCTTCTCCTTGTTCAAATAAAGATATGTCGGAGGGAATTCCAACAAGCTCCCTTGTTACCAAATTACCGCCTGCATGGCACTTCCCATTTCTGATACTTATTTTAACATTATTTTCAAGTATTTCCACTCCTTTTTTTCTTAAGTCGTCTATATATACCTGAAGCTTATTTTTTGCCTTTTCTTCCGCCTCCCCCGCTGTGTAGGTGGAAAGCTTCGGCTCGTATTCTGAAATGGTAGTTTTTTGATACGCAAACGGTATGTAAAATGTATCAAATATTCTAACCTTTTTGTAGTCTGTTATGACGTCATAGTTCACAAAGCTGTTTTCATGCTTAAAGGGCTCAAAAATATTTTCTTTTATAAAAAATGAATAGTATGTTTTTTTATTTTCCGTATAATTTTTTATATAATGGTTCATGTCAAATTCATCCTCATAGCTTCTTTTTATCTGTCCGTAAACAAAGCCCGATGCAGGAACATAATTTGTTTCAATAAGCTCATCATATTCGTTGTAAATATTTACAACGCCGGTTATGAGTATGTCACCTTTTTTAACCTCATCCCCTACCTCTACTACCGCCACACCGTTCTTTACAAGAATTTCCGTAACGATGCAGTCCTCCGATGCCACAATATTACATGGAACATTCCGCTCCGATACCGTATCATCCCTTATTGTTTCAGTGAGGGTAACGTTAAGCTGCGTTCCCTTTAACTCACAGCTAATCCATGATATTTCCGGATAATCCTCACGAAGTGTGTCCTCAAGCCATTTACAGTTTATGTCGCTTACTTTACTGCCGATAGGCACATAATTTTCCTTTATTCTTTTTTCAATCTCCTCAAAGGAATAATATCCCTCACCCTCTATATTTATATCCCAGACAAATGTAGTATATTTCCACACTAAAAAAATAAATATGAGAAATCCAATAAGAAAGCACTTTCTTTTTCTGTATTTATGTAATAGAAACGGTATACCCTTATCAAGTATAATATCAACATCCGTCTCTGTTTTTTCAGCAAACTCAAGTATCCTTTTATAATCCTTCCTGTATACACATAGGGTAAGGGCATCTTCATTTTTGGTAATGTTCCATATTTTTATTTGATTCGTATTACAAATATTTATTAATCTGTCCGCACCTGCACCCTTAAGTATTAGTATGTAATATCCCAATATATATTTGACAAGCTTTTTTAACATAACATCACCTTTACTATTTACTCCATGAAATATTGTGGAGCTTTCCCTCTACAGCCATTTCAATACCTGTAAACGAAGCTATCCTGAGTTTTTCCCCATATATGATAAGTACCCTGTCATGGCACAGTATTTTTATTTCGTTATCCTCTATTGAAAGTATGCTTTTATATCCGTCTACATACGCTTTTTTATTATCTATCAATGTTAATCTTGTCATAAAAAAACCATTTTGTTTTAAATATATTCCATACAATAAAAAAAGATGCTACCCTATAGGGTAACATCTTTTGATAGACTTATTTATACTTGCGCTTTCTAGCAGCCTCTGACTTCTTCTTACGCTTTACGCTTGGCTTCTCGTAATGCTCTCTCTTACGAATTTCCTGCTGAATGCCAGCCTTAGCACAGTTTCTCTTGAATCTGCGAAGTGCACTGTCCAAAGTCTCATTCTCTTTAACTATTACGTTCGACATACTACTCTCACCCTCCCTCCAGTTGCAAAATCAAATCTTTCGTGCTAAATAACAACTGTTTGGGTATTCTCCAAAATTGCACAATGATAATTATAACACAATATATTTTTTCGTCAACTAAAAAATGTTTTTTTTGGCAAAATTTTGCTATATTTTTATAGTTGGGTCTTAACTTTTTCAACTCCGGCTGAAAGTGCCTCGTCTATTCCGGCAGGATTTTTTCCTCCGGCCTGCGCCATGTTCGGGCGTCCACCGCCTCCGCCGCCTACCATAGGAGCTATTTCTTTTATTATATTTCCTGCATGAGCGCCCTTTTCAACCGCATCATCCGTAGCCATAACGATAAGGTTTACCTTGTCTCCCATGTCTGACGCCAATATTATGACAGAGCTTCCAAGCTTGGCTTTAAAGTCATCTCCCAAGGTTCTAAGGGCATTCATATCAACATCCTTTACCTTAACAGGAAGAATTTTTATTCCCGAAACCTCTACTGCATCCGCCATTGCATCACCTACAGAGGATTTCGCCATCTTATCCTTCAGCTTCTGATTTTCAGACTGAAGACTCTTAATCTCTGCAAGCATGGAGGTAATTTTTTCCGCAAGCTTTGCAGGCTCAGTCTTAGCTGCATTTGCAGCCGCATTAAGCTCCTCCTCAAGCCTGTTATAATAATCAATTGCTCCCTTTGACGTAAGGGCCTCAATACGTCTTACGCCTGCCGCAACCCCCTGCTCCGACACAATCTTAAAGTTTCCTATCACATTTGTGTTAGCAACGTGGGTACCACCGCAAAGCTCCTTTGAAAACTCTCCCATGGTTACAACTCTTACCGTATCGCCATACTTTTCACCAAAGAGCGCCATGGCACCTGTTTTCTTTGCCTCATCAAGTGTCATTATGTCAGTTCGGACCTGCAAATCCTTTTCGATTTCTTCATTTACGATTGCCTCAACCTTTGCAATTTCTTCCCTTGTCATTGCCTTAATATGGGTAAAGTCAAATCTTAATCTGTCACAGTCCACATATGAGCCTGCCTGCTCAACATGTCCTCCAAGCACGATTTTAAGCGCCTTCTGTAAAAGGTGTGTTGCAGAGTGGTTTTTGCATGTAAGTCCCCTTCTGTCACTATCTACACTAAGTACAACCTTTTCATTTACGGAAAAATCGCCGGACTCAACATATCCAATGTGGGCTGTCTTTCCGCCAACAACCTTAACCGTATCCTTGACAACAAAGGTTGCGTTTGGTGTGGAAATGATACCCGTGTCACCGCACTGACCACCCATTGTGGCATAAAACGGCGTCTCGGCAACAAGGATTGAGCCTGCTTCACCCTCGGTAAGCTTATCTGCTACTGCATTTTCATTTGTTATTGCAACAATAGGCGACTCATGGCTTAACCTGTCATATCCCACAAATTCTGTCTCAATTGACACAGGTATCTGCTCGTAAACGGTAGCGTCAGCTCCCATATAGTTTGTAACCTTGCGAGCCTTTCTTGCCGTTTCCCTCTGTATCTGCATACAAGAATTAAAGCCCTCCTCGTCAACAGTCATGCCCTCCTCCTCTAATATTTCCTTTGTGAGGTCAAGAGGGAAGCCGTAGGTATCATAAAGCTTAAATGCATTTTCACCGCTAAGCTTATTTGAGCCTGACTTCTTTATCTCATCCACAAAATTACCTAAAATGGAAAGGCCCTGATCGATTGTCCTGTTAAAGTTTTCTTCCTCTTTGTTTAAAGTGGCAAATATATGCTCCTGCTTGTCTGCAAGCTCCGGATATGCATCCTTCGACACATCAATAACAGTTTTTGAAAGCTCGGCAAGGAAGCTGCCCTTTATGCCGAGAAGCCTTCCGTGTCTTGCGGCACGTCGAAGAAGCCTTCTTAAAACATATCCCCTGCCCTCATTGGAAGGGAGTATACCGTCCGATGTCATAAACGTAACCGAGCGGATATGGTCTGTTATAAGACGTATTGATACGTCCTTTTTCTCACTTTCCTTATATGTAACACCTGCCATGTCACATATCCTGTCACGCAGTGCCTTTATTGTATCAACGTCAAATATGGAATCAACATCCTGCACGACAACCGCAAGACGTTCAAGTCCCATACCTGTGTCTATATTTTTGTGCTCAAGCTCCTCATAGTTTCCTTTTCCGTCATTGTCAAACTGAGTAAATACGTTGTTCCAAACCTCAATGTATCTGTCGCAGTCGCAGCCTACGGTACAGTCAGGTTTGCCGCAGCCGTACTTTTCTCCTCTGTCATAGTAAACTTCAGAACAAGGTCCACATGGTCCTGCACCATGTTCCCAGAAATTATCCTCCTTGCCAAACTTAAAAATACGCTCAGGAGCTATGCCGATTTCCTTATTCCATATATCAAACGCTTCATCATCCTCAAGGTAAACCGATGGATAGAGCCTGCCCGCATCAAGCCCCACAACCTCTGTAAGAAACTCCCATGTCCATGCAATTGCCTCATGCTTAAAGTAATCTCCAAAGGAAAAATTTCCAAGCATTTCAAAAAACGTACCGTGTCTTGCAGTTTTTCCTACATTTTCAATATCTCCGGTACGGATGCACTTCTGACAGGTTGTCACTCTCTTCCTTGGTGGAACCTCCTGTCCCGTAAAATATGGCTTAAGCGGCGCCATGCCTGAATTTATAAGTAACAGGCTGTTATCATTGTGCGGAATAAGAGAAAAGCTGTTCATCCTCAGATGTCCCTTGCTTTCAAAAAACTCCAAAAACATTTTTCTAAGTTCATTTACGCCGTAGTTCTTCAATTTGCTGTCCTCCTCTTTAAACACCGCCACTGTTACTCGTCAGCGTTTTCAGCAGCCATCTTTTCATTTTTTCTTTTGCGAAGTACCTTTCCTACGCAAATGCCAAGTCCGGCACACACAATCATAACTACAAATTTAATTAAGTATGTTGCTAATTCTCCAAAAACTGCTCCCATTTCTATATCCTCCTAAATTTTATTTTATCGTCTGTCTGCAAACTCTTTTATAATATCCTCCCACGAGATGCCGCATTCTACCATAAGCACCATCATGTGGTAAAGAAAATCCGATATTTCATATTTAATCTCCTCATGATCAGGATTTTTGGCCGCTATAACAATCTCTGTAGCCTCCTCACCCACTTTTTTCAGTATTTTGTCTATACCCTTATCAAAGAGATAATTTGTATATGAACCTTCCTTCGGATTATTCTTTCTGTTCCTTATTATCTCGTATTCCTCCATGAATACCTTTAACGGATTTGTGTCATTGTATTCCTTACTGACAAGGTCGGTAAAAAAGCAGGTTGGGCTTCCTGTATGACAGGCGGCGCCTATCTGCGATACTTTTGCAAGTATTGTGTCTCTGTCGCAGTCAAGGGTAAGTGACTTTACAAACTGAAAATGTCCGCTTGTCTCCCCCTTTGTCCAGAGCTCCTGTCTGCTTCTGCTGTAGTAGGTCATCCTGCCAGTATGTATTGTTTTTTCAAATGCCTCTTTATTCATATATGCAAGCATAAGAACCTCATCCGTCTTGTAATGCTGCGCAATGACAGGTATAAGACCATCGGAATTAAGCTTAAATTCATCAAAGCTTATGGTGCTTTCATACAAATTTACAGGTATGCCGCAAGCCCTACACTGCTGTTTAATCTCCATAATATCATGCTTACATATATTGTAAAGGCTTACAACCTCCGCATTCGTATCCCTGAGAAGCGTTGATATATCCTCATGGCTGTCCGAATATGATTGAACCATTATCGGAAGACCGACTTCTTTTCTGATATTTTTGACAACATCGGTATAATTATTCAGTTTATTCTGATGGATGAGCAAAAGCTCCCCTGCACCATGCTTTTTTAACTGCTTTCCGTACTCCACCGGATTGTCACAGGAGGTCAAATCAATCGTGACTATAATCCTTTCAGCGCCAAAGCGCTCTGCCGCCTCCTGAACGATACCTATATCAATAAGAGGCGCACTTTTCATACATACCTTCGACGCTCCGGCATAAAGAAGCTTTTTAATATCCTCAAGACGTCTTACACCACCGCAGGCTATGAGAGGTACGTCTATCTGTCTTGTAATTTCCTTAATTATGGAAATATTTTTATCTATATCCTCCCTTTTGCATGAGCTGTCAAAAAAGGCAATCTCATCCGCTCCTGCATCATTAAAAAATAACGCATCCTCTATAGGTGTTTCCAAAGAAATACAGGGTACTATTTTTTTGTAATCCATAGTTTATCCTCCTATAAGCTTCCTTTCGTGGAAAGTACATTTCCTTCAAGTCTTTTATCATATGTGCAAGCCATGTCAAGGGCTCTTGCAAATGCCTTGAATGACGCTTCTATAATATGGTGGTTATTTTGTCCTGAAATCTGTTTTATATGAAGGTTCATCGCCCCACTGTAGGAAACGGCATAGAAAAATTCCTTTACCATCTCCGTATCCATATACCCAACCTGAGGAGCGCTAAGCTTCAGGTCATATGAAAGATATGGTCTGCCCGATAAGTCCACAGCTGATATAACTAATGTTTCATCCATAGGGAGCATAAAATTACCAAATCTGTTTATTCCCTTTTTGTCACCCAGCGCCTTAAGTATTGCCTGTCCCAAAACAATTCCCGTGTCCTCAATGGTGTGGTGACAGTCAACAAACAAATCTCCCTTGACAGAAAGGTCAAGGTCAAAAAAGCCATGCCTTGCAAAGCTTATAAGCATATGGTCAAAAAAACCTATGCCCGTGTCAACTCTTGCAACGCCTGTCCCATCAAGGTTAAGGGTAAGGGCTATATCTGTTTCATTCGTTTTTCTTGTAATGGTTGCCACTCTGTCAGCCAAAAAATCAACTCCCTCATTTTGCAGTGTGCCTCGCCTTCCGGCTCAGTCACGCATTCCTGCAAATTATATCACATTATTTTTTTTAATTCAATCTATGAGCTTTATCTTTATGGCTTTTATTCATGTAACTTATATTTTACTCAAACCTTACCTTTATTGAATTTGCGTGTGCGGTTAGCTGCTCCGCAGTTGCAAAATCAATAATATCCTGCGAAACAGGACGAAGTGCCTCCTTTGAGAAATATATTATGCTTGATTTCTTAATGAAATCATCCACAGAAAGAGGCGAGAAAAACTTTGCCGTTCCATTTGTCGGAAGCACGTGGTTTGGTCCTGCAAAATAATCTCCAAGGGGCTCTGAGGAGTAATCCCCTATAAATATTGCCCCTGCATTTTTTATTTTTGTCATCGTATCAAAAGGATTTGCCGTCATTATCTCAAGATGCTCACTTGCAATTTCATTTGCAGTGTCGATTGCCTCCTGCATATTTTTTGCAAGCAAAATGTATCCGTACGTATCAACAGATTTACGCATGATGTCCTTTCTTGAAAGCTCACTTATAAATTGCTCCACTTCATCTGATACCTTCTCGGCAAGCTCCCTGGATGTTGTAATAAGGATTGCTGACGCCATCTCATCATGCTCTGCCTGTGATAAAAGGTCGGCAGCCACGTATCTAGCATTTGCCGTTTCATCGGCAAGGACTAGTATCTCACTTGGACCTGCAACGGAATCTATGCTTACATGTCCGAATACACACCTTTTTGCAAGTGCCACAAATATATTGCCCGGTCCCACAATCTTGTCCACCTTCGGGATGCTTTCCGTTCCATATGCAAGGGCGGCAATTGCCTGCGCTCCCCCTGCTTTGTAAATTACGTCAACACCTGCTTCGTTTGCAGCTACAAGCGTCGTCGGATATACCTTTCCCTCACTGTTGCATGGGGTAGTCATAATAATGCTTCCAACGCCTGCAACCTTTGCAGGTATAACATTCATAAGGACGGAGGACGGATAGACAGCCTTTCCTCCCGGAACATACACACCTACCTTGTCAATTGGTGTTACCTTTTGTCCAAGCATGCTTCCGTTATCTTTTGAATCAAACCAGCTATAGCATTTTTGCTTTTCGTGGTATTCCTTTATATTTGCCTTTGCCTTACGGATTATTTCAACCAATGATGTGTCTACAAGCCTATATGCCTCATCAATTTCCTCTTTCGTTACCTTTACATTGTCCTTATTTATGGCTGCCTTATCAAATTTTTCCGTATATTGAAACAAGGCAGCGTCCCCATTCTTATGTACGTCCTCAACGATTTCCTTAACCGTAGCCTCGTATGAACCATAATTGTCGGGACTTCTTTTAAGAAGGTTGTTAAGTATATCCTTTTTTGTTTCCTCGTTTAATTCTACAATTCGCATGACTGCTCTCCTCCATTTATATTAATAAAACATTAAAACCCAAACGCATAAAATTATACTGTCTACTTCTACTCCTTAATCATTTCATTTAAATCGTTCAGCAGTTTCCTTATACGCTCATGCTCCATTTTAAGGCTTACCTGATTGACAACTACCCTTGCTGAAAGAGGACAAATTTCCTCCAATACCTCAAGTCCGTTTTCACGAAGCGTAGAACCTGTCTCAACAATATCAACGATAACTTCAGCCAAATCCACGATGGGAGCAAGCTCTACGGAACCGTTCAGCTTAATAATCTCCACTGTCTGATTTTTTTTATTCTGAAAATAATCCTGCGCAATATTAGGATATTTACTTGCCACCCTTATTATTTCATTTTTTGCAAGAAGCTCCTTTGCAGATGCAGGTCCACAGACGCACATTTTGCATTTTCCAAAGCCTAAATCCATAACCTCGTACAGATTTCTGCCCTCCTCAAGTATGGTGTCCTTTCCCACAACACCTACGTCCGCAGCTCCGTATTCAACATATGTAGGAACATCCGAAGCCTTTGCAAGAAAAAATTTTATTTTATGTTCCTCGTTTGTAAATATAAGTTTTCTCGTATCAGGGTCAAGGGCTTCCCCGCAGGATATTCCCATTTTTTCAAAAAGCGACAGTGTTTTTTTTGCAAGTCTGCCCTTTGCAAGGGCAAATGTTAAATATCTCATAATTTTTTCCTCGTTTTTGTTATTTTTATCAGGCTGTCACACTAAGAATATTTATATCATAATAAGAAAACCATTTAAAGACGTCAGTACTTTGGTGACGTACTTTGGCACCTTAGTACTGCTACGTCTTTAATGAGCGAAAGCGTGTTTTTGTTATTATGATATAAATATTTCTTAGTGTGACAATCTTAGTTCATCAATGTAAAATATCACCAAGCTTTATTGAAGCTGTCGTTTCATTAATGACGGATATAACCTCTATATCCTCCTCAGATTTAAAATGATACACTCCCGAAAGATGCATATTACCTGCATATGCAATGTAATCATCTACCGTATGCTTTGAGGACTTTCTTATAAGCTCAATTTTCTTTCCTTTATTTCTCAGGCTTGTTGTAAGCTTTATGGCATTTTCCTGGTACTCTATATCGTACAGAACAAGAATGTTTGAATAATCAACTTCAACTTCTACCTTGTTTCTTGACACAGCCATCATAAGCTCGTCCACATATATTGCAAAGCCCACGGAGGCAGCATTTTTTCCAAATTGTGCCAAAAGATTATTGTATCTTCCACCCTTTACAATAGCATCTCCCGTTCCATATGTATATCCGCGAAATACAATTCCCGTATAGTAATTATATCTGTTTAACATACCAAGGTCAAAGCCCACGTATTTCTCATAACCGTAATTTGTAAGGGCATGATACACCTTTTCCATACGGTCAATTGCCAAAAGTGACGTGCTGTTTGAAACAAGCCCTCTTGCACGTTCAAGCATGTCAAGACCGCCAAACAATGTCTCAAAGGACGTAAATGCAAGCTTCATCTCACTGCTTATGTCAAGCGTCTCAACAAACTCGCTTAAACCAAAGAAATTCTTTATATGAATGTAGTCCCTTATTTTATTTTCCGTATCAAGGTCAAGTCCGGCCTCAGATATAAGCCCCTTAAAAAATTCGATTTCGCCAATCTCTATCTGAAATTCCTCAAGCCCTGATGCCTTAAGGCAGCTTATGACACATGCAATTGCTTCGGCATCGGCAGCAGAGCTGTCATCATTTACAAGCTCTCCACCTATCTGTGTACATTCATTGAGCTTTCCCTGATGCAGGGGAGCATTCGTAAATGTATTTCCCTTATAGCATAGTCTTATTGGAAGTTCCTCGTTGGCATAGTATTTTGCAACGCATCTTGCAACGCTTGGGGTAAGGTCAGGTCTTAACACAAGTGTATTATTATTTCTGTCAAAAAATTTATACATTTCATTTGATGGTGCTGACCCTTTATCCATATTAAATATATCAAAATATTCAAAGGATGGCGTCTCTATGTCCTGATAAGAAAAAAGCTCAAGAACATGATGTATTTTATCAACAATTTTAAGCTTTTTCTTACATTCAATCCCATATATATCCCTGACTCCGTCAGGTGTGTGCAACAACTTATCGTTCATTTTAACCTTATTGGGCTGTCGTGGCTGTCGCACTAACGATAGCCTCAACAGTTCCATGCTCCTTTCTGTTCTGTATATTCTATATCACTTTATCACTGCAAAGTGATAATTCGCTACTTGATTACTAAACTAAAACATGGTAATTATAATAATATAAAATAATAATGTCAAGTTATTTAATTATTTACCATATGTTTTTATACATTTTTTCTGCTATCACATTACAAATCATATAATGTATTAAATTACCGGCCTAACATATCCATATATAAAATCGGGATACCTCAAGCCGGCAATTTTTTAAGTATCGACATCTTCAAATGGTTTTCAGTCACCTGTGTAAACATTCCCAACTCAGACTTAGTGCGATAACCTCAATCTACAAATCAATGTTAAATGTATTCTTTTGCCTTATCGAATGATATTTTAAAACTATGTACAAGAACATTAATAATTTTGTCAGATGGAAAATCCGCTTCCTTAAGCGCACCAACAGTAGCAATAATACCTTCTTCCATGCCTTTTTTCATACCCTTTTCCATACCCATTTCATATAAATCATCCGCAGTTATTTCCCAATGCATGGCAGTCACCTCCTCATCCTTCTTTACTATTTCTACCATATCATCAATGTCCCTTAACGTATTGTTGACAACATTTTTATGATTGGTTTCCTCCATGTATCTTAGAAGTTCCCTTAACTCCTGCGGTGGGTTACCTGCACTTCCCTTCGTATAAAGATAAATGGTTCTGCTTCCATCCTCATATGAAAGCTCAGGATATTCCACGCACATTGTTTTCATGGTGTACACCATACGTTCTTCACCAAAGGGGTCAAAATCAGTAATCACAATAACATAAACATTTGGTAACCCCCGCTTATCCTCCTCATATTTTGTTGTTATATGGGGATTGATAACCGAAATGGTTAGAACTATTCCCAGATATATTTTGATTGTAGCAGAGCGTATGTATTTTGTCAATAATAACTTCTATTTTCCCTTATACTCTTTTTCTATATGACAGCATTCTTCTATTGATAAAAGCTTATCCCCATCAAACGTAAGCGCAACAACATAAGGCATCCAATCTACAATACGAAGAAAATCCTTTAAGCCAAACTCAGCATTATAAAAGCTTAAAATCGAGCTTAACGCCGTTCCATGCGTTCCTATTACAATCCGCTTATCAGCATTTTCCGCAAGAATATCCCCAAGTGCCTCCACATTTCTTTTGCGTACCATATTAATTGATTCGCCGTCCTCCTCATGGAAATCATTGTTTTCCCATCTCTTTTTAAGCAGTCCGTTGCCAAACATATTGCCCTCGACACCGCATTTTCTCTCACGCAGCCTTTCATCAGTTATAATTTCTTTTCCGTAAAATGCTGCCGTAGCTGCAATTGTATCATAACTCCTCTTATACGGGCTGCTGTAAAATACATCTATTTCCTTATCCCTCAAAAATTCAAGCACAAATTCAGAGTCCTGTTTTCCTTCATCGGTTAAAGGTCTTGTCCTGTCATCCTCCCATTTATGATCTGGCTGTGCATGTCTCACAAAATATATTTTTGTCACAAATTATTCCTCCATTCTTTTTTTCTCAGTCTCAATCATCTGTTCTAATACCTCAGCAATATATGTAATACAATATTTTATCTGGTCTTCACACATACCGTCAGTTGCATTTCCTGTACATACTCATATTACATTTTATATGCATATTTTACAATAAAAATTGTATAATTGTTACATTTTAATAAAGTCAGGAAAAAAATCAGAACATTCGTTTGCATTCCAAACAAATGTGTGTTATTATATGTTTTAGTAATTACCTATAAGTTGTTTTTTGAAAGGAGTTTTTACATGAGTAAAGATACATTGTCTCCTAAACAGGAGCAGATTTTGGAATATCTTAAGGATTGTATACTTAAGAAGGGGTATCCGCCTGCTGTAAGGGAGATATGTGAGGCAGTTCATCTTAAATCAACTTCATCAGTACATGCGCATCTTGCTACGCTTGAAGAAAGGGGATATATAAGAAAGGACCCGACCAAGCCGAGAGCAATCGAGATTCTCGACGATACATTTAACTTAAGCAGGCGTGAGCTTGTCAATATACCTATTGTTGGAACCGTAACCTGCGGCGAGCCTATACTTGCCGTTGAAAATATAGACGGCTATTTTCCGGTTCCTCCTGAATATCTGCATACTACCAAGAATACATTTA
Source organism: Lachnospiraceae bacterium (assembly GCA_014799405.1). GTDB lineage: Bacteria > Bacillota > Clostridia > Lachnospirales > Lachnospiraceae > Coprococcus_C. The sequence continues at coordinate 32,394 of JAAVIA010000013.1, forward strand.
TGCTTAAGGTTAAGGGTGACAGCATGATTAATGCCGGTATATTGGATGGTGACCTTGTTATGGTTGAGGAGACAAACACTGCAAAAAATTCCGATATTGTTGTGGCGCTTATAGAAGATTCTGCCACTGTCAAGACATTTTACAGGGAAAACGGTCATATCCGCCTTCAGCCTGAAAACGACACGATGGACCCTATTATTGTGAATGACGAAATGTCCATCCTTGGCAGAGTAATCGGATTATTCAGAACATTTTAGACCGCATAGTACAAAATAAAAGAAGGCTTGTCACAGGTAAGTAACTATACATCTTAAATACTTACTGCGACAGCCTTTTTTATTTGATAGGAAACTTCGTTTCCTATCGGCATGGTCCCTGCGGACCCTGCTAAGATTCGCCCAAAGTGCCATAAAGAGTGCCGAAGGCACTTTGTTCTCTCCCTACTATATCTACAGCACATACCGAAGTCTGTTTATGTATCTCCTTGCTTCCTCCACATCACTGACATTTGCATTAAGCGTCATATCAAGCTGTTTTATCTGTCTTTTTCTTGTATACATGGCTATGGTTACCATTATTCTTGCACGCACAATCTCGGCTATCTGCTCCGTAGTCATATCCTTGTATTCCTCATAATTGATAGATGGTAGAAAAATAACCTTTGTCCTGACTGGAGAAGGTGCCATACTTTCAAATACCTTATATGAATCTATTATTGCCACAGGGACAATGGGACATTTCGACCTTACAGCACATTTAAAAGAACCGGAATGAAAATCCTGTACATTATTACGGTTGTCATCGTATCCGCCCTCAGGGAATATTATGTACTTTCTGCCCTCTTTTACCTCATCAACAATTTTTCTGATTGTCATAACCTGGCTTTTAATATCTTCCTTTTTAAGACGACTGCCTTTTATCAAATCCATAAATGGATTTACTATCGGCAGCCTTGAACGCTTTTCATCCATCAAAATTGTGCATGGTGTAGGGTGGCCATACATGATTCCAAGTGCATCATATTTTCCCTGATGATTTGAATACATAATATATCCTCCTGATTTTGGAAGATTTTCCCTGCCATACACCCTTGTTATGACACCACCGTTATATCTCAGTATTCTAATGACCTTTTTAGCAATCTTATATCTTGCCAGTTCATCATATCTGTCCGCATGTCTTTCCACATATCTGCCTACACCCAGATAATATATTATAAATGGCATTGAAATAATTATTACGAAAAAAAATCTAAACATTCCTCACTCTCCACATTAGTAAACAGAGCAGGAAAAATTCCCTGCCCTGTTTGTTTTTTATTTTGTAAAAGTCATTGTGTATTCTGTATATTCAGAAAAATCTTCAGAGCTTGCAAAATCGATAGTTATGGAATCATCTGTGTAATAGATTGTGTATTCTTCCACACTGTTCCACATTTTGCCCGTACCATCAGAATCCGTATAATAATAAGGTACATCATATCCATCAGTTGTTTGCTTGAAATAAATATAGTCATGCTCAACACGTAAAGTCATTTCACCATATCCCATGGAATCGATGTCACTGTATCCAAACTCAGATCCCTCCAGCCGCATGGAAGAAATGCTGTAGGTTCCCATTGCTATGTCATCTGAATCATCATCTGGTGTATCAGTATCATCCGGCAAGTCATCCTCTGATGTATCAATATCATCCGGCAATGTGTTATTTTGTGTACTTTCTACCGTCTGAGCACCTGTTGAATCATCATTGCCTGTGTTGCCTGTATCATCTTTTTTAAATACAAAAAATATGAGAAAAACAACTATTGCAGCAATAAGTACAACTGCACCAATGATAATTCCTATTATTAATCCCGTATTCTGCTTAGGCGGTTGACTGTACCCTCCGTTTGGCTGAGAATTGTACATAGGTTGCTGATACCCTCCGCCTGACTGTGGGTTATACATAGACTGCTGATATCCTCCGCCTAACTGTGAGTTATTTATATTTGACTGTTGTGGTTGCTCAGATGCCAAATTAAATCCTGACTGCTGAGCGTTATTTAACGCATAACCACAAACAGGGCAAAAATTTGTGCTTCCATCTGCAATGTTATTTCCACATTTTGGGCAATACATTGTAAGTCTCCTCCTATATCATTTAATAGTTTACAATCTTGCCAAACTCTGCCTTAAGAGATGCACCTCCAACAAGACCGCCGTCAATATCAGGCTGTGCAAAAAGCTCTGATGCATTTCCTGCATTTACGGAACCGCCGTACTGTATGCGAACTGCCTCTGCTGTTGCTGCATCATAAATTTCAGCGATACAGTCACGTATTCCCTTACAAACCTCCTGAGCCTGCTGGGTAGTTGCAGTCTTTCCTGTTCCGATTGCCCATATAGGCTCATATGCAATTACAAGGTTCTTAACGTCATCTGCCGCTACTCCGTCAAGGTCAGACTTAATCTGAAGCCTTATCCAATCCATTGTAACGCCCATTTCTCTCTGCTCAAGTGACTCACCACAGCAAAGAATCGGAGTAAGTCCTGCTGAAATTGCCTTCTTAACCTTCTTGTTAAGTAAGCAGTCACACTCCTTGAAATAATCACGTCTCTCTGAATGTCCGATAATAACATACTTAACACCTGCATCTACAAGCATCTCTGCTGAAATCTCTCCCGTATATGCACCCTTATCCTCAAAATACATATTCTCGGCACCCACCTGTACATTTGAGCCCTTTACAGCCTCAACAACAGGTACAATATCTATTGCCGGTACACAGTAAACAACATCCACTGCATCATTTTTTACAAGTGGCTCAAGCTCTGCAACAAGAGCAGTTGCCTGAGAAGGTGTCATATTCATCTTCCAATTTCCTGCTATAATTTTCTTTCTAGCCATTTTATTTTCTCCTTGTTACTTAATTATTCATTACTATTTATCGTTTGCTGCTGCAACACCCGGAAGCTCCTTACCCTCAAGGAACTCAAGTGATGCGCCGCCGCCTGTTGAAATATGACTCATCTTGTCACCATATCCAAGCTGATTTACAGCTGCTGCTGAATCACCGCCACCGATGATTGTAGTTGCATCAGTTTCAGCAAGGGCTGCTGCTACTGCCTTAGTTCCAACTGCAAGGGTAGGGTTCTCAAATACGCCCATAGGTCCGTTCCAAACAACGGTCTTTGCAGTTTTAACAGCATCTGAGTAAAGCTCGATAGTCTTTGGTCCGATATCACAAGCCTCCTTGTCTGCAAGCATCTTGTCTGCATCACATAAAACAGTGTCTACAGGAGCATCAATCGGATTAGGGAACTCATCTATCATAACGGAATCTACAGGAAGAAGAAGCTTCTTTCCAAGCTTATCAGCCTTGTCCATCATTTCCTTACAGTAATCAAGCTTAGTGTCGTCCACAAGCGACTTACCAATCTCATATCCCTTAGCCTTAAGGAATGTGTATGCCATACCGCCTCCGATAATAAGGGTATCGCACTTCTCAAGAAGGTTTGAAATAACATTCAGCTTATCTGCAACCTTTGCACCACCAAGAATAGCAACAAAAGGTCTAACAGGATTTTCTACTGCATTTCCAAGGAAATCAATCTCCTTCTGCATAAGGTAACCTACAACAGCAGTGTCAACTAAACCTGCAACACCTACATTTGAGCAGTGTGCTCTGTGGGCAGTACCAAATGCATCATTTACAAATACATCACAAATGCTTGCAAGGTCCTTTGAAAATGCTTCCCCGTTTTTAGTCTCCTCAGGTCTGAAACGTGTATTCTCAAGAAGAATTACATCGCCCTCCTGCATAGCCTCAACAGCAGCTCTTGCATTTGGTCCTACAACCTCAGGGTCAGCGGCAAACTTAACCTCCTTGCCAAGAAGCTCTGAGAGACGCTTAGCAACAGGAGCAAGCGTTTTTGTTGCCTTATCCTCCTCCGTCTTAACCTTTCCAAGGTGTGAGCAAAGGATAACCTTTCCTCCATCAGCAATAAGCTTCTTTATTGTTGGAAGTGCAGCAACAAGTCTGTTCTCGTCTGTAATCTGTCCTTCCTTAAGTGGTACGTTAAAATCGCATCTGCAAAGAACGCGAAGTCCCTTTACGTTAATATCATCTACTGATTTTTTATTTAATGACATTTTATATTGTCCTCCTGTAAATAAATAATAATAAAAGGCCCGGTCCAAAAGACCGGACCTTTTTAGGTCAGCTTATATTAGCCTAATTCAGCGAAGTACTTGATTGTTCTAACCATCTGGCTAGTGTATGAATTCTCATTATCATACCATGAAACAACCTGAACCTCATAAAGATCATCAGCAATAGGAGCTACCATAGTCTGAGTTGCATCAAAGAGTGAACCATATCTCATTCCGATAACGTCAGATGAAACAATCTGATCCTCGTTATATCCGTAAGACTCTGATGCAGCAGCCTTCATAGCAGCGTTGATGCCTTCCTTAGTAACATCCTTACCCTTAACTACAGCAGTTAAGATTGTAGTTGAACCTGTTGGTACAGGAACTCTCTGTGCAGAACCGATTAACTTTCCGTTTAACTCAGGGATAACTAAGCCGATTGCCTTAGCAGCACCTGTTGAGTTAGGAACAATGTTTACGGCTGCAGCACGTGCTCTTCTTAAATCACCCTTTCTGTGTGGTCCGTCAAGAACCATCTGGTCGCCGGTATATGCATGGATAGTTGACATGATACCTGACTGGATTGGAGCATAGTCGTTAAGTGCCTTAGCCATAGGAGCTAAGCAGTTTGTAGTACATGATGCAGCAGAAATAATTGTGTCATCCTTAGTAAGAGTGTTCTCATTTACGCTGTAAACGATAGTAGGAAGGTCATTTCCTGCTGGAGCTGAAATAACTACTTTCTTAGCGCCTGCATCAATATGAGCCTGTGACTTAGCCTTTGATACATAGAAACCTGTACACTCAAGAACAACGTCTACATCAAGCTGTCCCCAAGGAAGGTTCTTAGCATCTGCCTCTGCGTAAATCTTTAAAGTCTTACCACATACTGTAATTGTACCTGCCTCATCATCAGCTGTAACCTGATCAGCATTAGCGTACTTACCCTGTGATGAATCATACTTTAATAAGTGTGCAAGCATTGAAGGCTTTGTTAAGTCATTGATTGCTACAACCTCATAACCCTCTGCATCAAACATCTGTCTGAATGCAAGACGACCGATACGTCCAAAACCGTTAATTGCTACTTTTACTGCCATTTTTTATTCCTCCTAAGTTTTGAAATAAATTTATAAGTACTGCTTGGCAAGCAGTAAATTATCTTTTGCCATCTTTTTTAATGGATGGCTTGTCCCAACAAAAGTTGGTAACTTATGCTAATTTTTTACAAATCAATAATAACTTTTTTTAGTACAAAATTCAAGTATTAAATTGTCAATTTTTTCTTCTTTTTTCGATTAAAAACAACTCATAATGATTATATACCTTGATGCGTGTATATATTTAAAATTAAAATATAAAATTATTGAAATTGTTTTTTAAAAAATATACAATTATTATGCTATGCAAATTTCAGGCTGCAATGATATTCACTTATTAAGGAGGCATGACCCATGATTTTTCCTGATTATCATATACATACATCATTTTCTTCCGATTGCAAAAGTAATATACATGATATTATAAAAAAAGCGAAGGAAAACGGTCTTATGTCAATGTGCGTGACAGACCATTACGATATAGATTTCCCTGTGCAAAAGGCTGAACCGACAATGGATTTTTATTTAGACACGGATAAATATTATGAATATATGTCTGGTGTTAAAAATTCCGTATCACCGGATTTTGACCTTAGAATAGGCGTTGAGCTGGGCGTTATGCCGAATGTAACAAAAAAGGCTGCTGAATATGTCAAAAAACATCCTGAGCTTGATTTCATTATATGCAGCACGCATCTTGTTGACGGTCTTGACCCTTACTATCCTGAATATTTTAAGGATAAAACGGACGCGGAGGCTTACGGAAGATATTTTGAAGAAATTTTAAATACGGTTAGGGACTTTCATACATTTAACGTGTACGGACATTTAGATTACATTGTAAGATATGGTCGAAAGCACTATGAAAGCTTTAAATTTTCCGACCATATGGATATTTTTAGGGAAATTATTAAAATTATCGTGGAAAATGGCTGCGGTATTGAAATAAATACATGCAGTCTTTATAAAGACCTCCCATATCCTCATCCACACAGGGATATACTCAGACTTTATAAGGATGCAGGCGGTGAAATTATTACAATCGGCAGTGACACCCACGACACGGTTCATGTGGGATATGGCTTTGACAGGGCTCGTCAGCTTCTGCTTGACAATGGCTTTAAGTATTACTGTACCTTTGATAAACAGAAGCCGACCTTTGTAGAACTATAAATTACCATAAACGGGACTTCCTGTGATGCAAATGGCTAGCTTTTCCCGTGTAACTGAAAATCCTCATACTGTGGTGACATACTCCTGAGCTTTGTTATTATTTCTGCCAGCCGGTTACATACAATATCCACTTCCCTCTTTGTTGTTTCATGACTGATTGTAAGCCGCAGTGATCCGCTTGCAATGTCTTCAGGCAATCCGATTGCCGTAAGCACATGTGACGGGTTCTTTGACGAAGATGTGCAGGCAGAGCCTGTTGATGCACATATACCGTTCATGTCAAGCATTATAAGAAGCGATTCCCCCTCCACAAACTGAAAACTGAAGTTTGTGTTATTTGGCAGTCTGTTTGTCATGTGTCCGTTTACTCTTGTATATGGTATTGTATTCATAATTTTGTTAATCATATAATCTCTTAAGTTTCTCTCATAAGCTGCCCTTTCCTTCATTGTTTTTTCGGCAATTTCCACTGCCTTGCCAAGTCCTGCTATGCCCGGAACATTTTCCGTTCCTGCTCTCATTCCCCGCTCCTGTGCTCCTCCATGTATAAAGCTTCCTATATTCATTTTTTCATTTATATACAAAAAGCCTGTACCTTTCGGACCGTTCAGCTTATGTCCGCTTGCAGACAGCATATCTATTTTTAATTCCTTTACATCTATAGGAAGATGACCGTACGCCTGTACTGCATCCGTATGGAACCATATTCCCCTGCTGCTTGCTATTTCCCCTATTTCCTTTATAGGCTGTATGCTTCCTATTTCATTGTTTGCAAACATTACGGATATTAAAATTGTATCAGGCCTTATTGCCCTTACAAGCTCATCAAGCTTTATAATTCCATTTTCATCCACATTTACATATGTTATATCAAAGCCATTTTTTTTAAGCGCCTCACATGTATGAATTATGGCATGGTGCTCTATTTTTGATGTTATAATGTGTTTTCCTCTGCCCGAATAAGCCTTTGCCGTCTCCGTAAGTGCCCAGTTATCAGCTTCTGAGCCTCCTGCCGTAAAATATATATTTTCCGGCTCTGTATTAAGGGATAATGCAATTTTTTCTCTTGAGCTTTCCATAACTGCCCTGCTGCTTTCAGAAAATCCGTATATGCTTGAGGGATTGCCATACAGCTTGGAAAAATATGGTATCATTTCCGCCAAAACCTCCTGATGTGTCTTCGTTGTAGCCGCATTATCCATATAAATTATATTATCCATTACTTTATTTACTCCTCACTTATATAAAGTTATATTCAAACAGCCATTTTCCTGTAATATTAATGTCGTCTTGTTAATATATTTTAAATCAAGAGCAACTTTAGGATAGCGGCTTGTCAAAAAAAACAATTATTAAAGGCACCTTAATATTAACTATCGCAGGTATAGCCACAAAATTTTTAGGATTCTATAATAGAATATTCTTAACACGTACAATAGGTGTAAAGGAAATAGGAGTTTATCAGCTTGTTTTTCCACTTTACATTCTTGCCTTTTCCATATCCTGTTCGGGTCTTGCCACGGCGCTTACAAAGCACATATCTTATTTTCTCGGACAAAATAAGCATCGTTCAATGAACCGCATATCCAGGTTCTGTTTTTTGCTGTCCATAGGCGCAAGTCTTATTGTATGCTCATTTATATACCTTTTTTCTGAATTCTTATGTACAAACATTTTAAAAAACAGTGACTGTATCCCACTGCTCAGAACTATTATAATCGCAATTCCTTTTGTCGCACTTAAGGCGGGAATAAACGCTTTTTTTGTCGGTGTGGATAAACCCGGATTTCAGGGAATCACAAACTTTTTCGAACAGATAGCCAGAATAGGTACGGGAATGTTTCTTGCACACATCTGGGCCTCAGACAGGCTGGATGCAAAGCTTGCCGTTATAGCCGTTGTTACAGGCGAAATAGCCGCTACATTTTTGTCAGCCATTTTCTTTATTGTAAATAAAAATAAATATATGCCTATCGTTAAAAATACAGATAAATCAAACGACAACGCCACAGGAATAGTAAAGCCCTATATTATGGATGCAGTTCCGATAACAACAAACAATCTTATGCTTACGCTTTTTTCAAGCCTTGAAACGATTCTTATTCCTGCCATGCTCTATTACTATTACATGAACAGCGATAAATCAATGGAAATATATGGTATTATAACAGGAATCGTTATACCCTTCCTGCTGTTTCCTGCAACAATAACCACATCTCTCTCAACAATGCTCCTCCCTGCCGTATCATACGCGAGGGCAAAAAGCAACATTTCTCTTATTGTTGAGGCAATTAAAAAAAGCCTCATGTTCTGCTTTGTTTTAGGACTTTTGTCATGGGGCTTTTATATGATTTTCGGCAAAGCCTTATGTATATTTACATTTAAAAATGAATATGCCGGCGTGCTTTTACAGAAAATAAGCTTTCTTTGTCCGTTTATATACATATCGGGAAACATGTCTGCCATACTGAACGGAATGGGAAAGGCCTTTGGTAATCTTATGATAAATGTTGCGGGACTTGTGGTTCGTATTATAATAACCGTTACCCTTGTTCCCACATACGGAATAACCGCATATTTTCTCGGAATGACCTTAAGCTATATACTCCTTGACGTGTGCATGCTGGTGATGGCATTCAGGAGCTTGAATGAAAAACCATATATACAATCGCAGAAAAATCACTTTTCAATGTAAACCGGAATTGTCTCCTGCCCGTCAACGTAATATTTGATATGTTCAGCAAAGTTATTATCGGTACTTTTTTCTCCCGGTGCAGCGGACGATGAAAATTTAATATAAGAATCATCTGTGCCTTGTAAATCTAATATATATACATATGTATATTTATGATCTTTGTCGTTATCATTTGCTTCGTATGCTGTCAAATTGGTGCTTTTACCAAGAATTTTTTTGCTATCATAAGCTTCTTTTTCTTCTTTGGAAATAATTTCCGCAGTATATGCCTCTATCGGCAGAGAACCATACTGCATAATGATTTTCTCATCCTCCATGTGGTATTGGTGTGTTCCTCTATTCAAAAAAGCATAAACCTCCACACACTCCATTGTCGTTGTAGTTCCATCAGCATTCTTTCTTGTTATTGTTAATAGCTCTCCTTCGCACCCTGTAAGTAACAATATGCATAAACATACAAGCACTGTTATTTTACAATATCTTTTTGCGTTCTTATTATATCTCATATCATCCGAATTCCTTTTAAAACTTTACTGTATATTCTGTTACTTGATGTAAGCCCTGTCATACCATAATCTTTCTAACAACTCTTTAAGCCTTCTTCGTCCACTCATAAGGAGTCTGCTGATATACGTAATAATTAAGCCAATTTGTATAAAGCGTATTTGCATGGCATCTCCATGATTTAATCGGCTTATTTTCAGGGTTATCGTCAGGGTAATAATTAACCGGAATGTCAGGGTTTATCCCCTTCGCCAAATCCCTTTTATACTCCTGGTCCAAAGTAATGGTATCATATTCAGGGTGTCCCGTCACAAATATGTTTTTTCCCTCCTCCCCTATGATAAGGTACGGTCCTGTTATTTTTGATTCCGCAACTATCTCAAGGAGAGGATTATTTACAATTGCTTCCTTATCCACGCCTGTATACCTTGACTGCGGAACAAGAAATGAGTCGTCAAATCCCCGCACAAGAGGCGTTCTCTTATGAAATGTATAATGCTTATATACTCCTGAAAATTTCTTTTCAAGCCGTATCTTTGCAACACCATATCTGTAATAAAGCCCAGCCTGTGCACCCCAGCATATATGAAGCGTTGAGGTAACGTTGTCCTTTGACCAGTCCATTATTTTTGTAAGCTCATCCCAGTATTCAACCTCCTCAAATTCCATCGTCTCGACAGGCGCTCCCGTAATAATAAGACCGTCCCATTTTCTGTCCTTTATGCTGTTAAAATCCGTGTAAAATCTTTCAAGGTGTGACTGGGACGCATTTTTTGCTTCATGCGATACGGTTCTTATAAATGAAATATTTACCTGCAAAGGAGTGTTTGAGAGGCTTCTTAAAAGCTGAAGCTCTGCATCCTCCTTCAAGGGCATCAAATTTAAAATAAGAATGTCAAGCGGACGAATATCCTGGCTCATGGCACGATTTTCGTCCATAACAAATATATTTTCCTGTTCAAGTATTTTCTTTACCGGTAAATCGTTGTCAATCCTTATAGGCATGTTTATCATCCTTTCATCTGTTTATATATTAAGAAAATCCTCCTCGGATATAATCGGCACTCCCAAAGATTTTGCCTTCTTGTTTTTGGAAGAACCCGATGTGACATCATTATTTATAAGATATGACGTTTTAGCAGAAACGCTTCCTGCAACCTTTCCGCCCCTGTCCTCAATAAGCTTCTTTAATTCATCCCTGTTGGCAAATGTATTAAGGGAGCCGGTTATAACGAAGGTTTTGCCCTCCAAATCCTGAGGGTTATTATTTTCCTCCTCAATGATGTTAAGCTCTCCCAAAAGCTCCCTAAGGCTGCTTACGTTAGCCTCGTCCGCAAAATATGCAACGATTCCTTCCGCAATAACACCGCCTATGTCTTTTATCTCCGTAAGCTCCTCCACGTCTGCGTTTATTATATCTTCTATATTATTTTTGAAATGCCTGCAAATAAGCTTTGCTGTTGCATTTCCAACATTAACTATGCCAATTCCGTAAAGGACACGGTTAAAGGTTGTATTTCTTGAAGCGTCAATTGAGCTTATCATATTTTCGTAGGATTTTTCGCCAAAGCCCTCCATAGTAACTATATCGTCACGGAAGCGTTCAAGTCTGTATATGTCGCTAAAATTTGTTATAAAACCTTTTTCAATAAATTTCTCAAGTGTCTGCTCGGAAAGTCCTTCAATATTCATTGCATTTCTTGATACAAAATGCGTAAAAAGCTTTACCTGCTTTGCAGGGCAGGCAGCATTCGGACAGTAAAGTGTTTCCACCTGATTTTCATTTCTTATAACCGCCTCTTTTCCACATGCAGGACAGATGTCCGGTATTACAAGCTTTCCGCTTCTCGTAAGATTTTCACTTATCTGCGGAATAATCATGTTTGCCTTGTATACCTTTATTGTATCACCGAGCCCAAGCTCAAGCTGCTTTACAATGCTTACATTGTGTATGCTTGCACGGCTTACCGAGGTTCCCTCAAGAAATACCGGCTTAAATATGGCTACAGGATTAATAAGTCCCGTTCTCGACGGACTCCATTCAATCTCAAGAAGCTCCGTCTCCGCCTCCTCGTCCGCCCACTTAAAGGCTATGGAGTCTCTTGGAAATTTTGAGGTCACGCCAAGGCTTCTTCCGTATGCAACATCATCATAGGAAAGCACAAGTCCATCTGACGGCACATCATTTTCGGTAATCTTATCTGCAAAAAGCTTTACGGCGTCCTGCATGCTGTCTTTCGTAACCTCAATATGCCACACAACCTCAAAACCGAGTCCCTCAAGAAAATCAAACCGATTCGTCATGGAGGAATTAACAGTTTCATCTGATATATCCAGCATGTTAAATGCATAAAATCTTACATTTCGGTTTGCAGTTATCTCATTGTTAAGCTGCCTTACGCTTCCGCTGCATAAATTTCTCGGATTCTTGTATTTTGCATCCGCATCCTCTATTACAGCGTTTATTTTGTTAAATTCCGAATAGGTTATAACGGCCTCGCCCCTTATTACAAGCGTGTCCGTATATGGAATAAGAGACGGAATATTGACAAATACCCTTGCATTATTTGTTATGACCTCTCCTACCTCTCCGTTTCCTCTTGTAACTGCCTTTACAAGCTCTCCGTTTTCATAGGTAAGCACAACCGTAAGCCCGTCAAGCTTCCACGATAATACTCCCTTTTTATCACCAAGCCACTCTCCCAAATCCTCCACGCTCTTTGTTTTGTCAAGAGAAAGCATTGGCGCTGCATGTGCCTCCTTTGGAAGCTCGCTTAATATCTCATAGCCTACCCTTACAGTGGGACTTCCCGAAAGTCTTATGCCTGTCTCATTTTCAAGTGCCACAAGCTCGTCATAAAGCTTATCGTACTCAAAATTACTCATAATCTCCCTGTCCTGTTGGTAGTAAGCCTTTGATGCCTCATTTAAAATATTCACAAGCTCTTTTATTCTATCTGTTTTATTCATAATTTGCCCCCTTTATCGGAACATCAGCCATTCCATATTTGCCTTCGGCATATGTTCCGATTTACTTTGTAAATCGAGAACTCTATGGCTGACGTCGTGTCTCGGTGGCTTTGCCACCGGACATACTACATGTCAAGTTTTCTATGAAAACTTGACACAATTTCCATCCTTCTCCAAAGCCTTACGCAGTCTCATTTCTTCCTCCCCTGTAACTTGTCTGTACTCACCGGGCTTCAGATTGCCAAGCACCACATTCATCACCCTGACACGCTTCAAATGAACAACCCTGTATCCAAGTGCCTCGCACATTCGTCTTATCTGCCTGTTTAACCCCTGGGTCAGTACGATTTTAAATGTTCTGTTACCTGTTTTTATAACACGGCACTTTTTTGTAACAGTGTCAAGGATTGGCACTCCCTCTGACATTTTTTCTATAAAGTCCTCCGTCAAATCCTTGTTTACACGGACAAAATATTCCTTTTCGTGATTGTTTACGGATTTTTGTATTTTATTTGCAAGCTCTCCATCATTTGTGAGGAGCAAAAGACCGCTTGAAGCCTTGTCAAGCCTTCCGACATAATTTACCTTTTCAGGGAAATCAATATGGTTAAACAGGCTGTCCCTATCCGCTTCCTTTGAGGTACACACAAGCCCAAGAGGTTTGTTGTATGCATATATGATTCTTTTCTTAAGAGGCTTGACCGGTTTTCCCCTGTAGCATACCCGGCTATCAGAAAATACCCTGCTTCCCAAAGTTGCAGTTTCCCCGTCAATTGTAACCTCTCCGTGCTCTATTATAGTATCTGCCTGTCTCCTTGAGCAAATACCCGCCTCACTTAAATATTTATTTAATCTTATACCCTGTTCATCACTCATGTTTTATAGTCCTCTTATATATCTATAATGTCAGTTGAAATATTCCAAACATATGTAAAGGGGGGCTGTCGCACTAAGAATAAATGCGACAGCCCTTTTACTGTCCGTTTTCCTGTATTTTACTGTAAATCCTTGCAAATTCCTCATCCGTTTGCACACATATCTCTATATCGTCATTGACGCTTTTATATAATTGCTGTATGTATGAATTTTTATATGCCACATCAATACATGCCTTAATGTCAGTGTCATCTGTATTGTTATCTATAAGATACCCTCCGTCAGTCTTTCTGGCATAATAACAATTAACATTCAGCGGCTTGCATTTTATTCCGCTTGCCTCAGTCATTTTCATGTTGGAAACGGCATATACAATTTTATCCTCACTGTCGTGTATTTGAAGCGTGTAACATATTATATTTTCATATCCCGCAATTACCTTTGCCTTCTCAACATAATTTACCATATCGGCAAATTCATCGGGCTTGGTAACAAGTGTAACAAGGGCATCCTTATCACATGCCGCTTCGGCCTCGAGATACGCCGTAATAAGCTCATTTATTTCAGGATAGGCATTGACCTCATACATGCCCTCCGAAACCTTTGAAGTACCGGATGAAGCCTTATTATTTTTCCATTTTTCCACAAAAGAAGAAAAACCGTCACTGAAATAAAAATAAAAAACAAGTGCAAGCAGTATAAAAATAAGCCATCCAAGAAATAACGCCATACCGGCAATTCCTTTATCCTTTTTCTTTTGTCTGCTCATCACTGGTCCCCCTTTATAAACGGGTTATGATGTGGCTGTCACACATTTAGGATATTTATGTCATAATATAAAAAAATCGTTTGAAGACGTCGGTACTTAGGAGACGTACTTTGTCACCTTAGTACCGTTACGTCGGAGACGAGCGAAAGCGTATTTTTGTTATTATGATATAAATATGATTAGTGTGACAGTCACATCCATACTGCACCAGAGAGGAATCGAACCTCCGCACATGGCTCCGGAGGCCATTGCTCTATCCACTGAGCTACTGATGCATAGCTTTTTGTTTATCTTTTTCAAGCTGAATTTTAAGCTCATTTATGCTGTTGAATTTTATCTCGCCACGTAGAAAGCTTTTTATGCTTACTGTTAAATCCCTCCCATATAAATCTCCGGAATAATCTATTATATGAGTTTCGACACGTGTAACTTGGTCCGTGTCCGTTGTAGGATTTGAGCCTATATTTGTTATGGCTTTGTATATAACGTTATCAATGCATACACTGGAAGTATATACTCCGTCAGCAGGAAGCAGCTTGTCTTTCTCAGGTATTATATTAGCTGTAGGAAAACCAATTTCCCTGCCCAGTCTTTTGCCACTGGTTACCTCCCCCGATATGGAATAATCCCTTCCCATATACAGGGAAACCCGTTCCATATCTCCCCTTTCAATAAATTTTTTTATAAGGGAGGAGCTTACGATTATGTTGTCTATCATAAGCTTTTTAAATGCGATTACACAAAAGCCAAGCTTTTCTCCAAGCTTTATTAACGTATTTACGTCGCCGCTTCTTTTGCTGCCAAACCGGAAGTCCTCACCGACAACTACATATTTAGCTCCAAGTCTGTCTACAAGAATATTTTTTACAAAATCCTCCGGTGACATTTTTGCAAACTCCGAGGAAAATTCACATTCAGCAGCTATCTGTATGCCTGCTCTTTCAAGTATGGAAAAACGTTCCCTCGGTATATTAATAACTTTATCAGATGGAACATTTACAGTCAATACCACACTTGTAAGTTTATTTTCACCTGAAAGCTCTGCAATTTTATCAAGCAAAAGCATATGTCCCTTATGAAGTCCCTCAAATTTGCCAAGTGCAACTGCCGAATTTTCCAATTTTAATTTATCGTAAGCTGTTATCTTCAAGCGTATTTACCTCTTGTTTTCTTACAAAAACATTTTCACAGGCTTAAACATGCCTATCTTTTTTTCATATTGATATAATCCGTAGAGATTTCCGTCATAATATACCCTGACGGCATGTTCCCTGTCTATATCAGCCTTTTCAAAATATGTGTCTAAAAGCTTATTGCCATTTAAAAGGCTGTTTTTAAATTCTTCCCTTATGTCAGCTCTTTCATATTCCTGAAGCAAAGAATCCATCGGCATAATATACCCTTCAAGCTCGCCCTTATCATATAAAGCTTTAATCTCGTCAAGCTTAATTGCATCCTCTATTTTGTTCCCATGGGCTTCTTTTCTCTTAAGAGCCATAAGCGTACCAAAGCTTCCAAGGCTTTTTCCTATATCCCTGCAAAGGCTTCTTATGTATGTGCCCTTTGAGCAGTGTACCATCATGGAAATACATTTGTATGTTCCGCCATTTGCGATAACAAACTCACTGCCAAGACCTGCCTCGGAAACGTCAAGCTCATATACGCTTATATCATCTATCGAATATATTTCCACATGTCTGGGCGTTCTTTCCACGCTTTCGCCTGCCCTTGCATATTCGTACAGCTTTTTACCGCCAACCTTTATGGCTGAATACATGGGCGGAAGCTGCTCATATTCTCCCACAAAGCTCTCTATGACACTTTTTATATCCTCATTAGAAATGTCGGAAGCACCGACAGATAAAACCCTGCCCGTTACGTCCTCCGTGTCCGTATCATATCCGAGAAGCATAACCGCCTCGTACTGCTTATCGCTCTCCGTAAGCATACCCGAAAGCTTTGTCGCTTTTCCCAGACATACAGGCAAAACACCCTCTGCCATAGGGTCAAGTGTTCCTGTATGACCTATTTTTTTCTGCTTTAATATGCCTCTTAATTTTGCTACAACATCAAAGGAGGTGTAACCTTGCTCCTTATATACATTTAAAATTCCATCTATCATAACTGCATTGCCACCATGTCAATGATACGGTTTAAAACCTCCTCATATGCTCCCGCCGCCTCAAAGCCTGCTGCCCTGATATGTCCGCCTCCACCATAAGAAACGGCAATTTTACTCACGTCAACATAGGATACGGAACGAAGGCTGTATTTGAAAACCTCCTCCGAAAGCTGATATGCAAATATGGCAACCTCAACCCCCTCCGTAACACGAAGCTTGTCAATAATACCATCAGTATCATCCTTTGTTGCCCCATACTTGTCAAATACTTCATTTGTTACGCACGTAAATATAACCTTACCATCAAGCGCTAAGCCACAGTTAAGCAGAGCTTCACCGGTAATCTTGTTTTGTACATATGTAACCTTATAAAAGGTTTCATCTATTATATACTGGGAACGTACTCCCTTTGAAATAAGCTCTCCTGCAATCTCCATTGTCTCTTTGGTTGTTGACGGATATTTGAATACGCCTGTATCGTGGACAATGCCAAGATATAAACATTCTGCACACTCCCTTGATATAAGCTCCTTGTCCATATGCCTGTATATAATTTCGCATGTTGATGATGCATCAGGGTCACAGTAAAAATATGCTCCAAAACCCTGATTGCTCCTGTGGTGGTCTAAACAAGCCGTATCCTTTGCATTTTGAAATATCGGTGCAAAAGCCCCATGCCTGTCAGTGTCCCCACAGTCAAGGGATACAGCAAGGTCATATACCTTATCACAGGTCTTGTGCACGATATGTTCAGCGCCGTTCAGGAATCTGAATTTTGGTGCTATTTCCTCCAGATATACAACAATGGTTTTATGCGGATAATTTTCGGCTATATAATTGTAAAATCCAAGGCATGAGCCGACACAGTCGCCGTCAGGTCTTATATGACCTATAACTGCAATTGTATCAGCAGCCTCAATCTTTTTTAAAAATAAATCCTTATTCATAAACCTGCGTCCCTAGCTATAACCTCGTCAATTTTCTTTGACATTTCTATTCCGTATTCAATGGAATTATCTGCAACAAATGTAAGCTCAGGGGTATTTCTTAAATTCAAGCTTCTTGCCAGCTCTCTCCTTATATAGCCCGCTGCACTTTTAAGTCCCTCTATGGTATTCATAACAGACTCCTCATCTCCCAAAACGCTTACAAATACCTTGCAGTATTTTAAATCCTTTGTTACGTTTACACCTGTAATTACAGTCATTGGGCTGATGCGTGGGTCCTTTATCTCCGTGCTTATAATTTGGCTAAGCTCCTTCTGAACCTCAACATTTACTCTTTCACTTTTATGACTTGTCTTTTTCATAGCTGCTCCTAATATATTTAACTACTGTCTTTGAACCTCCTGCATAATGTAAGCCTCTATAACGTCTTCTTCCTTTATGTCATTGTAATTTTCTATAACAATACCACATTCAAAGCCGCTCTTAACCTCCTTAACATCATCCTTAAATCTCTTAAGTGACGCAAGAGGACCCTCAAATATCTGCTCACCCTCACGGGAAATTCTCACTGTACAGTTTCTTGAAATATAGCCGTCAAGTACATATGAGCCTGCAATCGTACCTATGCCTGATGCCTTGTAGGTCTGTCTTACCTCTGCATGACCTATAACCTTCTCCTCGAAAATAGGGTCCAGCATGCCCTTCATTGCCGATTCAATATCCTCTATGGCATTATAAATAACTCTGTAAAGTCTTATGTCAACCTTTTCTCTGTCTGCAACATCCTTTGCCTGATTGTCCGGTCTTATGTTAAATCCGATAATTATTGCATTTGAAGCTGATGCAAGTATAACGTCAGACTCATTGATTGCACCGACGCCTGAGTGGATGCATTTAACGGCAACCTCCTCATTTGAAAGCTTTAAGAGACTTGCCTTTACCGCCTCAACAGAGCCCTGCACGTCCGCCTTAATAATAAGATTAAGGTCCTTTACATTGCCCTCCTGAATCTTATTGTAAAGGTCGTCAAGGGACATTCTGGACTTAGTATCTGCAATAAGCCTCTCCTTGCTTCTGTTTATAAATGCATCGGATATCTGTCTTGCTTCCTTCTCGGTATTTACAGCCATAAATATTTCACCTGACTGCGGCACACCATTAAGACCAAGTATTTCAACAGGAGTGGAAGGATAAGCTTCCTTAACACGTCTGTGCTTATCGTCAAACATAGCTCTTACCTTACCGTGAACATCACCCACTGCTACGCAGTCTCCGACACGCAGTGTACCCTTTTGTACGAGAACAGTGGCAACAGAGCCACGTCCCTTGTCAAGCTGTGCCTCAATGACAATTCCTCTTGCCTTACGCTTTTTATTTGCCTTAAGCTCAAGTATTTCTGCGGTAAGAATAATCATCTCAAGAAGATTATCGATACCCTCCTTTGTATGGGCTGACACAGGACAAAATATTGTTGAGCCGCCCCAATCCTCAGGAATAAGCTCATATTCCATAAGCTCCTGCTTAACTCTCTCAATATTGGCGCTTTCCTTGTCAATTTTATTTATGGCAACAATAATTTCTATTCCTGCTGCCTTTGCATGGTTTATTGCCTCTACTGTCTGCGGCATAACACCGTCGTCGGCAGCTACAACAAGTATTGCAATATCAGTTGACTGTGCGCCCCTCATTCTCATCGCCGTAAACGCTTCATGTCCGGGCGTATCAAGAAATGTAATCTTCTGCTTGTTTATCGATACAACGGATGCACCGATATGCTGTGTAATTCCGCCTGCCTCGTCCTCTATGACCGCTGAATTTCTTATTGCATCAAGGAGAGAGGTTTTACCATGGTCTACATGACCCATGACACAGACTACAGGCGGACGTGGCGTCATAAGAGATTCATCCTCCTCATCCTCCTTGAGAAGCTCCTCTATAACATCAACCTGCTCCTCAAGCTCTGCAATGTAATTATATTCAAGGGCAATATCCCCTGCTGCATCAAAATCAAGCTCCGAATTTACGTTTAACATTTTTCCTGCCATAAACAGCTTTTTAATAAGCTGTGCAACAGGCACCTTTATCTTATCTGCAAGCTCACCCACCGTAAGCACCTCAGGAAGTATAACGGTTTTTATAACAGGCTCAACAGGCTCCTGCTTCTTAGGACGCGGTGCCTCGTGTTGATTCTTAGGCTGAGGCTTAGTGCCATTTTGAGGCTTACCCTGCTGTGGTCTACCCTGCCCCGGCTTACCCTGCTGCGATTTTCCCTGCTGTGGCTTATTCTGCTGCGGTTTTGCCTGCTGTGGTTTACTCTGCTCCGGCCTGCTCTGCTGTGGTTTACTTTGCTCCGGCTTGCTTTGCTGTGATTTTTCAGCCTTATCATTGGAATTCTCCTGCTTCCTTACAGGTTTTTCCACTTTGGCAGCATCCTTTTTCTCTGTAGCATCCGGCTTTTTTTCTGTCTCCTTTTTTGGAGCAGGAGCCTTTTTCACTTTTTGCTCTGTCTTTGGTTCTGCCTTTGTCTCTGCTTTTTTAACGGCTTTACTGCCTGTATCCTTAACATAAATATCCCTTATATATTGTATCAGGTCGTCGCTTATACTACTCTGCGGCTTAAGACCTTCCTTTTTCTTTGCCAATTTTACAAGAAGCTCGCTGCTTGCTATTGGTTTTCCTAATTCACCTGATAATTGTTTCGCTAATTCGTGTACTCTCATAGATTACACCTCCATATCTTCATTACTGCAAAGCCTGCTGGTTATTTGTTTGGCAAGACCCCGGTCAGTCACGGCAACCGTAGTTCTTGACTGTTTACCGATTTGTCTTCCAAGTGTGTCACTATCTACAAATACTTTACAAGGCACATTATAGTAATGACATTTATTCGTAAATTTCTTTTGCGTGTTTTTTGAAGCATCTGTGGCAATTATGACAAAATGTGCACTCCCGTCTGTAATAGCATTTTCCGTCATAAATCCCCCACTCACAACCTTACCCGCCTTTGCCGCAAGTGAAAGAAGTGATAATGCCTTTTTTTCCTCATTGTTCAATTTATATCAACTCCCTGCCTATGCTAAGGTATATTTCCTCAGGAACATCCATTTTCAATGCCCTGTCAACAGCCTTTGATTTTACGGCCTTGTCAAAGCAGGCTTTTTCACGGCATATATATGCCCCCCGCCCGTTCATTTTACCTGTAACATCAAGTCGTATTTCGTCAAGAGGCGTTCTGATTATTCTAACAAGCTCGTTCTTAGGCTTCATCTGTCGGCAGCCCAAGCACTGTCTCTGCGGTATTTTTTTAGCCATATAGCTTACTCCTCATACACCTCATAATCATCGTCGTCATATTCCTCATATTCGCTGTCATAATCCTCATCATAATCAAATTCCATACCAAGCTCCTTTGCCTGGCTTACACTCTTGATGTCTATCTTGTATCCTGTAAGCCTTGCAGCAAGACATGCGTTCTG
Organism: Lachnospiraceae bacterium; assembly: GCA_014799405.1. GTDB lineage: Bacteria > Bacillota > Clostridia > Lachnospirales > Lachnospiraceae > Coprococcus_C. The sequence goes on from JAAVIA010000013.1 coordinate 53,160, forward strand.
TCCCTTTTTGCCAATGGCAAGTGAAAGCTGGTAGTCAGGCACAATGACGCTTGCACTTTTCTTATCAACATCAACATTTACTGATACAACCTTTGAAGGACTAAGCGCATTTTCAATAAATACAGCAGGGTCCTCATCCCATGTTATAATGTCAATCTTTTCTCCCTTAAGGTCATCCACGATATTGTTTACTCTTGTTCCGTTAAGTCCCACACAGGCGCCTACAGGGTCGACATTCTCATCGTTAGACCATACTGCAATTTTAGAACGTGAGCCCGCCTCCCTTGCAATACTCTTTATCTCTACAGTTCCGTCGGCAACCTCACTTACCTCTTTCTCAAAAAGTCTCTTTACAAGCTCAGGATGGGTTCTTGAGACAAGAATCCGAAAGCCTTTGTTTGTCTTCTTAACCTCAACAACGTAAAGCTTAATCCTCTCACCGATTCTGTATGTCTCTCCCGGAACCTGCTCATTCTCATTTAAGACTGTATCGGTTCTTTCATCAAGGCTTATACTGAGATTATTGCCTACATATCTTTGTACCACACCTGTTATGATATCCTTTTCCTTACATGCAAACTGCTCAAATACAGCGTCTCTTTCGCCTTCCTTTATTGCCTGTACAATAATGCTTCTTGCCTTTTGGGCTGCAATTCTTCCAAATTCCTTTGAGCGGACCTCAATGGAAATTTCATCCCCCAGCTTTGCATTTTTGTCCATTGCAAGCGCCTTTGTAAGGGATATCTCCGCCGCATCATTTTCAACCTCGGAAACAACAAGCTTCTTTTGGAATACGGAAATGTCGCCTGTTATTCTGTCCATTGATACATCAATAACGGCATCCTTTCCAAAATCCTTTTCACATGCTGAAACAAGAGATTTCTCAATTGCATCCATTATAACCTCTTTGCTTATGTTTTTTTCCTTTTCCAATTGATTTAAAGCGTCAATAATCTCTGACATTTTTTATCCTCCTAATTTAATTTGTTATACAAATGCTAATCTTATCATGGAAATGTCTTTCCTGTTTATTGTAAGCTCCTCATGGGCATCCCCGTCGTCGAGCATAAGCTGCACTTCTTCTGCATTGTATGCCATAAGCACGCCTGTAAGCTCCTTGCTGTTATTTACCTGCCTGTAAAGCTTTACATCCACAAGCTTTCCGATGCTTCTTGCGAAATCCTTATCCTTTTTCAATGGTCTTGTAAGTCCCGGTGAGCTTACCTCTAATATGTAAGCGTCCTTTATCCTGTCCTCGGCATCAAGCTTTTCCTCAAGTGCACGGCTGATTGAAACACAGTCGTCTATTGTTATTCCTCCCGGCTTGTCTGCATAAACCCTTAAGTAAAAGTCAGCTCCCTCCTTCACATATTCAACATCAACAAGCTCAAAATCACCGGCCTTTATTATGGGTGTAACAAGCTCCGTGCAGTACTGTTCGATTTCCGTTTTTTTCATGCAAAGCCACCTTTCCATAACTATCTAAATAAGAACAAAGTGCCGGCACCACTACCTTTATGGCACTTTGGGCGAATCTTAGCAGGGTCCGCAGGGACCGTGCCGATAGGAAACGAAGTTTCCTATCAAAGAAAACAAAGAGCGGGTTCGTCAAAACCCACTCTGTAGTGTCAATATCTAAGTCTGTTTAATTATAACACTTAAGCCAAATTTTGCAAGTATTTTTTTCAATATAATTTATATAAAAACAGAAATAAATTTTATTTTACACCTTATTTTAATATAACGGCATTCATGTTTCCAACGGACCTTGCAATCCCGCATTCAATATACAAATTGAGATTATAAAGCTCTGTACGGGAGGTTTCCTTCTCTAGCCATTCATACCGAAACACTGCAAAGCCCTCATAGCCCATATTACAGGCAATACAATACTGGCTCGCAATATTGTTATCATACATTCCCCAGCCCATATCAGTATCGGACTGCTCCCCTGTCCTGTACAGTGCAAGCCCGACGTAAAATGTCACATCCGCCTTATTATACTCCATCCATTCCCTGCACCGTTCGGAAAACATTTTATACTCGCCCTCATCAGTATTATAATTGTCCGTCCAATATATCTGCGGCATTATATAATCAACATATCCATCATTGGAAAGCCATGTTTCAATATCCGTCCCCTGGTCCGTTGTATAGGAAATGTTTCCGGCAGGACTTATGCCGAAGGTACAGCCCTTATCCAGACATTTTATATTGTAGTAGGTTGCGTAAACAAGCTTATTAACATTTGCCATTTTATCTTCCACAGACAAGCCGTCAGCCATCCCCGGGACATAAAAATAATCGTCAAAATGTATACCGTCCACATCATAGTTGTCTACAATCTCGCAGACGCCGCATAAAATAAGCTGTCTTGCCTCCTCCTTTGACGGGTCAAGCGCAAGACAGGTCTGCTCTGCCGAATTTGTATATTCAATCGTGTAACGCTTAAACAGCTCGTAATACTTTGTTGCCTTAAAGCTGTCCGTAGTCGTATCATTGTGAGAAAGTCTGTACGGATTAATCCACGCTTCAAACCTGAGACCCTTTTTGTGTGCAAGCTCCACCATAAGCTTAAGCGGATCGTAAGCCGGTGCGCTTCTGTCACTTGAAATATATGTAGACCAGGGAAAATAATCGGACGGGTACATTGCATCCCCCATGGCTCTCACATGAACGATAACGGTATTCATGTTATTGTTAATAACATTATCATACATAAGATTAAGACGACTTACAAAGTCCTCTTCACTTAAATCCCTTAAATATGTCTCAATATCAATATAAGAAATCCAGCAGGCTCTCATCTCAAAGGAAGCCTCCTTTGCGCATGCCGCCGGACTGTATAAACTGATTAGCATGCATATGACTAACGCAAATGAAACAAATGATTTAACATTCATACATATCACATCCCCACAATATATAATATGCGATTAATTTCAAAATACAACCCTATCCCTGCCATTCTCCTTTCCTTTATACAGAAGCTTGTCGGCAGTGGATATTGTAAGATCAATTTTTTGACGGGATATGTACTGGGCAACGCCAAATGTCATTGTAATACCTACAATATTATCCTCATAATTTATTTTAATTTTTCTTACTTCATCCGCAATTTTATTTATGTCCACAATCGCTTCCCCAACAGGCTTTTTCAGTACAATAATAAATTCCTCGCCGCCCCATCTTGCAACGAAGCCCTCCTGCTCGTCAATCTGAAGCAGTACGTTTGCAACAGCCTTAAGCACCAAATCACCGCAACTATGTCCATATGTATCATTCACCTTTTTAAAATGGTCAATATCGCATATTGCAAATGTAAATGTTTCATCATTTGTTCTGTTTGCCCACGCAACACATTCGTCAAGCTTTTTCATTGCAACACGTCTGTTGTAAAGTCCCGTAAGCATATCATTTTCCACGGAAATCCGCAGTGAATCATTAAGCTCAACAAGCTGCCTTCCAATACGTCCAAATTCATCATTTCTGTTTACAATATTATTTGACATGTCATGCCGGAAATTCTCATTATTAATATCGGACACATATCTCAAAACACTATTTAAAATTTTAAGAACCTTATTTGTCTGAAGCACTGCAATCGCAATCACGACGATACACAAAAAAGCACAGAGCATAATTGCACTTTGATTCATCCTGTGAATTGTATTATGTACCGTTGCACTTGGCAATCCTGCAAAAAGCATTCCTACAGCCAGTCCCTCATCGCTCACAATAGGCATATAATATCCGAAATACTTCTCACCATTTATGATAACCTCAGTATCAAAGTAGTTTTCACCCTTTGAACAATAATTGTTCCAGACTTCATTGGCAGTTGTCTTTGTGAAACGGCTTCCATCCGATCTCTTAATAGTGGTCGAAATTCTCTTATTCTCATAGAATAATGATACCTCTGCTCCCGTAAAGTCCTTGGACATATCTACAATTTCATATTCATCGGAAACCTTATCTCCCCTAAAATAAACAATCCCACTTTTATCCTCATAAAATTCACTATTACTAAAAGAGGTAAATTTGTAATTAAATTCCAAAGCAGCAATTGTGCTTTTTAAAAAATCCTTTGTATCATCCAGCTTTACATTATATACAACCCTTGTAGACATGTACGTGATTGCAATTCCAATAATAATTGCGGGAATGATAGCCATGACAAGCAGTTGTCTACCTATATAGCTTTTGTATATCTTCATTGATAATGCCTTTCATATAAATAAAATTTATAACACCCTTGCAATTTTACATCACGAATTCCAATAAGTTCAAGCCATTTACGAAAAGTTTACAAAAAGTTTATATTTATCAAATCTTATTAAGAAATGCCTCAATAAAGTGAATAGCACATGCGCCGTCTGAAACCGCCGTTATAACTTGCCGTACCTCCTTAGTCCTCACATCTCCTGCGGCAAATATACCGTCACAGCTAGTCAGGCAGCTCTCATCGGCAATAATATAGCCTTTTTCATCCATTTGTACCAAGCCCCTTGCAAAGTCTGTTTCCGGCTCCATTCCCACAGCAACAAACACACCGGATACCGGCAGCGTCTTTTCCTCATCCGTCTTATTATTTTTTATTACTACTTCTGTCAAAACGTCACTGCCACAAATTTCAGTAACCACATAATACGGCATAAATATAATGTTCTTTTTAGCCTTAACCTTGTCCTGAACATCCCTGGAAGCTCGAAATTCTTCTCTTCTGTGGATGAGGTAAACTGTTTCACACAGATTGGAAAGATAAAGCGCATCCTCCAATGCCACGTTTCCACCGCCCACACACACTACCGTTTTCCCTTTGTAAAATGCACCGTCACAGGTTGCACAATATGAAACTCCCATGCCCTTAAATTTTTCTTCCCCTGGGACACCAAGCATTTTATGTTTTGCACCTGTAGCAATAAGCACTGACCTTGTATCTAATTTTCTGCCATCCGAAAGACAAACGACCTTATGGGTTCCTGCATCCGAAAGACATACGACATCCCCTGACACAAACTGCGCTCCAAGAGAATTTGCATGTCCCCTGAAGGTATTGGCAAGGTCAAATCCACTTGTACCGTACATTCCAAGATAATTGTCAACTCTTTCAGTATTGACAATCTGTCCGCCACTGTATGCTTCTTTTTCTATTATTAATGTATTCAGTCTTGCTCTCATTGCATAAACAGCAGCAGAAAGTCCCGCCGGTCCGCTGCCGATTATTATTAAATCATACATTTAAAGTCCCCTCACTTAAATTTTAAAATCAGCTAAAGATTAAATATAATAAAGCTCATCCTCTTTACCCACATAAATCACGGACAACCTCACCTGCCATCAAAAGCCCTGCCACCGAGGGCACAAAAGCAANNCTTCCCGGTATNTGTCTTTTAAGAGCACCNTCATCNGTCATATTCATNTGACTGCNGTCAGGNTTTATGGGCTTTTCCGTAGAATACACACATTTAAGCTTTTTTATTCCTCTTTCCCTTAACTCACGCCTCATAACTCTTGCAAGAGGACATACAGAAGTATCATATATATCAGCAATCCGAAGCATTGAGGCGTCAAGCTTATTTCCCGTACCCATGCTGCTTATTACAGGCACATTGTACTTTGCTGCCTTCATTACAATTTCTATCTTTGCACTTACGGTATCTACAGCATCAACAATATAAGAACAATCTGAAAAATCTATTTCTCCTGAATTTTCAGGGAGAAAAAAACACTTTGACACCGTAACATCAGCCTCAGGGTTTATGTCTAAAATCCTTTCCTTCATAACATCAACCTTATATTTTCCCACCGTTTGATGCAACGCAATAATCTGCCTGTTTATATTTGACAGTGAAATTACATCATTATCAACCAACAAAAAAGAGCCNANNCCGCTTCGNGCAAGAGCCTCTGCCACATATCCGCCCACACCGCCNATTCCAAACAGGGCAACCTTAGAGTNNTTCAGCTTTTTTAAATTATCCTCACCNATNAAAAGTCTGTTTCTTGAAAAAATATCTGACATATTGCTTCTCCATTTCATATATAGAAGAAGCTGCCACATCAAGATTTGAGTGTGTGGCAGCCCATAAATTATTCACTGAAAAAAATACCGTTTTTTTCTTTATTCTTCATTTGGTACATAGCACGATCTGCCCTGTCAAAGCAGTCTCTTATATTTTCACCTGACTTACAGCGAACAACACCTGCACAAAATTGTGAGCCCATTTTTAAGGTTTCAAGACCATTTAATACCTCAAAGCTTGATAAAGCCTTTGTAAGCACAATAAACTCGTCACCGCCAAATCTTCCGATAATACTGGTTTCTCCAAATATACGTATAAGATTTGAAGCCATTTTCTTTAAAACAGTGTCTCCATACTGATGTCCGTATTTGTCATTAATTTCCTTAAAATCATCCAAATCAAGAATTGTAAAATAAAATTCTCCTGCCGGTGCCTCATCAATGTATTCCTGCATTTTGTCAAAGGCAACTTCTTTGCGGTAGAGATTGGTAAGTCCATCCATATCTGCCTTATAATTAAGCTTTTCCTGCTCCATTTTCTCTTCATGTATGTCTCTTATTCTTCCGATTACACTGGAAATGTTACCGTCAGCACCCACAACACTCTTATAAAATGTCTTATGCCAGCGGAATCCTCCACCCGATATGGAGGAAAGATATTCAAGGCTGTCCTCAACCTCCTCGGTACATGCCGTAAGAAGCGCCTCGCGGAACATTTCAATATAGCTGCTGTGTACTATCGGTGAATGCTTGCTGTATTCAGTATAATTGGGAATTTCCCTACGTTTTTTATTATCAGGAAAATTGTAGGAAAATATCATTGTATCCTTCTTTGGATAATATTCAAATAAAAGTCCCTGTGAAGTTCCCTCAAGTATTTTGTAACGCTCCTCAAGTAGCTTCACCTGCTCGTTTGCCTCTTTTAGCTCAATAATTTTCTTTTCATTGTCCTTCTTATCCGAAATATCCGAAATAGCGGCAAGATATATAGGGCTTTCTCCTATTTTATTTTCAAGCATTACCCCACTTACGTTAAACCACCCTATACTTCCGTCATTTCTGTAGCCTCTCACAACATAATCTATATTTTCACCTTTTGATGAATGGGACATAATGCATTCCCTAAATCCCTCCACATCTTCAGGCACAAGGGTAGAATAAATGTCTGTTACATGCTCCATATATTCTTCTTCCGTATATCCGATGCACTCATAAAAGGCCTCATTGAGATATAATGCCTTAACCATATCACCAACCTCAAACAAGCCTACACCTACATGTATATTTTTTAGTAAAAGATACAAAATATCATCAACACTATCACCCATATACTGTAAACGGTGATAATCTGAAATCCCATAATTATCCCAAATCTCCTCTGCCTTCATATAAACCCCTTTTCATTTCCGTATATTACCATCTATCTTATTATGACATATTTATTTCTTAATTTCAAGAATTCATACATAATTATAATAGATAAGCCTATACAGTAACAAAAAACACGTTTTCCAACCAGCTTTTCATTACTGTATAGGCTATATTTGTACAGGCAATTTTATATTCGTCCTTCTTATACCAAATGCCTACATTCCCATCTGCTTTGCGAAGTTTTTAGGCGGCATTTACCTACCTTTACGCAGGAAACCCTTAGTTTCCCTATGTTTACGCACTTAAAAGTCTGAGCGCTTTCCATTTCACTTATTCAATTTACACAACTTTTCCTGATCTGAAAGCCCGTCCTACATAATGCCAACCAAGCTCTCGTACTCAGTTTCTTCCTTATTATTATAGTTCTGCAAGAAATCTCCTACACGCAGGGCTTCTTTTGCTTTTATATCATCTAAAACATGAGTATAAGAAACCGTTGTATTATAATTTGCGTGTCCCATAATCTCCTGCACCGTTCTGGGTGTCATGCCCTTCTCAAAACATCTGGTTGCAAAGGTGTGGCGCAAAGCGTGAGGATGGATACGTTCAAATGTCTTCTGAACAGTAGCTCCATACAACGCCTCTGTGCGGAACATATCATTTATCTGACTTGTTATATACCGCATATCGCTTTCCACATTATAGCGTCCAATCGGCGAACCCATAGAAGTCAGGAATACCAAATCTCCAAACTCCTCCGGCTGACGCCACCGTCCGCCCAATTCTTCACGTCTCTTTTTAATTTTCTCCATCTGTCTTTCAAGGATATTTCTTGTTTCTCCAAAGAACGGAATCTTTCTGACAGAGTTCTCTGTCTTGGGAGAAGTCAGAATCATCGTCTTTTTCCCATTTTCATAGTTATAAGACAATGTTCTCTTTACGCAGATAAACTTTGAGGCAAAATCAATATCATTCCATTGCAATCCACCAACTTCGCCTATCCTCATACCTGTGAGAAGCATAAATTTGTACATTTCCTCATACCAGCTCTTAGTACGCTCAAGATACTCCAAAAAAATACCCTGTTCTTCCACGGAAAGTACCCTTCGCTCAACTTTCTCGCACTTCGGTATGATTACACCAACAACCGGATTTATTGACATCAATCCATTTGCTATGGCTGCTTCAATGCAATTCTGTAAAATTCCTGTTGCCTCTCTGACGGATTTTGTTGATCGTCCTGCTTCTAACATATCTGCAATCGCTGTCTGAACATGGAGCTGTCTGATCTCTGCTAAAGGTTTTGTTCCAATCCGCACCCCGTAATAGTTCACGAATCTCCTCTTGTATGAGGGTGACCCGCCATTTTTCAAAATCGGGGCTTTATACTTGGAATACCACTCTTCAAACCATTCATTCAAAGTAACCTTTTTACCATCAATGCCCGGCATCAGATTACTTTTCTTTGCTTCATCAACGGCTATCGCAAGATTCTTTTTCAATTCTTTCAGTTTCCAATCATACAAGACAATAGGCTTTCCTGCTACTTGCGCTCTGCCCATATATCTTCCGTCCGGTCTTTGGCTTAGTCCTCTGCCTAACTCTTTACCCTTCAAATCTTTTCCCATAATTCTCATCCTTTCGTAATTGCCCATTCACAAATCCGAAAAGCTCAAATTATGCCAGACCTAAAAACCAAAGAGTAATACTGCCCACTATTCTTTTTGCTGACCAGAAAACTTCTCTTTTCTAAACTTAATATCTGAATAAAAATCACTCATTCCAGAATTTTTCTCAAAAGTCTCCAGACTCATGATTACCATATCACCGTACCCATTCTTTGTTATAAAGATTGGTTCCTCTGTGCTATGACATAATTCAGATATCATCATAGTATCTTTCAGTTCTCTGATTGGTATAATCGCGGGCATCTACTCATCTCCTTCGCTTTTTATTGTGACATAATTATCCCACATTTTCAAGTATAAATTTTGTAAATGCACAAAAACTTTTCTCAAACTACATTGTCAATTGATATTTTGCACTCTTTTTTAATTCCTCATCAAGCAGATCCTTATGTACAAATATTCTACGTCCAATGCGTACTACATATTTACAACATGGATTTGCAAGCATCTCTCTTGCTTTTGTTTTGCCGATTCCGACATAGCTGCAAAACTCATCGACTGACAATAATTTCTTCTCACACTCCATTGTCCCCTCCTTTCCGGTAGTCATATATCTACCAATAAAAACCCACCCCGCAGCGGATATTCTTTTATTGATAGATATAAAAAAATACATACGAGTGACAGCTCATTACACTGTCCACATCGGTATCGCACCGTCATTCTAAATTGACCGGATCACAATCAGCTTGTAACCCGGAAGTATCATTATCAAAGATATGCA
>JAAVIA010000014.1 GCA_014799405.1 Lachnospiraceae bacterium
CAACCTTTGGCTGCCTGCGTAAGATCCTCTCGAACCACTTAATATCATTCTTTGTTCCCATCAGTCGAATTTTTAGCACGTTTTCTCTCCATTTCCGCAAGGATTTCTTCAATGGACTTTGGTTTCTGGCAATATTCCGCATAACGGAGTTTGATCCCCTCCCAAAAGTACATTGCATAGCTACAGCAGAAGATATTGCCTATGGAATACTCCCTGCATTCGCTTATCTGCTCGTCCCTGCTCTCATAATCGTCAACACTTGGCGTTCCGTTCGTGTAAAGGTTAAAAGCAAGCCTTACTACCCGAACACTGCCGCTGGTCTGCCAGCCTTGATGTAGGCATTCCGGTTTGATATACCCTGACTTAATATCATAAATCTGGCTGAAATGATTCCTTGTGTCCTCTGAAATACCGAGAATGTAGATCAAAGCCTTGTGATAGCAGTCCTGATACCTTGCCTGTTTCAATTTCTCATAATAAAACGTCTCATGTTCATCGTTTGCAAAAACCATGTGTGTGTTGTCGGCGCTCTGCGCCTCTGCTCTTAACGCTGTGTTTGTCATAGTCTATGACCTCCTAATGAATTTTTTATATACCTTGAAGGAAAAAAGATAAGGGGTTTTTAGGAACTGACATAAATTGTGTAAACTTCGCCGAAGATTGTGAATGCTCATTTTACTCAAACTGTAACCAAAGCAATACTCAAATTGAAGTGATTTTAGACGGTTTTTAACGGTAAAAGGCGGCATTTCCACCTATACCTCTCCAGAACGTAAAAAGGCTCCGGAAAACCTCATAATCACATGGAAAACGCATGATTACAAGGCTTCCAGAGCCTTATATTTTTATTTCATTATTTCAAGTGCAAACTTCGCTTACATACCCATCTGAGCAGCAACCTCTGCTGCAAAGTCCTCATTCTTTTTCTCAAGACCTTCACCAGTCTCAAAACGGACAAATTTCTTAAGCTCAAGCTTACATCCCTGTGCCTTAGCAACAGATGCTACATATGCAGCAACATTCTCTTTATTCTCAGCCTTAACATACTCCTGCTCAAGAAGACAAACCTCCTTAAGCTCCTTGTTAAGACGTCCCTGTACCATCTTCTCAATGATATTGTCAGGCTTGCTTGCATTCTTAGGGTCATTCTTAGCCTGTGCAACAAGAATCTCTAACTCATGTGCTTTGTACTCCTCTGATACCTCAGAAGTTGAAACATACTTAGGGTTCATAGCTGCAACCTGCATAGCTACATTCTTTAAGCACTCCTCAATTGCCTCACCGGAACCATCTGTATCAGCCTCAACAAGAACACCGATTTTACCGCCTGCATGGATATAGGAAACAACAATACCATCTGTCTTGATTCTCTCAAATCTTCTTATTGTCATGTTCTCACCAATCTTAGCAATCATAGCAGCATGCTTTTCCTCTACAGTCATAGAAGGGTCAATAGCCCATTTCTCTGCCTTAAAAGTATCAACATCTGCTGCGCTGCTTGTAACAAGCTGGTCAACAACCTCTCTAACGTATCCCTGGAATACATCATTTTTAGCTACAAAGTCAGTCTCAGCATTCACCTCAACGATTGCTGCTGTTTTACCACCATCAATAACAGTTGTTGCAACAATACCCTCTGCCGCAATTCTTCCTGCCTTCTTCTGTGCTGTAGCAAGTCCCTTCTCTCTAAGGAACTCCATAGCCTTATCAAAATCACCGTCACACTCTGTAAGAGCCTTCTTACAGTCCATCATGCCGGCACCTGACATCTCTCTTAACTCTTTTACCATAGTGGCTGAAATAGCTGCCATTTATATAGTCCTCCTAACACTAAATTCATATAAATTAAAACACAAACAATATATTTTGAATTATGCCTCCTCAGAAGCTTCCTCCTCAGCATCAGCCTCCATGGACTCTGCCTCCTCAGGTGTCATTGCATCTGCTCCCTGATTAGCCTCGATAACGGCATCTGCCATCTTAGAAACAATAAGCTTAACTGCTCTTATTGCATCATCATTTCCAGGAATTACATAGTCAAGCTCCTCCGGATCACAGTTGGTATCTGCAATACCAACAAGAGGAATACCAAGTGCATGAGCTTCCTGTACGCAGTTTTTCTCCTTGCGAGGGTCAACCACGAATATCATGTCAGGAATAGCTTTCATATCCTTGATACCGCCAAGGTTTCTCTCAAGCTTATCCATCTCTTTTTTAATCTCAATAACTTCTTTCTTAGGAAGCACGTCAAACGTACCGTCAGCCTCCATAGCCTCATACTTTCTTAAAGTTTCAATTCTCGTCTGAATCGTCTTAAAGTTTGTGAGCATACCACCTAACCATCTTTGGTTTACATAATACATGCCACATCTCTCTGCCTCAGACTTTACGGAATCCTGAGCCTGCTTCTTTGTACCTACAAAAAGCACCTTGCCACCGTCAGCAACACAGTCAAGTACAGCCTTATAAGCCTCGTCAACCTTTACTACTGACTTCTGTAAGTCGATGATATAAATTCCGTTACGCTCAGTATAAATATACTCAGCCATCTTAGGATTCCATCTTCTTGTCTGATGTCCGAAATGAACACCTGCCTCTAATAACTGTTTCATTGAAATAACGCTCATAATATACCTCCTTGGTTTTAACTTCTGTGAGCTTCAAAATTAACCCTCTGTCAGCTTTACCTGTAACGGAGTAACTTGTAGAAACCACCGGCGTTTCAGTGGCACCCTTCTACTTATCCACCCACATGTTTTTTCACACGAAGTCGATTATAGCATAAAAAAAAAGTGCCCGCAAGCACTTTTTTTATTCCTTATTCTTCTGTAACGAGGAGCTTTGCAATTTCCTCATATGACATATTACTGTTAAACTCCTGAGACTTAATGCGTATCTGTGTTGCATATCCGTTTCTGATAAGATACGAGTCAAAATCCGATGCGTTATCTATGATGCCTGCGTCCTTAAGCAGCAAGGCAACCTCGTATGAACCCATACCTGAACGTACCGTTATTGTCGCCTTGGTATACTCTGTATTTATGCCGGCCTGCTCAGTTGTGTTTTGTGTAGTAGCCTCCGTAGTTGCTTCCGTGGTCGGTTTTTCTGTTGATGCAGGCTCCTCTGTATCCTCAGTTGACGGTTTTTCCGTTGTAGGCGCCTCTGTCTTAGGTTTCTCGGTTGAAGGTTCATCTGTTGTATTTTCGGAGCTTGTATCACTTACGATTGGATTTTCCTCCGTTGTTACCATCCCAAGAGCCTCAGCCTTCTTCATTATATCTTCATCACTCATTTTATATGAGCCGTTTGTCATATATGCCGCCAGCATTATAATTGCCGTAAATATAATTCCGGCTCCAAGTCCTCTTAAAAAAAATTTAAAATTCATTACTCATGCTCTCCTTGGTATAAATCTACAACAAGCTTAACCTCACCGACCCCAAGTCCCAATTGCTTGGCAATCTCAAGAATACTAAGACCCGATTTATGCATTTCAAGTATTATATCCTTGCTGCTGTCAACTGAATTTAAAGTTTCCTCCAAATTCTCCTCCTGAAGAAGACTGTCATCAATCTCCTTTATTTCCTCCTCAAGCTGTTCGTTTTCCCGGTTTGGTGTAACAGTCAGGTTATTTCTCTCAACAAAGGTCTCGACTTCCTTTCTGTATTCATCAACCATATTTGCAGTTGTCATGATTTCCTTCTGCTTATCGGAAAGCATGCTGTACAAAAATACAACCTCATTATGATTTTTTGATATTTCATCATTTACTGTTACAGCATAATCTCCAAGTGCCAAAGTTTTCTCATTAACAATCTCTGCAAACTGGTATTCCACCTCCTCAAGCCTGCTGTCAACAGTCTCATACATAAAATCATTAATAAGCTTTGAAATTTTTTCCTTCTGTTCTTCCGTAAGCTCATCCGGAATCTCTATAGGTCCCTCGTCCTCTACAACCTGCTTCTCAAATTTACTGGCAAATGCATAACTTACAAATATAAAAGCCAGCCCAATTATAATTAGTACAATAACAACCGATGACATTTTTTTCTCCTATCGTATCTTAATTTATATTTTTATATCGAAATTAATTCTTGTAACTGTCTGTTCCGCCTTTTCTTCCCTTTCACCGTCCTTCTTTTTTTTCTTGTTGGTGTAAAGGTTGACATATTTATTGCGGCCTTCTTCTCTTGCATCATGATGCTGTTCATAAAAAACAGCCTCATCCTTTTTCACTACGGTTTCGTAACTCTGCCTTTCCTCCTCCTTAACCTGTGCCTGAGCATTTGCAGTCTGAAGGGTACTTTGTGATTCAGTATTTTGCTGTACCGTGGCGACAGGCATTGAATTTTGCGTTGCAATTATCGGCGATATCATATAAACCATCCCTTTCTGTTGAACATCATGCTATACTATAACACACTAGGTTTAATATCTCCATCTACAATTTTATATATGCAATGTGCGTCTCTATCCTTGACATTATAAACCTGACTTGATATGTATATGCCTGCACCACGGTAAGCATATCCAAATACCTTTATGGTACCTTTTCGTCCAAAATCAAGCTGCTGTCTTAATTTGCTTAAGATTTCATCGTTTTCTGCCTTCTCAGCAACAAGCGACTTAAGCTGATCACTGTAGGACTTAATCTGCTTTAGTTTCTCAGCCGGTAAGGTTGCTCCGCTTTTAACCTTACGCTTATACACATCCAAATATGCTTTTATCTCATCAATCTGCTGGCTCAAATCATCACCGGCAATTACTCTGGCCTTTATCTGATCCAGCAGTCCCGGATTTACGCCTACCTTTATAATAGTCTGGGTCTCCATCTTGTTACCGATGGTATTTACCTCAAGCGTAGTTGAACACTTAACCTCGCCGCCAACTATAAAGCCCTTTCTTCCGCTTACGATTACCTTACCGCCTGCATCTATGTTACTGTGCAAAATTGAACCTGAAATAACATTTCCCTCGGCTTTTACCTGCGTGCTTTCAAAAAATTGTGCACAGATGTCTCCGCCTGCCTTCAGAATACCCTTTCCCATTCCCTGAACGCCTCTTTTTATGACAATATTTCCTCCTGCACAAACCTCAGCGGCCTCAACGACACCATTTATCTGTATATTGCCCTTTGCCTTTACCGAAAAGCCGGACTTTACAGCTCCGTTTATAAGAACATTTCCCTCATAATCTATATCTCCGGTTGAAACATCCACGTCCGCCGCAACAGTATAGGTATCCTCAACAAAGACCGTATCATCAGTAAGGACAACGTCGCCGTCAACATCACTTACAATCTCCGTCTTATCTTCATTTATGGATATGTTTCTTCCATACTTTAAAAACAAAACCTTTGGCTTGTTGGACGCCACATCAACACCGTAAACATCCTTTCCCTTTGTGCCCTCAGCATGAGGAGTAAGCCTTGCAAGTAAATCTCCCTGCTTAACCTTTGTAAAAATATTAAGATTGTGAAAATCAACACTTCCATCCTCCAACACTTTTGGCTTTGCAAGAGGTCTCGTATTGAAAAAATATTCAATTTTTGAATTCCTTGCCGGCGTAGGTTTTGTACCCCTTGCAATTGGAATGTCAAGGCAGTACTGACGTGCGGCAACAAATATATCTAAAACCTTTGTCACAATTCCGTGCTTTATATTGTTATGCTCTAACTCTCCAAGAATCTCCCTCTTATCCATGAGCTTTCCGCCTGTTGACGGCGGATAAAAGCGGATATATGCCGTCATTCTGTCCTCGGAAACCATAACTCTTGCACTTTCGTCAAAGGAATCAATCTTATTGTCGGACACCTTCATCATTGACGGTTTTTCCGTTGTAGCCTCAATCATTTCACGTATTTTCTTAATTTCAAAGCCATAACATCCCCTGCTGTCAAGAAAGTCCGTAATTTCTTTTGTGTCCAAAGTTTTTCCGTCGCTTACCGGTGGATAAATAACCAAATAAGTTCCATCCTCTTTGATTTCAATTTTAAAAAAAGAATTCTTATACTTCAAATATAATCTCCTAACCCATTAATACGGCAAAATTATCGCCTAAAAATGTTTTCATTTTCTTCAGTGCCTTTGAGTGAAGCTGTGAAACCCTCGATTCAGATACGGACATTGCCTTACTTATCTCCTTTAATGTAAGCTCCTCATAATAGTATAGCAAAACAACGGTCTTTTCCTTTTCTGTAAGAGCTTCGAGCGCCTCTGTAAGTGACTTTTTAATTTCCTTTTCCATCACTACATTTTCAGGCTCAATTCTCATGTACGCAGGATTTCCCGAAGACTTTACCTCATTGCCCTGCTCCAAAAAATCCTCCAAGGAAGACACATTTGATATATTTGTCTGCCCAAGCCATGAAGAATACTCCTCCTCCGTTATGTCAAGCTCTCTCGCAATATCTTCATCTGTATAATTAGATCCCTTGTCTGTTTCAAGCTTTTTTATGGCGGCATCTATGGCCTTCTGCTTCTGTCTTACGGATCTCGGTATCCAGTCCAGCTTTCTTATCTGGTCAAGAATTGCTCCCCTGATTCTGAGACTTGCATAGGTTTCAAATTTTATGCCCTTACCATAATCAAACTTATCAATTGCATCAATAAGACCAAAGATACCATAGCTTACCAAATCCTCATATTCAACATTTGAGCCAAGGTAAATACTTAATCTCCCTGCTACGACCTTAACAAGCGGAACATATTCAATTATAATTTGCTCTCGTATAACACTGGTTTTGGAATGACTGTACTCAATCCATAACCTTTCCTTATTGTCCAATACGGCCATGTTACACCCCTTTTACTAATTATCTTCCGCAGTATCTTCTACAGACTCCTCGTCCTCGGAAGCTTCGGTTTCCTCAACTATCACCTTTTTTGCACCCATACTTGCAATTTTGTCTATCAGGTAAATGGCAGAGGAGGCAATTACATAAAAAATAACAATAACTGCAAGTAATATGAGCAACGACTGCAACAAATCCCTTTTGTACTTTATATTTAATATCATTGTAATCAGTGCAGCCAAAAGAACAACAAATGCTCTTGCATATTTATATTTCTCTTTCTTATCCAATTTAAGACAACCTCTGTTCTTATATAATTTTAGAATCCCTTCCGACATTTGTTATGGTAAGTTCGCAGGTTTCTGGATTAAACACTATTGTTCTTCCGTAATTAAGTCCTACATCCTCAGCCACAATTGCAATGCCAAGAGATTTCAATTTTTGTTTAACTGCCATTACATTTTTATCGCCTATGGAGCCAAGGTCTGATGCGCCTGAGGCAAATGCAAACATTTTAGCTCCTCCTGCTATTTTTGCTTTTAAGGAAAATCTACTGATTCCCATAGATTGAAGCTTTTGAACGAGCTCATCTATTCCCGTATCGGCAAACTTCAACTTGTTTTGGTTTTGTTTTATCTTTGTACTGTCAGGAAGCATGATGTGAACTAATCCCGCAACTTTAGCAGCTCTGTCATATAAAACGATTCCTACACAGGAACCTAAACCAAGAGTTGTTATTGTATCTGGAGCTTTACAAATCTTCATATCAGCTATCCCGACGATTATCGAGCTAGCCATTTGAACCAACGCCTCCTATTCCAAGATTATTTAAAAATACATCATATGAATGGGTTTCTGAAACCATCATAATATAACCGTTTATCTCATATTGACCAACCTTAAAATGCGAATTGATAAGCAATGCCTTATCGCTCACTTTTGCAAAATGTATACAAGGCACACTTAAAATTGAACCTGCCATATCCACACAGAGGGATGGCTGCTCATATCTTATTTTCATGCCTGAAAGCATCTCAAGAGAGCCGGAATAAGAACCTATAAGTATATTTGCAATTTCAGAAATGGAGGACAACCCCATTTCGGAACGCCAATCAAGCTCCTCACCCACAAGTGATTTTACAAGATGCTTTGCATCATCCATTCCCATAACAAATAATATCATGGCCTGCATATCACCTTCAACCATACTGAGTACACCTACCACAACCTGGTCAGGTCCACCTAAAATGTTCTCCAGCTCATTGAAATCATATATGTCAACCTGCGGAGGAGACATGGTAAGCTCTGCTGAAAGCATGGTAGATAGTGACGTTGCGGCATTTCCTGCTCCAATATTTCCAATCTCGGCAAGAGCATTTTTTACAACGTCGGACATTTCTCCATGTGCATTATCCATTTAACCACCACCTTATCATTCATTGTCAATGTCAGCAACCAAACCGCTTATATTAATAAGCGAAATCAGTGTTTCATTGTACTTGCCTATACCGGTAAGATATGCTCTTGAGTCATCCGAAGTAAGCTTTTCAACATCATCTTCGTCAAGAGTTACAACCTCCCGTACCTCGTCAACTAAAATACCTATCTTGGCGCTTTCAGCCTTTATGATAAGTATACGGGTTTTACCCGTGTTTTCCGCATCATCAAGCTCAAACTTTCTTCTCATGCTCATAACAGGTATAATTTCACCACGAAGATTTATCACTCCGAGGAAATATGGCTGCGAGTGCGGTACCCTGGTTATAGGCTGTAATCTCACGATATTGTCTATGTAAGAAATATCTATGCCGTATTGTTCACTGTCAAATCTTAAAATAATATATTGCTTTCTGTTTGTATTTACTTGATTGTTATCCATACGGCACCTCCTAAACTAAAGTGTTTGAATCAATTATAAGGGCTACGTCACCATTTCCAAGAATGGTTGCACCGCTTATAATCTTTGGAACATGTATAAACTTGCCAAGAGGCTTTATAACGATTTCCTGCTGTCCGATAAGCTTACTGATAACAAGTCCTGCCTGCTTATCTCCCTTCTTTACAATTACAACAACAAGTCCTTCGTCATCAGAATCTGTCTCCTCACTATCGTCACTTGGGACATCAAGAACCTCATTTAATCTTACAAGAGGAATAACCGTTCCACGAAGGTTTATTACCTCCTTTGTATGTACATACTTTATGTCCTCAGGAAGTATCTCCTCAAGAGTTACTATTGAATTTAACGGCAACGCATATTTTTCTCCGCACACATCAACCATGAGTGCCTGAATAATTGCCAATGTAAGAGGAAGCCTTACAATAAATGTCGTTCCTTCTCCCAGCTTGGATGCAACCTCAACATCTCCGCCAAGTCCCTCTATCTTATTCTTTACAACGTCAAGTCCTACTCCACGTCCCGAAACATCCGATATCTTCTCTGCGGTTGAAAATGCCGGCTGGAACAAAAGGTCAACCGCCTCCTTCTCAGACATATATTCAGCCTGCTCCTCGGTTATTGCACCCTTATCAATGGCCTTTTGTTTTATTCTTTCAACATCTATTCCGGCTCCGTCATCGGAAACCTCAATTGTAACATTATTTCCATCCTGATATGCATCAAGACGTATTGTTCCAACCTGTGGCTTGCCAATTCTTAACCTATCGATTGTAGACTCAAGTCCATGATCCGCAGCATTTCTAAGCATATGCATAAGAGGATCGCCTATCTCATCTATAACGGTCCTATCCAGCTCCGTATCCTCACCTGTCATAATAAGCTCCATTTCCTTGTTAAGCTTTTTAGACAAATCCCTTATCATTCTTGGGAAACGGTTTACAACACTCTCAATAGGAACCATTCGGGTTTTCATGACAGACTCGTGAAGATTTGTAGTGATACGTTCCAAATATTCTATCTGTTCATTAAACTTCTGGTCATTTGCAGTCGCAGCTCCTGAAACTGAAACAAGTCCATTTTTTGCAATAATAAGCTCCGACACAAGATTCATCAAATCGTCAAGCTTCTCAATATCAACTCTTACCGAGCGGTTTACTACAGGCTTTCCGGCAGCCTTTGCAGGCGCCTTCTTTTCCTCCTTCTTCTCACTTACCGCAGGCTTTGGAGCTTCCTCCACCTTATTTTTCGGCTCCTCAATCTTAGGAGCTGCCTCCGTAACAGCATCTGAAATTTCGTATTCCTCAATGACTGCCTCCTTAATCTCAGACACATTTTCAATTGTGGTTTTTATTTCATCAATGGACATTTCCGATACAATAAACATGGAAAAATCCGTTTCAAATTTCTCGTCCTCAATATCCTGAGCACTCGGATGTGATTTAATAACCTCACCTTTTTCCTCAACGCCCTTAAACACCAAAAACGCCCTTGCAGCCTTCAAAAGACACGACTCCTGAAGATATACGGTAACTGCATATACATGCATTCCCTTTTCTTTTGCCTCAAGCATGGCATTTTTCTCAAAATCTGCTATAGGAACACTTCTGAATTTGCATTTGTCTCCATCAACCTCTGTTTCAGATGATGTTTTTTCAGACTCTGCCTCCTTATTTTTTTCTTGGGCAGGTGCAGCATCCTCGCTATTCTCAAGAGCATCATTCAGAAGCCCTATAAGTTCCTCGTTGTCCTCAGTTCCCTCATCGGCAGATTCAATTATATTTGTAAGATATCCCTCAATCGCATCAAGACACTTGAATACAATATCAACCATATCAGCATTTACATTAAGCTTACCATTTCTGATTTCAGAAAAGACATTTTCCATATCATGGGTTAATCTCTGCATTCTCTTAAAGCCCATTGTACCTGCCATTCCCTTCAGGGAATGTGCCGCCCTAAATATTTCATTTACGGTATCAATGTTTTCAGGTTCTGCCTCAAGAATAAGCACCTGATCATTCAATGTCTGTAAATGCTCTTTTGTTTCGTCAATAAAAATCTCAAGATATTGACTTAAATCCATTAACGTACACCCACTTTCTTCGTAATAGTATCTGCAACCTCATTTAAGCCGCACACATAATCAGCTAGTCCTTTCTCGTATACAGCTTTTGGCATCCCGTACACTGTACTTGACTCCTCATCCTGTGCTATAACATATATCTTTTTATTTTCTGATAATTTTGCAATGCCCTTTGTGCCGTCAGCACCCATTCCTGTCAGCACTACACAAATTATCTCATCATATACAGTATCACATAAGCTATAATACATAATATTTCCAAATGGTTTTAAACCTCCTACCGGAGGTGAATCATCAAATAAAATCTTATGATTCTTTCCATCATGTACTACCGTAAGGTGCTTACCGCCTCTGGCTATATAGCATACACCCTTTTGAAGAATATCTCCCTCCGCTGCCTCCTTAACCCTTATATGACTTAAATCATTAAGTCTTGCGGCAAGAGAGCCGGTAAAGCCTGCCGGCATATGCTGGACAAGCACTATGGGAGCATTGATATTTGCAGGAATCTTTGGAAGAACGCTCTGTAGGGCTTTCGGTCCCCCTGTGGAACAGACAATGGCCACAAGCTTATTGCCCTTTCGAGTGTCAAAGGTCAGACTGTGTTTCTTTTCCTCAAACCTTTGTTCTTTCTCACAGACGGAATCTTTTTCCTTATTCTCCGTATACCTGACTTTTTTTTCCTTCAGGCTTACCGCCATATCAAGCGCCTTGTATATCCTGTCCTCAAAGAGCCCTTTATCCTTACTGCCTGACGGCTTTTTTATAAACTCAATAGCTCCAAGCTCAAGTGCGGTTATTGTATTCTTTGAATCCTCACTTGAACTGAATATAATAACAGGAATATGAATATGCTTCTCCGGTAAAACCTTTAAAAATTCAAGTCCGGTCATCTTCGGCATATCAATGTCACATAGTATGACATCCAAATCCTGATTTTTAGCTATAAAATCAAGCCCCTCAAGGGCATTACATGCTGCATATGATACGCTGTATTTATTTGTCCTGTTAATTATATCAGAAACAGCCCTTCTCATAAGTGCAGAGTCATCAATTACTAAAACTTTTTTCATATTACATCAGTCTCGATTCTTTTGCCCTATTAATTCTCTCATTTTCAAAAATATATCTTATTATCTTGTCCCTGTCATCCTGAGTGATTTTCATAAATTCAAGTCTCTGCTCATAAAGGTTGGTCTGATTATTCATAATTGTACTGCTTAAAATTCTTGCAAACAAACTAAGTCTTATAATCTCTCCTACCATGCCTATCTCAAATTTAATTTTTACAATCTCATTTTTTTCAAGGTGTGCTTTCTGTATAAGCCTTACTCCTCCACCGCTTATATCAAGTATTTTAGCTTGCTGCCACTCAAGCTCATCCTCTGTAACGTCTATATCCTCGTAGACTCCCGTCTCATATTCCATATCCGACACTACCCTCAGTGCGGCAGGCAATACACACTTATATCTGTAAAATTCCCTTCTTTGTACCTTTGCCGGTTCCTCAAGCATAAGTATCTCAAGGAAGAAAAGATTGCCGCTTTTATATCTTGAGGTAATTAAAACATTACACTGCAAAAGCCCCTTTGTCGTATAAAAGCATGCTGAATATTTCTCATCAACGGGTAACGGAACAATTTTACCGTCATAAATAGGCATTGCTATCTGAAGTGTATCCTCAGAAAGAATATCGTATATCTTACTAACATATACCTTTTTATTTTTATCATTTTTTATTACCTGCTCCAACTGTACCAATTCAATTTTGTTTCCAATAGCAATAACCATATTCTTATACCCTCACACACTTTTTATAATTTTTTTCTTTTTGATTTAATAAAATTAAGGAAAACTTTTGCTATCCCCTGTTTTTTTTCATATTCATCCCTGTCATCGAGAAACAGCTTATCGGTTATCTCGGCGATTGCCTTTGACGCAGGCGACATGGGATATGCCGAAACAACCGGCTTTTGCTCTATAACGGCATATGATGCATTTTTATCCTGTGGTACAAACCCCATGTATTTTAAATCAATATTTAAAAATTTGGATGAAACCGTATTTATCTTATTGTATACTTCAATACCCTCCTCCTCATCTGAAGCTCTGTTTACAACAACATTGATAGTCTTAAACAACGGGTTAAATTTGTCCTTTCTTCTAAGAACCTTAAGCAACGAATAGGAATCCGTTATGGATGTAGGCTCCGGAGTAACAACAAGAACAACCTCGGGACTAACAAGAACAAACTCCATAACAGAATCCGTAATTCCTGCCCCAGTATCAATAATAACAATATCATACATTTTATCTAATTGTACTAACTTTGATATTAACAACTTAATGCTGTCGTTGTCAAGTGTTGCCAGTTCAGAAACACCTGAACCTCCCGAAATAAATCCTATATTTTCAGGACCCTGCGTTATGATGTCCTCCATAGACATATTATTATGTATTAAATCAAGCAAATTGTACTTTGGTCTTATGCCTAACATGAACTCCACATTGGCAAGGCCAAAATCAGTCTCAAATACAACGACCTTTTTTCCTTTTCTTGCAAACTCCATTGCCGCATTAACGGAAAAGCTTGTTTTTCCTACTCCGCCCTTGCCGCTTGTTACAACTATAACCTTTGCACTTGAATTGGCGTATTCAATATCCATAAGCTGCCTGTTGTCCTCGTTACCCATAAGCTGTCTGAGTTTTGATGCCTGATCCATTTACTCCGCACCTCCCAACAGTTTTTTTGCAATAACCTGTGAATTTAATGCGCCAATGTCCTCAGGCACATTTTGTCCCCATGTTACATAGGATAAGCTCTTATTCGTATCAAGCTTAAGATTAAGTATGTTTCCCAAGCCTCTTGTTTCATCAAGCTTTGTAAATACAAGCTTATAATCAAACAAATCACCGTATACATCGGCAATACTTTTTAAATCACTGTATTTTGTTGTTGCACTCACTACTAATAATATTTCACATTCATATTCCTTAACACAGCCTATTATAGAATCCAAATCATTTTTCTGTTCACTGTTTTTGTGTGACCTGCCTGCCGTATCCACAAATATCAAATCACAGTCCTTGTATTTTTCTACAAGCTTTCTCATTTCCTCAGGCGTGTACACAACCTCCATAGGAGTATTTAAAATATTTGCATAGGTTTTTATCTGCTCTATAGCGGCAATTCGGTATGTATCAAGTGAGAACATGGCAATCTCAAGCTTCTGCTCCAGCTTAAATTTTGAGGCAAGCTTTGCCATTGTGGTTGTCTTTCCCACACCGGTATTTCCTACAAAAAATACAATTTTAGGTTTATTTTCAGAACATTTAACTATCTCAACCTCTCCAAGCTTTAAAACAATTTTCTGATAAATGTATGCAAGCAGGCTGTCAATCGGTTGATTTTCATTCTGATTTTCAAGCTCATTAATGATTGCATCTGCATATTTTTCCTGTACCTCATTCTCAATGAGCTGATTTCTTATAAGATCTAAAACCTTTGGCTTTTGTTCCTCCTCCTTAACCTCCTCAGGCTCTTTAACTTCATTATCTTCCTCCTTTGGAGCTTTCTTCTCAGGCTCAGCCTTAGGCGCTGCAAGCTGCTGTTCTAAAAGCCTTGCAATATTATTTATCTTTTCCTCTATTGCATTTTGAGTTTCCGCAGTGTACTCATTATCTGACGAGGTAAACACATCATTGCCAAATATATAAGGAGTCTCCTCCACTGTCTTTGCAAACTGCTTTTTGGCAGCCTCCTTTTTCTCTGATGCATTTTCGTCAATTGCGGCAGTAAGCTCCACTCTCGGTTTTTTAAACAGGCTGAAAATTCCCTTTGGCTTTATTGTCTTTATGTTCATCACAATAGCGTCAGGACCAAGCTCCTCNTTNGCCATAAGCGTTGCATCCTTTTCAGTTTGTGCCTGAAATTTCTTAATTATCATCTATCGTCACCACTCCCACGGATTTAAGCTCTATGTCTGAATCAATCTCGTTGTATGAAATAACAATTAAATCCTTAAAATAATCGTTTGTAAGCTTCTTAAAATACATTCTCACAATNGGAGATGTAATTATAATTGGTGATTGTCCCTTATTNTCCAGCTTTTGTATCTCCGCTTCNGTTGCACCAAGTATCTGTTTCGTAATTGCAGGGTCAAGGGATATATATGCCCCCTGNTCNGTCTGCTTAATAGAATTCATAATCATCTGCTCAACCTTAGGGTCAAGGGTTACGACCGTTGTTGTNTCACTGTCACCAAAATACTTGTTTGATATGGCNCTCTTTAAGGACTGACGCACATATTCAGTAAGTATNTCAGTATCACGGCTCGTTGCTGCATAATCCGCAAGTGTTTCAAATATAGTTACAAGGTCTCTTATTGATATACCCTCTTTTAAAAGATTTTGCAAAACCTTTTGAATATCGCCTACACCTAAAAGCTTAGGCACAAGCTCATCAACAAGAGTCTTGTTAGTNTCTTTGATGTTGTCAATAAGATTCTGTACATCCTGTCTGTTAAGCANCTCGTCAAGATGCTCCTTNATAATCTCCGTAAGGTGAGTAGCAATAATGGATGGNGGGTCAACTACCGTATATCCAAGTGACTCGGCACGNTCTCTCTGTGATTCNGTAATCCACATTGCCTCAAGGTGNAATGCCGGCTCAAAGGTAGGAATACCNGTTATCTCATCCTCAACATAGCCCGGATTCATNGCCATATAATGGTCAAACAGTATCTCNCCTTCACTGACCTGTATTCCCTTAATCTTTATTATGTATTGGTTAGGGTTAAGCTGTATATTATCCCTGAGTCTTATAATCGGCACGACAGCTCCAAGCTCAAGGGCNATCTGTCTTCTTATCATGACAACTCTGTCAAGCAAATCTCCTCCCTGATTTACGTCAGCNAATGGTATTATACCATAACCAAACTCAAGTTCAATAGGGTCAACCTGAAGCAGTGAATTAACATTTTCATGTCTTCTGACCTCATCTGCCTGGATTTCNTCCTCCNNAACCTCCTCCTTTATAGCTGCCTCCTCCTGGCTTCCACGTATGGCAAAGGAAAGAATGATGAAAAGAATACCGTAAGCACCACAGAACAAAAGGTTAAGGGGCGTCATGATACCAAGAATCATCATGGTAATTCCAACCATAAGGAGAACCTTCGGAATGGAAAAAAGCTGTCCGATAAGTATATCTCCTATATTTTCCTCCTTCGATGCCTTTGTGACAAGTATACCTGTGGAAAGAGANATAAGCATGGAAGGTATCTGTGAAACAAGTCCGTCACCGATTGTAAGTATAACGAATTTATNAAGNGCNTCATTCATGGTAAGACCCATGGANGTCACTCCGATTACAAGACCACCCACGATATTTATAAGCGTAATGATAAGACCGGCAGTGGCATCTCCCTTAACATATTTGGAAGCACCATCCATGGCTCCGAAAAACGCTGATTCCGCCTGTATCTTTTCTCTTCTTACTATAGCNTCCTGGTCGGTTATTGCACCTGTGTTAAGGTCCGCATCAATAGCCATCTGTTTACCCGGCATAGCATCAAGTGTAAATCNCGCCGTTACCTCTGATACTCTCTCTGAACCCTTGTTNATAACAAGCATCTGTACNATGATAAGTACAACGAAAACGATAGCTCCGATTACAAGATTTCCGCCTCCTACGAAGGANCCGAAAACCTGTACCACCTGTCCCGGATCTCCTGTAGAGAGAATAAGTCTTGTTGAGGATACATTTAAGGATATCCTGAATACGGTTGTGAACAAAAGCAACGTAGGAAAACCCGACATATTAAGTGTCTCTGATGTAAACAGACAGTTAAATACTATAACCAGCGACATTGAAACATTAAAAAGTATAAGCACATCAAGCATCTGAGAAGGCATAGGAATAATAAGGAATATAACTGCTGCTAACAGATATATACCAAGAAATAAATCATTACGTTTCATATTCCATTGTACCTCCTTTCTATTTTAGGACCTAACTTGCTTTATTTTTTATTCCATAAACGTAAGCAAGAATTTCTGCCACCGACTGATAAAGCTCCGGCGGTATTTCTCTTCCAATATCAACATTTGAATACAGCATCCTAGCAAGCGGTTTATTTTCCACAATCTCCACACCGTTTTCCATCGCTATATCTCTTATCTTAAAGGCCAGATAATCCGCTCCCTTTGCCGTAACAACAGGTGCTTCGCTTACCGTATTGTCATATTTAAGTGCAACTGCAAAATGTGTAGGGTTTGTTATTACAACATCTGCCTCGGGAATGCTNTGCATCATACGCCTTCTTGATGCCTGCTGCATTCTCTGTCTCTGCTGACTCTTTACCTTTGGGTCTCCTTCTTGGTTTTTATATTCATCCTTGACCTCCTGCTTTGTCATTTTTATATCCTGCTTGTGCTTCCATCTCTGAAATACGTAATCTGCTAAGCTTATCACAATATAAACTAAGGATATTTTAATTCCAAGCTCCATTACAAGGTCGAACAAAATACCAAGACAATCCTTTATGTTCAAGGTATACAACGATAAAATAATGCCTACATTGTCCTTCACAACCGAATAGGCTATAGCGGCAAACAATACTATTTTAAAAATGGACAGAAGCAAATCAAACAATGCCTGCTTTGAAAACATACGCTTAAATCCGCTTATTGGGTTAAGCTTATTAAATTTAGGCTTAAGCGGCTTTGTCGTCACCATCCATTTAATCTGAACCTTCTGAGACATAAAAGAAACAATAAATGCCACCGCCAAAAAAGGAAGACATGTAATAAGCAAATATATTATTGCGTCAAGCAATATCTGCCATGCAGTTACAGAGTTAAAATCATCCTTTGGATATATTGACATTTCCTTCCAAAAGGAAAAAAAAGCGCCCTGCATTCTCTCGCCCAGAAAACCAATAAATACTCGCAGACACAGAAAAAGTGCCAAAAGTGAAAACGCAGATGAAATCTCTTTACTTTTAGCTACCTGTCCTTCCTTACGTGTATCCTCAATTTTTTTTGCCGTTGGTTCTTCAGTTTTTTCACCGCCCTGTCCTTCCTGGGCAAAAAACTGAAGATTATATTTTATGCCGGAGCTGTATAACTCCATATTAAAAGCCTCCAATCAAGGAATTAAGCATTGTCTGCATTCTGTCCATAAGAATATTTGCAATTCCCGGAACAAAAACAATAACTATCGTAAACGCTAGCATTCCTATAATAACTTTCATCTGCATTCCTATTGCAAACATGTTCATCTGAGGAGAACTCTTTGTCAAAACTCCCAAAATTACGTTTAACATTGTCATCGAAATAAAAATCGGCATGGCAATCATAAATCCTATATTATAATACTGTATTATAAAATCAAGTACAGTTACATACAGTTTGTCAAAGCTTGCATTTACCTGTCCCACCGGAATAATGTCAAAGGTCTGGGCAATGGCTCTTATAATATAATGATGCATTCCCGTTATTATGATTATGACATAGATAAGCTTGTCATAAAGCTCTGCCGTAATCGTAACCATTGCACCTGTACTTGGGTCAAAGTTGGTGGACATAGTAAAGCCTATTTCCCTATCTATAAATTCGCCTGCAAGAATAAGTGTTGACATGACAAGCTTTGCAACAAACCCAAGCGATAAACCCACTGCCGCTTCCTTAATAACAAGCATTGAATATCCAAGTACCGAGGAATAAACAGGAAGCGCTATATTCTTTGCCGAAAAAACGGTCAGAGAAATACATGCTGCAAAAAGTATTCTAAGTCTCGCATTGACGCTTCTGTGTCCAAAAAGCGGAGCAACCGCAGTAAAAGCGCCTGTCCTCACTACCACAAGCAGAAAAGATTCTAATGTTAAGGTTGATATCGTCAAATCCACAACATGCTACCTCACAAATTCCCCAAATCTGCTATACAAATCCTGAATAAATGAAAGAATATTCGTTAATATCCAATCACCGCATATAATTAACGTCAAAAAAATGGAAAGCATCTTTGGCACAAAGGTTAGTGTCTGCTCCTGTATGGACGTAACAGTCTGAAAAATACTTATTATAAGTCCAACAATAAGAGATACAAGCAGCATAGGCGCGCTGCACTTTAAAACAAGCCATATAGCCTGAACCGCTACCTCCATAACGTCGCCTGTAGTCACAATTTATCACCTCGTATCTTAGTATATACCCTTCCTTAAAAATATCAGAAAATAAAGGACGAAACAAGCTGTCCTATAACTAAATTCCAGCCGTCGGCAAGGATAAACAAAAGTATCTTAAAAGGCATGGATATTGTCGTAGGCGGCAACATCATCATACCCATCGCCATAAGCACCGACGCCACAACCATATCTATAACAATAAAAGGTATATATATCATAAAGCCGATTATAAATGCGGCTCTAAGCTCGCTTATAATAAATGCCGGAATGACAACGGTAATCGGAATATCCTCCACACTTTCAACCGTTCCTATTTCAGCTATATCCATAAACAGCCTGAGGTCCTCCTGTCTTACCTGCCTGAGCATAAATTCCCTTACAGGCTGAATACATCTGTCTATCGCTTCCTCCTGGCTTATTTCATCTGCCGTAAGCGGATCAATCGCCTGCGTCTTTACCTGAGAAAAAACCGGACTCATAATAAATAATGTCAAAAATAACGAGAGCCCTATCAATACATTATTTGGTGGCGACGATTGGGTTCCTATTGCAGTTCTTAAGAAATGAAGAACAACAATAATTCTCGTAAAGGACGTCACCATAACTAATATTGACGGAGCTATTGAAATTATTGTTATAACCAATAAAATCTGCAGGGTGCCTGAAAGAGTTGTCGAATCAGAGTTGGTATCAAGAGTAAGTCCTACTGAAACACCATCATCATCGTCAAATTCCTCATCCATGCCCTCCTCAGCATCGGTTTCCGGGGTAATACCCGTAGCATATGAAGTTGTGCCAGAAAATATAACAACTATAGCAATAAAAAGAAGTATTACATATTTGCAAAGTTTTTTATATTTCATCCTAAAAACCCACTTTATCTGTCTTATTTCATATCCTGATTTTTATTATCAGCTTCTGATTTTGTCTTAAATTGTGCCAGAACATCCTTAAAGCCTTTTTTAGGATTATCTACATCATGAAAGCCCTCCGCATCTCGGGGAGTATAATCAGACAGCTTATCAATAAGCGTAACATTGTCCTTTCCTACTCCCAGTGCATAATAAAAGCCATTAATCTCCACAACAACCAAAAATTTGTTATTACCGAGACTCATGGACTCTACTATTTTTAAGTTTGTTCTCCCACTTAAAGAATTCTTGTGAAATCCGGCAACAAGCTTTGTAGCATAGTAAGCCAATATAAGTATAATAATAAATATAAGTATAAGCTTTATCGTCTGCCAAACTACACTAAATCCCGTACTATTGGTAAGAAAAATAAACACTATTAACCAACTACCTTTTTAACAGCTTCAATAACTCTGTCAGGCTGGAAAGGCTTAACAATAAAGTCCTTTGCTCCTGACTGTATAGCCTCAATAACCATAGCCTGCTGTCCCATTGCAGAACACATTACAATACTGGCATTCGGATCACTGGACTTAATCTGTTTAAGTGCCTGTATACCATCCATCTCAGGCATAGTTATATCCATAAGTACAAGATCAGGCTTTGTCTCAGCATATTTTTCCACAGCCTTTGCACCATTTTCTGCCTCTCCTGCGATATTGTAGCCATTTTTTGTTAAAATATCCTTAATCATCATCCTCATAAAAGCAGCATCATCACATATAAGTATACTTTTTGCCATAATTTATTCTCCTTTTACATTTTTTCCTTAATAATTTCCGTGATTCTGATACCGAAGCTTTCCTCGATAACAACTACCTCACCCTTTGCGACAAGCTTCTGATTTACCATTACATCTATGGCCTCACCTGCAAGCTTATCTAATTCAATGATTGTACCTGGAGAAAATTCAAGAATTTCTTTTATTGATTTTCTTGTTCTTCCTAATACAACGGAAACCTCCAAAGGTACATCCATTATTAAATCTATGTTTTCCTGCTGTAATGCAGGATTAACAAACGAATTAAATGCTTGGAACTGAACATTTTGTACATTCACATCCTGTTGCGGCATCATCGGAACTCCCATCATTGGTGCCCCTGACATCGGCGCCCCCATCATAGGCATTCCCATCATAGGTTGCTGCGCCATTGCTGCCTGAGGCATTGCCTGCATCTGCGGCTGCGCCATTGTCGGCTGTGGCTGTGGTGGTGGTGTAGGCGCAGATGGCTGTGGTGCTGCCGCCTGTGGAGCTTCAGCTTTTGCTCCATCACCTGCATCTCCACTGAATATTGTATATAATTCTTTGGCAAAATCAATCGGATAGAGCTGCATTATTGTACTATCAACTAAATCGCCTATGGTCATTCTAAATGTGACCTCAACAAAGTCGCTAGCAAGAAATGCATCCACCTTTGATGTGTCAATATCCCCCGCCATGTCCACCAAGTCTGCCTCAGGCGGACTTATATCAATTTTACGATTTAACATGGAAGAAAGGGATGTTGACGCTGAACCCATCATTTGGTTCATAGCTTCACATATTGCACTAAAGTGAAGCTCAGTAAGCTCGTCAGACGGGTTTAATCCATCCCCACCCATCATCAAATCAGTTATTATCTTAACATCATCTTCCTTAAGTATCAATACATTGTTTCCATCAATACCCTCACGATAGAAAATATTAATGAAAACACAAGGTTTCTCATAATTTGAAGTTAAATTTTCCCAATTGTTAATTTTGACAACAGGGGTTGTTATAAGTACCTTTTGGTTTACTAAGGAATAAAGAGTTGTTGCCGCCGTACCCATACATATGTTGGAAATTTCACCGATGGCATCTTTTTCTTCATCTTCAAGCGTCATGCTGTTACTTTCAGTAGAGCTATCATTAGATGCCCCGCCAAGCAATGCATTAATCTCTTCCTGAGATAACATTCCGTCCATCTCTTTTATTCCTCCTCTCTGATTATTTCTGTAACTTTAACTGCATATTTCTTTTCCGAAGAGCCCGGTAACGCTTTAAATTTTACAATATTACCCACGTAAACATCAAGCTCATCTTCAACTTTTTTATTTAATTTTATAATATCACCAACCTGAAGGTTGATAAAATCCATAACCATTATGGTGCTCGTTCCAAGCTCCGCTGAAATCGGGATAAGAGCCTTGTTAATCACAGTCTCAATAAACTCAGAATAACTTTGCTCATCCTTTGCCTGCATTGTTGAGAACCAATACTTGGTGTTCAACTTATCCATGATATCTTCCAATGTTATATAGGGAAGACAAACATTCATAAGTCCCTCAACACCGCCTATATTTATGTTGATTGTCACAACGGCAATCATCTCGGAAGGCGATATAATCTGTGCAAACTGTGAATTTGTCTCTATCCTTTCAAGATAAGGTGTGATTTCAATAACATTTTTCCATGGTTCCCGAAGCAAATCAATAATAATATTAAAAATCCTTTCGAGAACGGAAAGCTCTATCTCCGAAAAATCTCTCATTTTGTCAAGAGGTTCTCCAAACCCGCCAAGCATCCTGTCAATAATTGCATAACCTATGTTTGTCGCAATCTCCATAATAATGTTGCCCTGAAGCGGCGACATATTGACAATTCCAAGAAGCACCGGATTAGAAAGGGCATTTGAAAACTCAGAATATATTACTGCCTCCGAGTTCATAACCTCAACCTGTACATTCTTTCTAAAATATGCAGGAAGGTTGCTACTTAGAAGTCGCCCAAAATGCTCAAATATAATCTCCAGAGTTCTAAGGTGCTCTTTCGAAAACTTAGCCGGTCTTGAAAAGTCATACTCTTTGACCTTCACACTCGGTGTTTCCTCTATATCTTCAACATCCAGTTCACCAGAGCTTAATTGCTTTAACAGGTTGTCTATTTCATTTTGTGAGAGTACGTCTGCCACACATCTCACCTCCTAAGCTCATAGTGTCTACTGTGCTACCCAATCATAAAACTCCACGGAATAAATACATTCCGTATTGAAATATTCCTTGAATTCTGCAAGCAGCTTTTCCTTTATCTCTCTTTGTACATTTACATCAATAACCTGCTTATATGTGTATTGTCCTACAACATCTCTCGTCATATCATATACAGAGGATGTAGATGCAGAAAGTGTGGTATTTATCTGTTCATAATCCTTTGCCGTCTTATCCAATTTTATTGTAATACCATACTTGAGTGCATGAAGTTCATTGGAACCATCCGATGCAAGATTAATCGGACTTCCCTGCTCAAGCGTGAATTCCACAAGATTATTCACATCCACCTGTCCTGCCGAAGCAGCAGACTGTGATGCAAGCTCTAAGTCAAGCACCTCGGATATATCCCCGATAAGCTTGTTTGTCTTAGCCACCGACGGCATAAAGACAAAGAATAAAATAATGTTAAAAACAAGGTTTATAATACTTATTGCTAAAATAAGTACGGTTATAAGATTTTTTTTCATTATGTGACTCCCTTCATCTTGAACGTCCGCTTTAATCTATTGAGAATTTTGGTTGTTATATATCTTAATGCATACCCGTCTGTTTTTAGCTCTGCCCTCCTCCGTTGCATTGGAGGCTATAGGCTTGCTTTCACCATATCCGGCAATCTTCATGTTTGCATCAATAAAATTCTCCTGGGTTATGATATATTCATATACGTTTCTTGCCCTCTCAGCAGAAAGCTGCCTATTATTTTCAAAGGCAGATGTGGATATCGGTACATTATCCGTATGTCCCTCAATCTCAATTATACAATACTTATACTTGGTAAGTATACTGGCAATTTTCTGTAAAAACAGCTTTGAATCATCCTTTATTTCAGCACTGCCCGATTCAAAAAGCAATGATCCCTCTAAATCCAATTCAACGTACTGTTCATTGTAATCAATATTTATTATATTATCTATTCTGTAAGATTCGGCAAGCTGTACTACCTCCTCGTACATTTCCTCAGACTGCGCCTCACCTCGTGCCTCGTATTCCTCCTTCAGCTCCTGATCGGAGAGTTTCTCAGCATCGGAAGCAGATGAAACACTTTCTTCACCTGTGGTGCCCTCAATGTTTTTACCCGCCTCAGACATAATACTGTAAACATCAGGAAGCTGCGTTACTCCTCCCGACATCATATCTCC
Organism: Lachnospiraceae bacterium; assembly: GCA_014799405.1. Classification (GTDB taxonomy): domain Bacteria; phylum Bacillota; class Clostridia; order Lachnospirales; family Lachnospiraceae; genus Coprococcus_C. Next base: position 24,025 of record JAAVIA010000014.1, read on the forward strand.
GTTTACAAGAGATACATTTCCGCTATCCATGACATTAAAGGACATATTGTCAAAGGATGCAGCAATTTTTTGTATTTTGCCCTCGTCCATAGTTGAACTGGCAAACAAAAGCACAAAGAAACAGAGCAAAAGGTTCATAAGGTCACTGAATGTCGCCATCCATGCCGGCGAGCCTTCCTCAGCAGGTGGTTCTTTTCTCTTAGCCATTAGCCGGTTCCTCCTCACTCATTGCTTTTCTCTCATTAGGTGAAAGGAAAGATTTAAGTTTCTCTTCTATAACTCTAGGGTTTTCTCCTGCCTGTATGGATAAAATACCCTCAATCATTACCTCTTTAAGCTTTATCTCAGTGTCATTAAGTATGCCCAGCTTAGTTGAAACCGGCGTACATATCCAGTTTGCAAGCACGGAACCATAAAGTGTGGTAACAAGCGCAACCGCCATGTTAGGTCCGATGGAATCCGGGTCGGACAAATCCTTAAGCATGTTGATAAGACCTATAAGAGTACCAATCATACCCCATGCAGGTCCCATGGCACCAAGTCCCTTCCAAAACTGTATGTTAGCCTGATGACGCGAATCTACATTTACAAGCTCCGCCTCAAGTATGCTTCTTACAAGTTCCGGATCGGTACCATCCACTATAAGCATAACACCCTTCTTCATAAATTCATCTTCAAGATTGTTTGCAGATTCCTCAAGTGCTAAAAGGCCTTCTCGTCTTGCAAGATTTGACAATTCAATAATAGACTTGATTGTGTCACCTTCGCTTTGTTTCGGCATCTTAAATATAAGTAAAAATGATTTCAGTCCTGCCAGAAAGCTTTTTATATGACTGGCAGCAAACATTGCACCGAACGATCCACCGAATGTAATGAGTGCAGACGGCGGGTCAAGGAATGACCCAAGGGCACCCATTCCTTTCTCGTTTGTTATACCGAAAATCATAAGTGCAAATGCTGCAATAAGACCTATTATGGAAGCTAAATCCACTTTATCTCACCTCTATCCAACCGCATTTATCATATGCGTTTTCTTTTTGTATTCTATAACCAAATTTGTAACGTCTTCCGTTTTTTCCGTCACAATAAATTTTTTACCGCTCACTAGTGTAATAACGGTATCCGGTGTCTCGTCAACAGTTTCTATATGTTCAGCATTTATAGTAACTTTTGTTCCGTTAAGCCTTGTAACTTCTATCATACTAACACCTGCCTCTCCAAATAAAAGCCAATCAAAAACACCATATTATTTATGTATAAATTTACAACATAAAGATTATAGCATATTTGTTTTTTTATGTCTACAAAAAAAACAAGAGGCTGTCGCAATATTTTTACTGCGACAGTCCCTTATATCAATTTAAATTGTTATGATAAACCTATCTCTTAAGGTTTACAAGCTCCTCAAGCATTGAGTCTGAGGTTGTAATGATACGTGAATTTGCCTGGAAACCTCTCTGAGTTGTAATCATATCAGTAAACTCTCTTGACAAATCAGTATTTGACATTTCAAGAACTCCCTGTGCCATGGAGCCACCATCTTCATCAACGGCAGAACCGATTCCGTCAAATTCGCCTGAGTTTTGTGTTGCAACATACATGCTGTTACCAATAGCTTCAAGCGCCATAGGATTTACGAAGTTTGCAACTGCAATCTGTCCCATAAGTCTTGTCTCGCCGTTGCTGTATACTCCAAAAATCTTTCCTGATGTATCGATATTTACATCCTCGAGCTTACCCATTGCACGTCCGCCGCCCTCTGAGCCCGTTGAGCCTCTTACAGCCTTAGCCGTACATGTTCCATCTGATTCATACATTGTAAGTCCATGGAAATCAATATTTATGCCCTCCACAAACTCACCATTTATCACTGACTGGAATACATTTCCCTTGTCATTTGTAAGCGGAGTAATCTGTAAAAGCGCACTATCCTGTCCTGCCGCCCCTACATACTCAAATTTACCGCCGTCCGGATTAAACTTAATCTGAATGCTTTGACCTCCGCCTATTGTTGCCTGATATCCACCTTCTGTAATGTCAGGAGTTGATGCGTCATCTCCGCCGAGTATCTCCACATTATTACAATCCTTTATTGACATAAGTTGAAGGTTGTAAAGAGATTTATCAGCCTGATTCTCGTCTAATGTAAGCTTAAACTTAACTGTGTAATTAAATCCAAGGTTATCATATATATTAAGTGACATTACATGACCATCAACTGAAGTAAGGTTTACATCAGTAAAGTCGATATTTCCCTTCATGTGTGCCTCTGATGTCATCTCAGGGGCAGATGTCTTATTGTCCATTGATTCCGGATAAAGTGCGGAAACAGTGTCCTTCTTAATATTATTCGGGTCTTCCGGGTCAACCTGCCAACCCATAACCTGATATCCGTTACTTGTAACAAGACAGCCTGCACCGTCAACAGTGAAGTTACCAACCTTTGTAAAGCAAGGGGATCCTCCACGGGATACGATAAAAAAGCTGGCTCCGTTAAGCATAAGGTCATATGGGTTATTTGTGCTCTGTGCAGCACCATTGTCCGTCATGGACGTTTGTATTGAGGAAACCTTTGTACCAAGACCTATCTGATTTGGGTTTACACCTCCTGTTGAAGCTGTTGCGCCTGTTGCATTTGAGGTTGTTTGATATAGAACATCCCTGAAAAGTGTTGAGGATGATTTAAATCCTATAGTGTTTACGTTTGCAATATTATTACCTATTACATCCATCTTAGTCTGGTGTGTCCTAAGACCTGCTACACCAGAATAAAGTGATCTCATCATAATTGTTGACCTCCATTCATTTTATATCCCTTCAGTCAATCCGGGATTTAAGCCTCCTTGCTTTCGCGTTGGTCCGGCTTTAAACTATAACTGCTCCATCAATATTTGTAAAAACATTACTATCCTCGGTCTGCTCAAGTGCCGTGACAACAGTATTGTTTTTTACATTTACAATAAATGCAAGATTATCCATCATAACAAGAGATTCGTTTATGCTTTTTTCTCTCGCCTGTCCCACGCCCTGATTAAGCCTGTTAAGCTGAGTATCGGACAATGTTATGTTCCTGCTCTCCAAACGCTTGTTAGCATGCTTTGAAAATTTGACTTCGCTGCTGTCAAGTGTTTTTTTCTCAAGCATCTCCTTGAAGCTTAAACCCTCGCTTGTTTTATCTTCATGGGTATGTGCTTCATTTTGAAGGTATATGCCTGCCGCCTGTTCAATTGAAAGGAGTCTGGTATTTAATTTATTCATACAAATCTCCTTTCCCGAAACTACTCTGTAGTACCATTAGTAACCTTGTCATCTCCGCCTGCGTTATTTGTCTTATCATCTCCGTCTGCCTTATTAGCTTCTTCCTGTGCCTTTTTAGCCTGTTCCTGAAGAAACAGATAATAGTCATAATCAACTACGGAATCCAAATCATCAGCTGGATAGTAGGTGTCATTGATTGATAAAAGAACCTCACCGTTTTTAACTGTTGCATATTCAACAAGTCCACTTATCTGTGAAAGCTCTCCCTTTGAATCAGTTGTGTTCATGATAACGTACTCACCTACAAGATTAAGTGCATTACCCTTCTCAAGAGTTTCGCTTATGTTCATAGTTGCCTCAAGTGATGAATACTGTGCAAGCTGTGACATATACTCTGTGCTGTCTCCCGGATTAAGTGGATCCTGATACTGCATCTGAGTTACAAGAAGCTGTAAAAATGCATCCTTATCAAGGTCAGATCCGGATTTTTCTTTCGTGTTAGCGGCCTTTATGTACTCAGTTGATTTTTTTACTATACCGCTTACTGCTGCGTCTGCCATTTTGTGTCCTCCTTTTTAAATAATAATTTATGTTAAGCCATGTAGCTTACCGTGTTACCCTGAGCCTGCATCATTTCCTGTTCAAGCTGCTCCGCATCTTCAATGTCCTCATCCGCAAAGCCTCCCGATATATTTTTGCCTGCTCTGTCTGCATTTTGTCCCTTAGGACTTCCCTGCTGCTCTTTTCCGTTTCCGAAAAATTCATATGTAGCAACCATTACCTCGACAGCTTCCACCTTGAGTCCCTGATTATCAAAGGTTTCCCTAAGTGATGCCATGCTTGCTTCAACTGCATGTCTTGCAGCTTCATTTTCGGTTACTATCTGTGCCTGCATAATTCCGTTTCTTGTGGATACGCTTATCTGTACCTTTCCAAGATGCTCCGGATTAAGCTGAAGCTCAAGTGATGTTGTTTCCCTTGACATATTTACCTTTATCTCGTCTATAATCTGTCTTACGATATCCGCCTCTGAAACGCTCTCGGTAAAGCTGTCTAAAGAATTTACCATATCTGTGTCGGAGATATTGTCTATAGCCTGATTGAGATTATTTATTATGTCAGCTTTTGCATCCTGTCTGTCTGAACGGCCTTCACTGCCCGCACTGTCGCTTTGTCTTGCTTCACTTACGGTGCTTCGTACAGTCTCATCACTCTCGGTATGGATGTTGACCCTTGTCTCCTCCACATCCTCATGTGTACTTATGGTGTTCCTTGCTTCACGAGCCGTATCATCAGTCTTAATGCCGTCATCCTCCGATACTGGAATGTCCTCCTGCATAAGAGCCGTTATTTCATCTTCTGATTCGGCAAGTACGATATCTGCCTCAGCTACAAATGCTTCTACATCCACACTTGATATATCGAACTTTTCCATCAAATTATCAAGTAGGCTTGACGCAGTTTTTAACAAATTATTCAAATCTTCGTTAATAAGTGCATCTACGTTTGTTGCATCACTGGCCTGCAAGATGAAATCGGTTAAATTTGACTTTAACATTAAATCCTGAATATTATATCCGGTTTCGGCAAGCAGCTTGTTAAGCTCCTCGTCATCAATGTCAAGCAAATCCTTAATTATGTCGGTAAGCTCGGATATTACATCCTTAACAAGCTCATCAGTGGCAGCTTCATCCATATCTGCCTCACCTGTCTCGGCTGTATTTACTCCCTTTGTGTCCTCAGAAGCCGTTATTTTGGTGTTGGCAGGCTCCTTGACGGCATCCGTACTACCGGCATCATTCTTTACAGACTCCTTGCCGGTTGTTTTTTTCGGCTCATTTTTTGCTCCTGCATTGTTTTGAACATCTGTCCTATTTATGTCTGCAACCCCTGACACATCCACTTTTCCATCGCTGGATTTCACTGCATCATTCTTGTCAGTTCCGTTCATGGAGGCCGCATTCATAAGAGATGAAAATGCATCTGCCGCAGTCTCGTCCTTTTCCTTCGTCTTTGCCTTAGGATTTGGCTTTGTGCCAAAAGGACTGATTCCCGTTGTTGTAATAGCCATTTTTTTGTCTCCTTTCATACATTTAGCAGTATAAGTCCCTTAAGGAAGAAGCTTCTTGGTGACAATAGCCGCAAACTCCGGATCCATCTCAGCAAGTATCTTACCCCTCGAGCTTGCACTCATATTATTCATAATAAGTGCAACCGTATCAAGGTCATTTTTCATGCTTTCAAGAATCTTAGCAGCATCCTTGGCGTCCATGCTCTCGTATGCGCTGGCCAAATCAAGAATTTCCTGATCGACCTGTTTTGCTTCTATAATCTCCCTGTAAACCTTTTCTGCATATTCTGCATCCAGGGAATTATACCACTCTATATATGTATCGGTATCCGGAGCCGATTCTCCATAGACCACTTCGTCATAAAATTCTTTTTTTTCCTGTTCAAATTCCGTCTGATTATTCTCAAACGTCGCAAGGCGTGCACATTCAGCCTCCAATTCCTTCACTCTGTCATTCAGGGAAACGATTTCCGCATCCTTACTTCCGATTGCAGCATCAAGCACACTGATTTGATTTAATGCCTTTTCCAACGTATCATAAGGGTAGTCACTCTCAATGGCAACCTCCTCGTCCGATGGTGGCGGCAGTATTTCCTTTATAACAGGTACATCCTTAAACACAGGTCTAAGAACCTTACTTCCAAAGCCCCCCACATCACATTTTATAAGCAGCGCCATCACAGAAAAAAATGTTGTAAGCGCCAAAATAAGTATAATTACTCCTGCAACCTTAGAGCCTCCGCTCTCTCCGTCCCTATTTCTGTCCCTTTTAGCCATTTATCATTCCTCCGTTTGTCCCTTACTATTAAACTGGTAGCTTACTACCTCGTCTGTTTCCTTGCTTTCCTGCTCATTCAGCTCCACAAGAAACTCTTCAAATTTCTTTTCCTTAAGCTTTTCATGCATTTTTCTTTCCTGCATAAGCTCGTTTAACTTCTGCCTTGCCTTTTCCAGTTCCCTGCTTTTTGTTCGCACAACTTCCATCTGTGCGGCAATCAGGTCCTCCATTACGTCTATGGCATTACCACACTCGTCAATCCTTAAAAAATCCAGTTTCCCGGAAATAGCCTCTGAATATTCAAGCATGTATCCCCTTTTTCTGTCCCGCAAGGCTTTAAGCTTTTGCTCCTCAACATTAAGCGCAGCCTGTGCATTGGCATACTCCTGCTTTGCAACAGTCTCAAGCTGCAACTTTATATCAAGTATATTTTGCATCGGGTAAAAAAATTTAGCCATAAAGTCACCTTAGTTATTCAAAAATTTCTTTTAGCATGACAAGCTCATCATCCAATAGAAATTTAGTGTCAACATCCTGCATTAGATACTCATTTACTTTTCCAATTTTTGAGATGGCATAATCTATATCAGGATTTGATCCTGATTTGTATGCGCCTATATTTATCAAATCTTCTGCATCATTGTAGGTTGCAAGCACATTTTTAAGCTTTCCTGCAACTTCCTTATGCTCCTTATCCGCAATGGAGCTCATACACCTTGATATGCTTTGAAGTATGTCTATTGCAGGATAATGATTTTTATGTCCAAGCTTTCTTGATAAAATAATATGTCCATCCAATATTCCTCTTGCGGTATCCGTAATAGGCTCATTGAAATCATCGCCGTCAACAAGAACGGTATATAGCCCTGTTATGGAGCCCTGATATGTATTTCCCGCCCGTTCCAAAAGTTTTGGCAGTTCAGCATACACAGACGGTGGATATCCCCTCGTTACAGGAGGCTCACCTGATGCAAGACCTATCTCCCTCTGCGCCATGGAAAAACGTGTAAGGGAATCCATCATAAGAAGCACATCCTTACCCTGATCCCTGAAATATTCTGCTATTGCGGTAGCAGTTTTTGCAGCTTTATTTCTTATGAGGGCAGGCTTATCCGAGGTAGCTATAACAAGCACCGACCTTGCAAGTCCTTCCTCCCCCAAATCTCTCTCTATAAATTCTCCAACCTCACGTCCACGCTCTCCAATAAGAGCAATAACATTTATATCTGCCTTTGTATTTCTTGCAAACATACCAAGCAGTGTACTTTTTCCAACACCACTTCCCGCAAATATTCCTATTCTCTGTCCCTTTCCTATAGTAAGAAGACCATCTACCGCTTTTACGCCAAGAGGAAGCACCTCAGATATAAGCTTTCTTTTTAAAGGGTCAGGTGGGGGCGCATCAATTGGATATGCATTGTCACATTTGATTTCGGAATCGTCCATAGGTCTTCCTATTCCGTCCAAAACCTTTCCAAGAAGATTTTCTCCTACGGGAACCTTTAAAACCTCTCCCGTATTTTTTACCGTAGCTCCAAGACCGATTCCATCCACAACATCAAAGGGCATAAGAAGAACCTTGTTGTCCTTAAAGCCTACAACCTCGGCTCTTACCTGTTCCTTTCCATCCCTTGACCTTATCTCACAAAGATCTCCCAGCTTACATGTAGGTCCTATTGATTCTATCGTAAGCCCTACAACCTTCGTAACCTTTCCGTAATGCAGTGCAAAATCCCTTTCGAAAAGATATGTATATTTTTGAATGTCAAAGCATTTATCCATCACAAACCTCTTAATAATAAACATAGGGCTGTTATACAAAAAACAAAAACGCAGTATAGCAGACCCTCTATATTTATGACAATAGCTTTATTGCCGTTATCAGATTATTTACTTGTAAATCCATGGACAAATCAATAATTCCATTGTCCGTCTCAATAATGCACTGCCTTTTTGTTAATTTGGCGTCTGCAAAAATTTCAATGTTTATTGCCGGATTTGCGGAAAGTGATATTCTGTCCTTGTTATCATATATATATGCGTAGCTTTCCTCCGGTATTTTTATTATTATATTTTTCCCAGTCTCGTCGCCTGAAAGTGCCTCGTTAATCATATGAATCATAACAGGCTTGTAATCATCAACAAGTATTCCCGTAAGCTTTTTAATCATATTACAGGAAAATTCAACGAGCTGTTTTTCTGCATCCTCACAGTATTCCTCAAGCTTTTGCTCAGTACGCACAAAGAGCTGTTCCTGATCTTTTTTAAGATTAGCAAGATACTCCTCGTTTCTTGCCGCAGCTTCTTCCTGTCCTTCCTTAAGCCCCTGCTCAAATCCTTCTGTCCTTGCAGTCTCATAAATTTTCTCCGCCTCAGCATGAGCCTCCTCTATAATCAGGTCCGCCTGCTCTCTTGCTTCCTCTCTTATGGCTTTTACCATGTCCGCCGTTTCATTCAGTATCTTTTCGTCTCCGCTTTCCGTTTCCAACTCCTCATTTTCATCCTGCATTTCAGAAACAGATCTTATAATCTTATTATTTTCACTCATTTTAACGGCAACACGGCTATTTACATCAATAACGAAGGGATCACCTGCTATTTTACCCAAACCTGTAAAATTCGGCTTATAAATATTAGACAACTAATTCGTCACCTCCGCCACGTGAAATAACAATTTCACCTGAATCTTCAAGCTTTCTTATAATATTAACAATCTTCTGCTGTGCATCCTCAACATCCTTAAGCTTGACAGGACCCATAAATTCCATATCCTCTTTTATCATCGTTGAAAGACGGCTTGAAAGGTTATCAAATATAATCTGCTTAACATCATCATTTGCATTCTTAAGGGCTATTGCAAGCTCATTGTTGTCAACCTCACGAAGAACAGTCTGTATGGCTCTGTTGTCAAGCAGCAAAATATCCTCGAATACAAACATCTTTCTTCTGATGTCGTCTGCAAGTTCTGGTTCTTCCACCTCCAAAGATTCCATGATATGCTTTTCAGTACTTCTGTCAACAGTATTAAGTATGCTAACGATAGAGTCGATACCACCGACAATTGTGTAATCCTGATTTACAAGTGAAGCAAGCTTCTTCTCAAGAACCTTCTCAACCTGCTTTATTACGTCAGGACTTGTTCTGTCCATCATGGCAATTCTCTTTGCAACATCAGCCTGTTTTTCAGGTGCAAGTGCACTCACGACCGCAGCAGCCTGCTGTGATGGAAGATATGCAAGAATAAGGGCTATTGTCTGTGGATGCTCATCCTGTATAAAGTTAAGAAGCTGGCTGGCATCCGACTTTCTTACAAATTCGAACGGTCTTACCTGCAATGATGCAGTAAGCTTTCCTATAACATCCCTTGCCCGGTCTTCGCCGAGAGCCTTGTCAAGAAGCTCCTTAGCATAACCAATACCGCCCTCCGCAATATATTTCTGGGCAAGACAAACCTCGTAAAATTCATCTAAAATGGCGTCCTTTATATCCGGGCTCACACTTTTCGTATTTGCTATCTCAAGCGTAAGCTGTTCAATTTCATCCTCCTTCAGATGCTTAAATATAGAAGCTGAACGCTCCGGTCCCAAAGCAATAAGAAGTATTGCCGCCTTTTGTACTCCTGATATATCCTCCAATTGAGATACCATCTAAAATCACTCCCATTCCTCATTAAGCCAATTCCTAAGCAACGTTGCAACTGCAGCCGGGTTTTCATCAACAAACTTATCAATCATAACCTTTGTAGCTGAGTTATCACTAAATTCTATATCATCAATAGACTGATTTTCCTTAGTTGTAGCAAGAAGCGCCTCTACGGAAAGCTCTGGCTCCATCTCGATAACCTCCTCAGTCTTCATGCCCTTAAATACTACAAACAGTAACAGTAATCCTATAAGAACCGCAAGTATAATAGATATTATACTCTGCATAGGAACGCCTGCATCCTCTTTCGGATAAAATACAGGAACAATTCTCTCAACCACATATATGTTTGCCTCTTTTATTCCTGTTGCCTTTGACATAAGTGCGACCATATTAGGGTCGTTGATGGTTTCCGTAGCCTCCTGATTGGCTGCCTTAAACTCTGCAAAGGTTGTTCCTTCAAGGAGACCGTTTTCCTCCATAACTTCTTCTTCATATATATCATATTTTGTAAGATACATAGCCATGCTGGAATTGGCAAGGTCAACATTTCCTACCGGTTCCTTGGTAATGGTTTCAGTATAGCTTGTATTGTATGTTTCCTTTATAAGGTTAAGAGTAGACTCACCATTGGCAGTATCCAAAAGATTGTAGTCGGTGATTTCCTCTCCGTTGGCGTCCGTACCTACAACGCCGCCGGTTCCGTCCGTATTTTCCGCAAGATAATAATAATATGTAGCCTTTGGACCCGTATCGTCCACGTCATTGGAATAATATTCAAGGTTTCGCATTTCCTTCTCGGATATGTTTACGTCAAGGTTTGCAGAAACGGAAACCTCGTTGTATACTCCCGAATTAACCATAAGATTCCACAGCTTACTGTTGTAGTATTCCTCAACCTGCTGTTCAACCATAATGGCAGGATTGGCCGCTGCAACACTGCTTGAGCCCGAGAAAAGAAGCTTACCCTGATTATCTATTATCGTTATGTCATCCGTATCAGCATCTCCCACACAGGTTCTTGCATATTCAGCAATAGCCTGTACGTTGTTGCTGTCAAAATTACTTCCTGTCGTCAAAAATATGCTCACAGAGGTTTTTGCCCTCTCCTCTGTAAGTGTATTTACATTATCAGGAATATGTATAGTTACCGTAGCCTTTGTAACGCCCTCTATATTGCTTATATCAGCCGCCATATTTGACTGTAGATTGATTTTAGCTTTCATACGTTTTTCCGAATCGGTTGTATTAAAGCCATTGTCAAAAAGCCAATCGTAATCCGTATTATTTACGCTTGTGCTTATTCCGTTTTCGCCAAGCAAAAGTCTTGCCTGCGAGAGCTGCTGTTCATCAACCTCTATCGTCAGGGCATCCTTACTTGTTCTGTATTTTATTTGATTTTCCTCCAAAAGATTTGCCGCCTTTGCCGTTGCCGCAGTATCCTCGAAGGAGGTAAGTGTAACATATGTAGTTTTATTAAGCAGCAAAACAAGAGCAACCAGTGTAATAATCACCGCTGCCGCTACAGAAAAGAATAAAGTTTTTTGTTTTGCTGTGTACTTTTTCCAAAATTCGACTATCTTAGATGGTAGCTGTTTAAACCATTCTCCCATTAGTAAAATCCGCCTATCTAATTACTATAATTGCATATTCATTAATTCTTTGTATGCAGACACAACTGCATTGGTAACCTTCACTGTGTACTGCAAAGATATATTTGCCTTTTGCTGTGCAAGTGCAAGGTCATGTATGCTGTCTGTATATCCAAGGGCAAAGCTTATCTCTGTTTCCTCAGCCTTTTTCTGAAGCATATCCGCTTCCTTATACATATCAACAGCAGCGGAAAGTATGTTGTCAAAGGAGCTTGATTTCTCTGTTTTTGTAAGCCCACTCGGCCTTACCTGCCCTATATCAGAAAAATCATCAATTGAAAGTGTAACCGGTGTAATAGACATTTATAAATTCACTCCTAACTTGAAAATAATTGAAGGCCCTTGGTGGCTATACTCTTTGCTGCATTAAAAGCAGTTGCCGAAGCCTCGTATGACCTGCTTGAATCAATAAGGTTTGTCATCTCAGTGACTGTATCTATATTAGGATATTCCACATATCCGTTTTCATTTGCATCCGGATTATCCGGCTCATATACAAGTCGAAAATCAGACGGATCCTCAACAATCTGTGTAACCTTAACACCGTTTGGTCTGTAATAATCCATATATCCGTTAAGTATGTTGTCAAAGGAAGTAGTATCCTTCTCCATAAAAACAGGTATTTTTCTTCTATATGCTGTGCCATCCTGTGTTCTTGTAGTCATGGCATTGGCAATATTTTCTGATATGGTATCCATTCTAAGCTGCTGTGCAGTCATTCCTGTGGCAGCAACATTCATAGCCGTGAAAACTCCCATAATATCCTCCTTACTTTTTATGTGTCCTTATGTCATATTATGAAGATGAACTAAGTACAGTTTTATATCTCGCAAACTCCTGATTCATCAAATCAACAAGCGCCTGATATTTTATCTGATTTTCAGCAAGATAAGCCTCCTCACTGTGAATATCAACATTGTTTCCATCAAGCCTGTATGACAGGGATGAATTATCCGTAAAGACCTGCGGGTCTAAGGTTGATAAATCATCATTTGCAGCCCTTACGGTCTTATCTAAGGTAGGACCGCCGGCAAGCTCTGCCTGTAATATGGATTCAAAATTAATATCCTTACGCTTGTAGTTTGGAGTGCTGACATTGGCAATATTATTGTTGATAAGCTCATTTCTGACGATAGCTGCATCAGCTGCCTTATCAAGAATATTGACATAATTGTAAATATTAGATGTTATCATATAAGCCTCCTGTATGATTACTTATTAAAAAGCATTACTCAAAATGTATATCGACAAAAAAGCCGTCAAATTAACAATCTTTTTACGATAAAACATAAATTAAAAAGACATTGTACAAGCTATAAAATAATCTACATGATATAGATTATACTATATTTACTTTTTATCATCAAGAAAAAAATAAAATACACCAAAATAAAACAAATTATTTCTCAATTTTTTCCTTTTCTTTACTGCACGAATATCCGCATTCTTCTCCGGAACACATAAGCTTTGCGCCCTTTTCCACCATATAGGCTCCGCACATCGGACATTTTTTTTCTGTAGGCTTTGCCCATGACATAAAATCACATTCAGGGTTATTTATGCATCCATAATATTTTCTGCCCTTTTTCGTTTTCTTAAGCACAGCCTCCTCACCGCATTTCGGACAGCTCACACCGATTTTTTCATAGTGGGGCTTCGTGTTTCTGCACTCAGGGAAGCCCGGACATGCAAGAAATTTACCATATGGTCCATATTTTATAACCATCATTCTTCCACACAGCTCGCATTTAACATCCGATACCTCATCCTCGATTTTTACAGTTTCAAGCTCCTCCTTAGCAGCCTTAACCGATTCATCCAAATCGGGATAGAAATTTCTTATTACGACCTTCCAGTCTATGACGCCCTCCTCAATTTTATCAAGAAGTGTCTCTATATTTGCCGTAAAGCTTGTGTCAACTATAGCAGGAAACGCTTTTTCCATAGCCTGATTTACCGCTTCCCCAAGCTCCGTCATATAAAGATTTTTGTTTTCCTTCACTATATACCTTCTGTTTATAATGGTTGATATTGTAGGCGCATATGTTGACGGTCTTCCTATTCCAAGCTCCTCCATTGTCTTTACAAGAAGTGCTTCGGTAAAATGTGCAGGCGGCTGTGTAAAATGCTGTTTTGATTCCATATTTTCCGCACTTAATACATCACCCTCGTTAATTCCGCTTGATTTTACGTTTTCTTCCTTTTCCTCATCCTGCTGATAGCATGTCATAAAGCCGTCAAAAACCCTTTTTGACGATGAACTTTTAAATTTGTACCCACCTGCTACTGCATATAATGTTTTTGTCTCATATAAAGCCTGACTCATACGGCTTGCCAAAAATCTGTTGTATATAAGCTGGTATAGCCGGTACTGCTCCCTTGACAAACCATTTTTCAACATTGCAGGCGTAAGTTCCACGTTTGTTGGTCTTATCGCCTCATGAGCGTCCTGTATTTTTTTACCCATTGATTTTACTACGGTATCGCCAACATATTTTTCACCATAGCTTTTTTTAATATATTCCCTTGCAGCCTTGTCAGCCTCATCGGAAATTCGGATGGAATCCGTCCTTAAATATGTTATAAGTCCTATGGTTCCATGGCCCTTTATGTCCACGCCCTCATAAAGCTGCTGTGCAACCCTCATTGTCTTGCTTGTTGCAAAGTTTAAAACCTTTCCTGCCTCCTGCTGCAACGTACTTGTCGTAAACGGAACAGGGGGTTTTTTAATTTTTTCGGATATTTTTATTTTGTCAATGGCAAATTGTTTATCTTTAATACCTGCAAGTATTTCATCCAATTCCGGCTTTGTAAGCCTGTCCTTTGAATAGTGAAAAGCTACCGGTTTTAAGTCATTTGACGGTTTAAGCATAACGTCTAAGCTCCAATATTCTTCAGGTATGAACATGTTAATTTCATTTTCCCTGTCGGAAATAAGCTTAAGCGCTGCTGACTGCACCCTTCCTGCACTTAAACCTCTTTTTATCTTCTCCCAAAGCACGGGACTTATTGTATAACCTACCATTCTGTCAAGGACACGTCTTGCCTGCTGCGCATCCACAAGACTCATATCTATTTCCCTTGCATTTTTTATAGAGGTCTTAACCGCATTTTTTGTTATCTCATTGAAGGTTATTCTCTTATACTTTTTATCCTCAAGCTTAAGTGCAATGGAAAGATGATAGGATATTGCCTCCCCCTCACGGTCAGGGTCAGTTGCAAGATATATTTTATCCGCCTTTTTTACTTCCTTTCGCAGGGCTGCAAGAAGGTCACCCTTTCCACGTATTGTAATATATTTAGGCTCATAGTCATTTCCAATGTCAATACCCATGGTACTTTTCGGTAAATCTCTGACATGTCCGTTTGATGCCATAACCTCATATCCCGTTCCGAGAAATTTTTTTATTGTTTTCGCCTTGGCAGGCGACTCAACAATAACAAGATTTTTTGCCATTTTACTATCCACCTTTATAAAAATAAATATCAGGTAAATTTTTTCCCTTAAACTCTGACAACTATACACCATTTTTTTTTCAGAGGCAAGAAGAAATTATCAACAAATTTTTCTAATAAATTTTTTTAATGTAATATCCATCCACAGGCTGCTTTATTAATCCTTTATCCAAAAGCCCGTATAAAATGCTTATGGCCTTAGATGTCTGGCATTTTGATTTTGCTATAATATCGTCTATGTATGTTGGTTCAAGCCCAATATGAAAATATATATTTTTTTCCTCCTCTGTAAGGTTTATTTCCTCATTTTCAAATATATTGTTTTCTTCCTCCCTTCCATACATATCAAAAATTATATCTGTGGGATTGGTGACGCACATGGCTCCCTGCTTTATTAGATTGTTTGTGCCCTCGGAGCACAAATCAAATATTCTTCCCGGCAGTGCATAAACCTGCCTTCCCTGCTCAAGAGCATAGTCGGCAGTTATAAGGGAACCGCTCTTTTTCCTTGCCTCCACAACAAGCACACCATCAGAAATTCCACTTATAATGCGGTTTCTCATTGGAAACTGCCCCGGCAGGGGTCCAACGTCAAAGCCGTATTCCGATATGATAGCACCATTTTTTTCTATCTCCGCATAAAGCTCTGCGTTTTCTCTCGGATATGTAACATTAATACCGCAGCCAAGCACCGCAACTGTTTTTCCCCCTCCATCAATTGCCCCTTTATGCGCCGCACTGTCAATTCCCCTTGCAAGACCACTTATTGTGCATATATCCTTCCCTGAAAAATAAACCGCAAAATAAGCCGCTGTCTCACTGCCGTATATTGTTGGATTTCTTGAGCCCACAACAGCAATGCCTGTCGTTTTAATACTCTTTATATCTCCTCTTACATATAATATTTCCGGATAATCATATATATGTAAAAGCTTCTCTGGATAATACTCATGTCCGGGATAAATTATTTTTATGTTTCTTTCAGCATATTTCTCATATAGTTCCTTTGCCCCTGTAAGTGATTTATTCCCTGCAATTTTTTCTGCTTTTTCAGTTGGAACGACCCTTGCAAGCTCATTATATGACGCATTATAGATGCCAGATTCATCACCAAAAAATGAAAGCAGCCTTTTCTGAGTTTTTATGCCTACTCCCTCCATGCCGGTAAGCCATAATCTTAATATTGTATTTTCATACTCAGTCACCTGCTGTCACCTCCATATCCTGCGCACCTGCATTTTTAAAAAACAGTGCCTCAATAATATGTTCCCGCTTTATTTTCGTGTTACCGGAAATGTCGGCGATTGTTCTTGCAAGCTTTAATATTCGGTTTAATCCCCTTGCACTCATACCATATTTAAGAAAATGGTTTTTTACAAGCTCCTCCTCCTTTTCCCCAAGACTTATATATTTTCTTACAAGCACACCCTCAAGCTGCGAATTAAACAATATTCCTTCCGCCTTATACCGCTCAGCCTGTATGGTTCTTGCCATCTCAACACGCTCCCTTATTTTTTCTGAGCGCTCCTCCTGCCCATCTCCAAAAAGATTTTCGTACTCCACTGCCTTTACGTCAATGCATATGTCTATTCTGTCCATGAGGGGACCGCTTATTTTCGCCTGATATTTTTTTCTCATAATTTCCGTACAGGTACATCTTCTGTCAGGATAAAAACCACAGGGACACGGATTCATGGCTGCAACAAGCATAAAATCCGAAGGAAAAACATAGGATGCATTTACTCTTGATATTGAAACTTGTCTGTCCTCAATGGGCTGCCTTAGTACTTCTATCACGTTTTTGTTAAACTCAGGCAGCTCATCCAGAAACAAAACACCCTTGTGTGCAAGACTTACCTCGCCGGGCTTTGGATACATGCCTCCACCTATGAGTCCCTTTGTAGTAATTGTATGGTGAGGCGACCGAAAGGGTCTTCTTGTCACAAGCACATTGCTGTTATCCGTCAAGCCGCTTATGCTGTATATTTTTGTAAGCTCCACACTCTCACTGAATGTAAGCGACGGCATAATTGTAGGAAGCCTTTTCGCTATCATAGATTTTCCTGCCCCTGCCGCTCCTCTCATAAGCACATTGTGAAAGCCCGAAACAGCAATCTCCATGCCTCGTTTTAATGTTTTCTGACCCATAACGTCTGCAAAATCAAGGTGTCCGGGATAAACAGCCTTATTTTTAAACTTATTTTCATCAAAAAAAACAGGCTGTATATCCTCCGTCCCCTGAATGTAATTTATTGCCTGAGCAAGTGATTTTACGCCTATAACCCTCATGTCCTTTACAAGAGAAGCTTCATTTACATTTTCATAAGGTACAATACACGTGTCACAGCCTTTAAGCTTACCGCCATATATCATAGGAAGTATTCCCGGTACTGGCTTTATGATTCCGTCTAATCCCAATTCACCTGCTATCATAAGCCTGTCCATATTGATACACGGGGTTATTCCCATACAAAGAAGTATGGCAACAGCAATAGGAAGGTCAAAACCCGTTCCATCTTTTCTTATGTTTGCAGGGGAAATATTGATTGTCACCCTTTTGGGCGGCATGTGATAACCCGAATTTTTGAGAGCGGTTCTTACCCTTTCGCCGGCTTCCTTGACAGATGAAGAAAGATAACCGACCATAACGAACATAGGAAGCCCGTCACTTACGTCCGCTTCCACATTTACTACAGCACCGTCAATGCCTATAACGGTGCTGCCTGTTACACAACTATACATAAAAGCTCCTTTTCCGCCAATCCAAGGAGCAAACCATATTGAAATGATTATAAAAGTATTGCTTCACATTGTCAATACTTACGATTTTTTCACACTGAAGCCGAATTTGCCTACGTTTTCGCCTAGAGTATAATACTGTCCGTGGGAATACGTTATCAAATCAGAGGCATTAAGATCAAATTTTCCGCTTTCATCCATATATTTATCATCAATGACAACAGCCGTAACCTCAGCCAAAAACATGTCGTGTGAGCCAAGCTCCATAACCTGCTTTACCTTACATTCAAGGCTTACAGGGCTTTCCTTTATAAGGGGAACATTTATTGTTGACGCTTTTTGTCTTGTAAGCTTCATAACCTCAAATTTATCCATGTCGCGGCCGGACTTGACTCCGCAATAATCCATTGCAAATGTAAGCTCTCTTGTGACAAGATTTATTGCAAACTCACCGTTCTTTGTAAGAAGCTCATGCGAATATCTCGACTTTCTCACCGATATTGAGACCATTGCCGGATCCGAGTTAACCGTTCCTGTCCATGCAATCGTAATTATGTTGTCATTTCCTGCTCCGTCTGAAACCGTAACCATGACGGCAGGCAAAGGATAGAGCATATTACCCGGTTTCCAAACTTCCTTTGACATTTTCACTCCTCCAGCATACTTCTTATTTCCTGCATTTTGTAGTCCATTGCAGTTATAGTGTCCGCACACTTTTTAAGCTCCTGGGCTATTATTTCAGGATGCTTTAAATTATCCTTTTTATATTTTAATTTGTGGTCAAGGCTTGCCCAAAAATCCATTGCAATTGTTCTAAACTGCACCTCAACCTTCATATATCTCTTTTCATCAGAAAGAAATATAGGGACCTCCACAATAAGGTGAAGACTTCTGTAGCCGTTAGGCTTTGGATTTCGTATGTAATCCTTTACGCAGACAACATTTATGTCGTCCTGCTTTGAAAGAAGCTCCGACAGAGTATATATGTCCTCAGGAAATGAGCATATGACTCTTATTCCCGCTATATCCGTCAGATTGTTTTCGATATTGTCTATCGTCATATCCAGCTTCTTTTTTCTCATTTTTTCAACAATGCTTATAGGCTTTTTCAGTCTGCACCTTATTGATTCAAAGGGATTTCTGTTATTCCTAAGTGCAAACTCGGTATTTAAAACCTTAAGCTTCGTCTCTATCTCCATCAATGCACATTCATAGTACATCATCAAATTAATAAACGGCTGCATATTTCTTAAAACCTCTTCAGGGTTTTCAGAATTCATAAGCAGCTCAACACTGATATCTGTCGCTGTATCCAATGTAACCACCTCATGTTTCGTTTTTATAATCCAAGCTTTTCAATATAATCAATAAAAAGTCTTTTTATCTCCTCGTAATAGCCTGTTCCTATTTTTTCTAAAACGGCGTTTTCAACAAAACCACCTGCCATGGCCGCATGTCCTCCGCCGCTTCCGATGCCCTCTAAGGCATTGTATATAAGCCTGCCTGCATCCACATCCTCACGCTCGCTTCTCACTGAAAACTTAATTCCATTTTGATTTACGGAATAAACAACCGCAACATCAACAACATCAAGTGAAAGCACAAAATCAGAAATGATTGCTACAAGGGCATTTGGGCACTCAAATGGTATATATGTAAAGCCCACAAAATCGTATACCTCTATGTTTTCGATAGCAGAACCATATGCCTGAAGGTCCTGAAACTCAATCGTGGAATTATACATTTCGTTCAGCTTTGACCAATCTGCAAACCTGAACAGAAATGAAATCATATCCATATCAAGCAGAGTCGTTCCCCTTATAAGGTCATCCGTATCCATTTTTATGCCATATGCCAGCGCTGTTGCCACATCAGATGACATAGGTGTATCAGTAACATAATAATACCATGCAATTATTGTTGCACATGCTCCCACAATTCTTACGTCCTGATACTCATAGCTTTCCGCCTCCTCAAATATAGGATGATGGTCAACACATGCAATCTCATTGCCGGGAAGGTCCGTAGTGTTGGCATTGGGCTTCTGACAGTCAATATTTACAATGTAATCCTCACTTGTCATATCATGAATATCATCATAGGAATATATTTCAATCCCAAAAGCATCCATCATTTTGCGTGTATTAAATCTGTCGATACTTCCCACATAGCATATAGTTGATTTTACACCATAAAATTCAAGAAATTCCTGTAATCCAAATGCACTTGCTATTGCATCAGGGTCAGGAAAATTATGAGTCTGTAAAAAAACTCTGTGTCCTCTGAGAAGCTCAACAAGCTCGCTCGGTTTGTTCTTTAACATTTTATCCCCTCATTTTTGAATCAATTAACATCTGCACAAAAGCACATATGCGCCTAAAAGTAAAACTATTATAAGCAAAAACTCTCCAAATCCGCTTACAAAGTATGATACAAGCATGCCTAAAGCCATAAACAGCATACCATAGCCAAACAAAGCCTTCATAAACACCACCCAATACACACACTATATTTCAATTATATGCATCAGGTCCGTTCTGATATGATATGGGCTTTGTCATAAGGAATTTATTGGCTTTGTTGGTCTGTCATAAGGCATCCTCCCACTTCGCGGGTCCCTCCTTATGACATGAATTAAATGATTTCATCCTTTGCAATATCGCTGATTGCTTCCTCTATAGCTGCCTCCTGGTCATCAATCTCTCCCTTTTTCACAAGAGATGCGATTTTATCCATAATCTCAGGAATCATATCCATAATCTTTGATACTGTATCCGTGCTTTTTACACTTATCATCTTAGCACGTCCGTTTTGTATAACAAGAACAGCTGACGGCGACATTTTTCCACCCATACCGCCTCCTGCCGAATTTTTGTTTCCCTCTTTTGTAAATGCACCTGCCGCAACTCCAAAATTTACGTCCACAAGGGGAAGTATAATCGTATCCCCTATTTTTGTAGGCTCACCCACAACGGTTTTTGTGCTTAAAAATGTATCCATACCCTTAAACAATGAACCTACCGTCTGATTAAAATCTGCCATTTTTTATTCCTCCTGTTATTATATTTTTCTTGCCATTTTAATTGTCTTCCACAAATGAAGCTTGAATGCAGGTCTTATAATATATCCAATCTGCAATCTGCCCCTTATGCTTACTTCCCCTTCAAGAACCTTATTGTAAAAATCGGGTTCCGGAAAGAAGTTCTTATGATACATAAACGGGAGTAAGCTTAAATACCCCGTTATCTGCCCTGTCGTTGCCGGTTCATCAAAACCGTATCTCACATGCCCCTTTATTTTTCTCGGCCCTATATGCTTTAAAAGCTGCGGAAAATATTTTTTCAGGTATTTACGGGTTTTTACTGTACAGCCCATCCTCCAAAACTTCATAAATCTTGCATATTTTGTCTTAACTGCTTCTATTTTTGCATTTACCGCATCTAATTTATTTTTCCCTGAATTTAAATTGTTAGACGGTTTTATCTTTTTTTCACGTTTTTTATTTTTCTTTTCCTTCTTTTTCGTTTCTTTCAGCTTAATATGAGGTTCGTCATAGAGTACATCCTCCTCAATATCTGATTCGATTTTCTCCATGCCCTCCTGTACGGTTTTTGTTATATCAATTATATTGTCAGCAATCGTGTCCTTTTGTGTTTCCGATACATTTATATCTTCTGCCTCATTTAAATCCTCTGTTGTATTTTCTATCGTACTTTCTATTGCATCCTCAGTTATTATTTTGTCATTCTTCTCTATTTTTTTATTTTTGGATTTTTTTACCTTTCCTTTTTTAGTGTCCTTTTCACCCAGCCTTATACCTAAAATCTTAATTGCAGTATCAAGTTTTTTTGTTCCCTTGTCAAACTTCACCTTAACCGAAACAATCAGAAATCTTACCTTGGCGGCAATCGCCGTATAGTCATCATGTATGACAGCATCTGCGCTGTAGTGTATCGGCACGAAAAGCACAATCAGCAAAAGGAGCGTTATCAGTGCAAGCAGCCCTAAAACAATCCACAATATAATTTGTAAAATAAGCAACAAAATATGCATACGTTCTCCCTACATTCCAAAAAAGCCTTTTATGTCAAAATCCATATCCGAATCATAAATATCCTGTACAATATTGACGACAAGCTCCAAAGCCCCCTCCTTATCTTTTGCAATCCCCAAAACTATTATGTCATTCCAAAATGAGCTGTAGCATGAGGAAAGAAGATGCTCATAGCTGAAAATCTCCATAAGCCCATCCCCCAAAAAAGGATAAACAATAAGATGGGTACCCTTCTGCTTTTTATTTATCTTGATTTTCTCTTTAACCTTATTCAGCTTTTTATCTTTATACCCATATGTATAAGGAGCGCTAACCAGCTTCATCTAATCACTCTTTCTCCATTAATTCACACAAAAGCTTATTACATGCCGTAAGCTCGCTTTTATCACTGCATCCGCAAAGTACATAGTCCAGGTAATCCTTAATTTCCTGCTGAGTATTAAAGAAAATAGGCATTGCTGAAAAAAGCTTGCTCATAATACTCCTGTTTACAGGCATCTGATTTTCAGAAAAGCATGCAGAAAGTTCCTCCGTAAGGCTTTTTCTTAAAGAGGCTATATCCTCCGTATCTGCACCTTCCATTTCATTTTCCCCATCAGGGTCAAGACTTGCAAATAAGCTTGTTGAAACGAGCTTTTGCAAAATCTTTATTTTATCTGACTGGGCCTTAAGTCCTAATTCGTCTATTTTTTTTGCTTTATCGGTAAGTATATCCTCGGCTGCGGCTTCAAAAATCATCAGATTTTCATAAATATCCTCCTGAACACCCTCAATACTTACAAAATAATCCATAACCCTCTCGTCAACGCTATCAGCTTCGCTGTCATTCATACAGACGGATATTATATTTAAAGCCGCCTTGTATGCAGATTTTTCAATGTTTTTATCCCTCATATCATCCGTAAGCAAAACTGCATATATATCGTTTACAATTTCCTGAAGAAGAATATACATGGTTGATTCAGCCTCAATAAATTCTGCCGCCAGAGAAAGCCTGTCCGTTAGCATGTCATATTGATTGGCCGCCATATTTTTATAATCCGCACTTCTTAACAGCTCATACGTTTCATGCAGGTCAGGATAAATGTCGCAAAAGCCCGACGGCTTATCAAGAAGCGCCGTCTTTCTAAGCATATCCACAAAATCATTCAGAGCCCTTTTGTCACCGTTCTTGTATATTTCAAGGGTATTTGTCACAACGTCATAAAATTTGTTTTTTGTCATCCGAACCGGAAGCTGTGACATTACAAGCTGCAGCTTACTGTTTATTACTACAGTGTCATTTTCGGAAAAAATATAGTTAAATATCTTTGCGGAAAGCTGCTCCGGTGACAGTCCTTCATTTATTGTTCCCTTTATGCCTGCCTCAAGCCTGTTTAAAATGTATTCGTATATCTCATATCCATCCGTAAAGGAAGTAAGCACCTGCATTCTCTGCTCGATATCCTTTCGGATTTTACTGACATCTGCAAGCATTTCATCCGAAGCCTTATCGTTTTCAATGAAGCATTTGCCAAGAATACTGCCAAGCTCCATGAAATATTCCTTTGCCGCATCACCGGCTTTACTGTTTTCAGCCACCATCTCCCTCATTGTATAATAGTTCATGGAAAGCTTTACTGCTGAATAATAGTTATACTGCTGTTTCATATTATCCATAAACAGAGGAAGATTTTTGTCTAAATCCTTATCCCTTTGTATGTCTCCGACAAGCTTTTTTATATCACCCTTCATTTTATACTCCTATCATGTGTTATTTTACATGCTCATGGGTAAATAAATGTTCGCTGCAATACTCATAATTACCCTTACATTTTGAACAGAACCTGAATTCAAGCATATCGTCGTCCTTTTCAGTCCTTCCGCAAATGGCACATTTATGTCTTGTCACGCCCTCAGGTATCGTAATCCTTTCAACCGTAGCCTTCCCTGCCTGTTCCCTTTTTCTGCCCGTATCCCGGTCTGAGGATTTTCTTTTTATATAGGCAGACACCGGTCTCCTCCTGCTTGAATATTTCCTTGAAATATAATAGAAAAGAATGGCGTTTAACACGCTTGCAACAATAGCGACCCGGCATATAATGTTATTTAATTCAACAAAATAATACATAAGCCATATTACATCTGCAAATGCAAGCCACGTTGTTTTAACCGGAATAAAAAAGTAAAGCAATACAAAGGAATCCGAATGTACAAGCGCATAGCCCAAAAATATACTTATAGTCATAAAATACGTCAGATAATATCCTGCAATTTCCCCACCCAAAAACGAAATAAAATTCGATGAATCATTAATTGTAAAATAACTTATGGCGCTTGCTACGGTTATTCCTATGGTAGTAAAAAGCATTCCTCCAAAAATATATAAATTGTACATAAAGGTTCCGATGGACATCTCAATGGAGGTTCCGATGGAAAAATAGAAAAACAGCATGATAAGCGTAAACACATTAAACGATCCCGGCATAGTAAAAATCCATGTGAAAATTCTCCAAAACTGATGCTCTACAAATATTTCATATGGAGAAAATATCAGCAGCATATATACATCCGGCAGCAATAATGCAAGAAAATATGAGAAAGCAAATATTATAACAATGTATAATGATAAATTCTTTATTGCATATTTACCATATTTTGATTCAAGCTTGTACAAAAATTTCAATTATTTCATTTCCTTTTACTTAAAAATTGTGACATAGTGATACCTATGCCACTATGTCACATTATATAATATACAGCCGTAAAAAACAAGAACAATCCGCTGTTTGTGTACTATAATACAAATTATAACTAATTGCCGGGTATCCTTATAATTGTTCCAAGTGGTACGCTTATTTCATAAAGCTCCCTGTTATATCTCATAAGCTCCCCAATATCCGTGTCAAGCTCCTCTACGAGAGAGCCTAATGTCTCACCGACCCTTGCAGTATAATACCTTCTGTTTTCCTCGGCAGCGTTTGTAGGAATACAGATTTCATCCCCAACCTGAAGGTTATATACATTCACATATGGATTTTCCTTGAGAACATCAATAAGCCTCACACCATAATACTTAGAAATCTTATAAAGGGTATCACCTGCAACAACCTGGTGCACAATACCCTTGCAGCTATTTTCCATATTTTTCCCCTTTTTGATTATAATATTCAGTAAAATAAATGTCGTGTACACCAACTTTTAACTGTTGTATTTTATTTTTCTTTCCTATATAATGTCTTTGTCGAATTGTGAGAAAAATAAAATTTTTTTGTTTGATAAATTATAAGGAGGTCGGCTTAAGCCGTAACATAATATGAAAAGATTAGGAATTGACATTGGCTCCACAACAGTAAAGGTAGCCGTTATAGACGAGGAACACAATATTCTGTTTTCAGAATATAAAAGACATTTTGCAAATATAAAGGAAACGCTCAAGGAGCTCGTTGACAATGCGACAAACAAGCTTGGAAATACAGAGGTTGCTCCTACAATAACAGGCTCAGGCGGACTTGCCCTTGCCGAGGTTATAGGCATTCCATTTGAGCAGGAGGTTATATGTGTCACCGAGGCGCTTACAGACTATGCACCCCAGACGGATGTTGCCATAGAGCTTGGCGGCGAGGATGCAAAAATCATATATTTTACAAACGGCGTTGAACAGCGTATGAACGGTGTATGTGCAGGAGGCACAGGCTCATTTATCGATCAGATGGCAACACTGCTTCAGACTGATGCATCAGGACTTAATACATATGCAAAGGATTACGATACAATATATCCCATTGCCGCAAGATGCGGTGTTTTTGCCAAAACCGACATTCAGCCCCTTATAAATGAGGGCGCCACAAAGCCAAATCTTGCTGCCTCCATTTTTCAGGCTGTTGTAAATCAGACAATAAGCGGTCTTGCCTGCGGCAAGCCAATCAAAGGCAATGTTGCGTTTTTAGGAGGCCCCTTACACTTCCTTGACCAGCTTAAGGAGGCATTTATAAGAACACTTAACCTTACTGACGAGCATATTATAGCACCTTCACACTCACACCTTTTTGCAGCTGTAGGTGCTGCTCTTAATGCCAAGGAGAATGTAACATATACCCTAACTGACATAAGTGAAAAGCTTTCGGGAGATTTGAAAATTTCCGTTGATGTTGACAGGCTGGAGCCTCTTTTTAAATCACAGGAGGATTATGATAAATTTATTGAAAAGCAGAGCAAATATAAGGTTACAAGAGGTGACCTTTCATCATATAAGGGAAAATGCTACCTGGGTGTAGATGCAGGCTCAACCACTACAAAGGTTGCGCTCGTGGCTGAGGACGGTTCTCTTTTGTACGATTTTTACAGCAGTAACAACGGAAGCCCACTAAAGACGACAATCAAGGCGCTGAAAGAGATATACTCCATTCTTCCTGAAGGAGTTACAATTGCGGCAGGCTGCTCCACAGGCTACGGAGAAGCCCTTATCAAGTCTGCCCTTATGTTAGAGTACGGCGAGGTTGAAACCATCGCCCACTATACTGCCGCCGCCTTCTTTAACCCTGATGTTGACTGTATACTTGACATAGGCGGTCAGGACATGAAATGTATAAAAATAAAAAATGAGGTCGTGGACAACGTTATGCTTAATGAGGCATGCTCCTCAGGCTGCGGCTCATTTATTGAAACCTTTGCAAAATCATTAAACTACGATATTAAGGATTTCGCAAAAATAGCTCTTTTTGCAGAAAGTCCTATTGACTTAGGTTCTAGATGTACGGTTTTCATGAATTCAAAGGTTAAGCAGGCACAGAAGGAGGGTGCATCCGTTGCGGACATATCGGCAGGACTTGCATACTCCGTTATTAAAAATGCGCTTCTAAAAGTTATAAAGCTTACAGACCCTAAATCCTTAGGCGAAAATATAGTTGTTCAGGGCGGTACATTTTATAATGATGCTGTACTCCGAAGCTTTGAGCTTATATCGGGGCGTGAGGCAATAAGACCCGACATTGCAGGTATTATGGGTGCCTTCGGTGCTGCATTAATTGCAAAAAACAACTGTGAGGCGAATCACGAGACAACAATGTTAAACAAGGAGCAGCTTGAAGCGCTTACCTATGAGACACGTATGTCACGCTGCAAGGGTTGTACAAACAACTGCCTGCTTACAATAAACAAATTCTCAGGGGGTAGACAGTTTATATCCGGAAACAGATGTGAGCGTGGACTTGGTCTTAAGAAAAATGAGCATGGTGTTCCAAATTTATTTGAATACAAATTTAACAGATTATTTGATTATGAACCACTTTCGGAGGGCGAGGCAACGAGGGGTGTTATCGGCGTTCCCAGAGTTCTTAACATGTACGAGAACTATCCGTTTTGGTTTACTTTTTTGACAAAGCTTAAATACAGGGTGCTTATCTCCCCAAAATCCTCCAGGGATATTTATACGCTTGGAATTGAATCCATACCGAGTGAATCAGAGTGCTACCCTGCAAAAATATCACACGGACATGTTATGTGGCTTCTTAAACAGGGAATTAAGACTATATTCTATCCTTGTATTCCTTACGAGCAGAATGAGGCTCCTGACGCAAACAACCACTACAACTGCCCGATTGTAACCTCCTATGCGGAGAATATTAAAAACAACATGGAGGAGATTTCCGCTCCTGACATAACCTACATAAGACCATTCCTTGCCCTTGACAACAAGGAGGCATTAAAGGAAAGACTTCACAGAGAATTTAAAAAATACACAGACGTAACTCCCGAAGAAATATCAGAGGCTGTTGATGCCGCATATTTTGAGGATGCCAAGGTTAAGCATGACATCCAGCAAAAGGGTGAGGAAACAATAAAATACCTTGTAGCAAATGATAAGCTTGGCATCGTGCTTGCAGGCAGACCATATCATCTTGACCCTGAAATTAACCACGGACTTCCTGAGCTTATAAATTCCTTTGACATTGCCGTACTTACAGAGGATTCCATTGCTCATCTTGCCAAGGTTGAACGTCCACTTATCGTTTCCGATCAGTGGATGTACCACTCAAGACTTTACAGGGCTGCAAACTATGTAAAGCGAAGCCGTGTGCTTGAGCTGATACAGTTAAATTCCTTTGGCTGCGGTCTTGATGCGGTAACTACAGACTGTGTAAACGATATACTTACAAATTCAGGTAAAATATATACCGTCCTTAAAATTGATGAGGTCAGCAATCTTGGAGCTGCAAGAATAAGAATCCGCTCACTTATAAGCGCTGTCAATGTAAGACGTAAACAACATTTTACGCCTTGTCCTGCGCCAAGCTCAATAGACAGGGTTGAGTTTACTGAGGATATGAAAGATTACACGGTTTTAGTTCCACAGCTCTCCCCTATTCACTTTGATTTGCTGAAGCCGGCATTTAACAGTATGGGACTTAATATCGTAATGCTTCCTGATGCCACAAAGGAGGTTATAGACACAGGCCTTAAATATGTAAATAACGATGCATGTTATCCGTCCCTCATAGTTGTTGGACAGCTTATGCATGCCATAAATTCCGGAAAGTACGATTTGAACAAGCTTGCTGTCATTATGACGCAGACGGGCGGTGGCTGCCGTGCCACAAACTATGTTGGCTTTATAAGACGTGCCCTTGCAAAGGCGGGCTACCCTCAGATACCTGTTATCGCATTATCCGTTCAGGGCATCGAAAAAAATTCAGGCTTTAAATTTACACCTAAGGTTGTCATGGTAGCCATGAGAGCGCTTATATTCGGTGATTTGTTCATGCGTGTTTTATATAAGACAAGACCTTATGAAAAGGTGAAGGGCTCTGCCAATAAGCTTCACAGGAAATGGAAAAAGATATGTATAAAATGTCTGGAAAACAACGGACGGGGCTTTACCAAAGTTGTAAACGGCATTGTAAATGATTTTGACAATCTCCCTCTTAATGAGGATGTTGTGAAGCCGAGAGTCGGTATTGTAGGTGAGATACTCGTAAAGTTCCTTCCTTCTGCAAACAACCATCTTGTTGATTTGCTTGAAGCTGAGGGTGCTGAAGCGGTAATGCCTGATTTGCTTGACTTCTTCATGTACTGCTTCTACAACAACAATTATAAATATGAGTTTTTAGGAAAGTCAAAGAAATCAGCCCGCAATTCAAACCTTGGAATTTGGGCGCTTGAAATGCTCAGAAAACCTATGGTTAAGGCTCTTGAAAAGAGTAAACGTTTTGAACCACCTGTACATATCTCCCACCTTGCAGAATATGCAAAACCGATTGTGTCCATCGGCAATCAGACAGGCGAGGGCTGGTTCCTGACAGGTGAAATGGTTGAGCTTATAAAGAGCGGCGCCAGCAATATCGTATGTGCGCAGCCATTTGCCTGCCTGCCAAACCACATAGTCGGTAAGGGTGTTATAAAGGAGCTTAGAAAGGCTTATCCGGATGCAAACATAGTCCCAATCGACTACGACCCGGGAGCTTCTGAGGTTAATCAGGTAAACCGAATCAAACTCATGCTTGCAACCGCCAGAAAGAACATGGAAAGGTAACGAGTAGTGCCAATAAAATAAAAGATACAGCCCGAGTAAGCTCGCTTAACGAGGGTTGTATTTTTTATTTTATTGATAATCCGACAGGATTCACCGAGCCGTCAGGCGAGGTGGCACTACGAGGTGACACTCAAGCCGTCAGGCGAGGTGGCACTACGAGGTGCCTCTTGCGCCGTCAGGCGAGGTGGCACTACGAAGTGTTACCCAAGCCGTCAGGCGAGGTGGCACTACGAGTAAACTTGCTTAACTCGGGGTGTAGCTTTTATTTTATTGATAGAATTCATTGAAATGGGAAAATTAGAGTAAATATTATCTGTTGATTTTCTGCATTTTCTTTATAATGGATTGCCAATACATTCGGTCTTTTAAAACCCGGATTACCGTAATCGTGGAATCTTCTACGACATAGAAGATTAAATATGTACTATAAGGTTTAAAATAAATGCTTAGTTCCTCAATCACATATCCTGTTGGCTCATAACCTTTGGGAAATGAATCTAGTTCCTTTATTGCTTTTTTTATCTTTTTTGAAAAATTTTCAGCATAATCACGATATTTGAATGTGTCAAGAATATATTTTTTTGTTGATTTAATATCCAAAAGTGCATCTTTTGAAATAACAATTTTATATTTCTTTGGTTTATCTATAGGCATTATATTTTGTCAATTTCCTCCCATGCTTCATCAATCGTATAAATATCACCTTTCTTCAGGCTTTCTATTCCTTTGGAGAGTTTATCATATAATGCGCCTATGGCTGTTTTTTCAGAATATTCTGCTTTTATAACTTCATTGTTTCCAATAACTTGTGTTGCTGGTGCCATAGTATCACTTCCTTTCGTTTCTTGATTTAATTATACTGTATTTAGAGTTGGCTTATCAACAAATTTTTATTCTTTTAGTTGTTTTTACAAAGTGATTTTATTGCATTTTCCTCATAGAGAGTTGCCCCTACAACAGCTATCACAGTACAATTTGACACTCTCTTATTCAAGCTGCTCTTTAAGCTTCAACACCTGTTCAACCGCAAGCCCTGAATATATGGAGATTTCCTCAACAGATAACTTGCCTGCTTTGAGCATTCTTATTGCAGTTTGCTCCTTTTCTTGTTCTAATAGCTGTTCAGCCCACTCTCTATAATGCATTTCTAAGGTCATATGCTCCACCCTCCACTTCTCGTTATTCTTTACGGCTTTTACCGCCGTCTCCAAATTCTTTGTGAACTTGTCTGACGCTTCCTGTCCGTCAATATAATCTAACAGCCGTTTCATTTCCAGACTTATATCATCCATCGTTCCCTTTGTATTTAATATTATCTTTGTTGTCTCATCTCCCAATGCAATTCCATAATCCTGTAAGCATCTGTTTTCAAATGTGTAGATATGCCTGCCTTTGCCAAATAGGTCAAAGGTGCAGATAAAGATTATATAGCTTCGCTTCAGATTTTTGTAGTCTTCGCCCTTTTCCAAGATATTCAGGTCAATCATTCCCTGATAATACCTTGAGCGTTTTGGAAGATTTTTATTGATGCCAACCTGCATTTCAATGTTATAAACTGTATCGTGTTCATCCTCTACATATACATCAAGTCTTACACTTTTTGCATTTGCTGTAAGATCTATAATCTCCTGCGTCTTCGGATATTTTATGCTTGATACTTTTATACCAAGTATTGTTTCTAAAAATGGCTTACAGTATTTAGGGTTTCTCATTATAACCCCAAACATAAAATCATCCTTAAATTCCAATTCCTCAAAGCTTTTGATGTGTTGTTTTTCATTCTTTTCGTTCATCCATTCTCCTCCTTGTAATTGCAGGCAGAGAAGGCTGTTCTTTATCCAAAAGGAGCCATCAGCCATCCTCTGGACATCAGATAAGAATATAAATTGAACCAAAAAGAAAATAGCAAGTTTTATTACTAGTACATCCCTTATTCAACAGCAACCTCGCTGCCTATTTTTTTGTGAAATAAAGCATCGAAGTAACTTGTTTTACTAGACTCGAATTACTGCACAAGATGCGCCCTATTCTTTGAATGTCTGAAATAGGTTTTACCTATAAAAGAAATACTATAATAATGCTTCAAAAGGATAATACCATATGCGTACTCAAAATGCAAGATGTTTTTATTTTATTGATAATCCGACAGGATTCACCGAGCCACTAGGCGAGGTGGCACTACGAGGCGGTGCACCGTGCCACCGCCAATAAGTTTGTCAACAGATCCTTTTCTTTATATGCAAATAAACAGCCGTGTGACATACGGCTGTTTATAATCTGTATACAAATAATTATTATCTTCGTCATCTATTCTCCAATATATTTCTTTTTTATATCCAAAAATGCTCCCTCTGTCGATAGTTCAGAATTGATATAATACTCAATTTTGTTTTCTTCTTCAAATTTTTTTATCTCAATATCTTCGATTACTTCTGTCCCTTTATATTTGATTATTCTGTAATATTCTCTATTGGAATGAAGCGCATCCATATAAATAATCCAATATTCATCTTCTATTTGACAATATGTTAAATATCCCACTGAGTTAGCAATCTCTGGCCAAATGTATAATTGATTGTTTCTACAGTCTAAAAAGAAACCTCCTCCAAGTCCGTCTATCAGTTGTTCTTTTTCGCCATCATTATCTACATCAACTTGTTCGCCAATTCTATAACAATTCAAATCATTGTCATCATATGTCAAATCCTTATTCCACAATTCAGTTCCATCGCTTCTGTGTGCAGATATTTTGTTATTAAAAAAATCATCAAAACAGTTTTCCGATGAACTGTTAGTTTTTTCATTGGCACAACCACAAAAGAAAAGAGAAAATAGCACCAAAAAACCAAATAATTTTTTCATATTACAAATCTCCTATCTTCAAAATATTCTGTTCAAAATAGTATACATTGGATTTCAATAAAATGATATAAATTTCTGACGAACAACCAGTATTCTTGAATGAATAACCATGTATACTTGAGTTTCAAATTTTAATCCAACATATAGTGGCTCTTCAAGCCTGATATTAAGGCGTTATCAGATACCAGTATTTAACAACAAAAAAGGACACAAATCAGATTACTCTGAAAAGTGTCTATTATTGTTGATAGGGCTTTACGAATACCTTATCATGTCTCCACGTGTACGTTTGCTTCCTCCATAGCTTCCTTGCGGAAGTCCTCTATCTTGTCAGGCGTTATTACGGGAAGCTCATCAAGGGAGGTTACCCCAAAGCTTCTCATAAAATCCTCCGTCGTTCCAAAAAGTATTGGTCTTCCCACTGCATCCAGTCTTCCAACCTCACCTATAAGCTTATATTCCACAAGCTTATTTATGGCATGCACGCAGGATACGCCTCTGATGGCTTCTATCTCCTGTCTTGTTATGGGCTGCTTGTACGCAACGATGGACAACGTTTCCATAAGTGCATCCGTAAGCACATGCTTTTTCGGCATATTCACAAGCTTTATGAGATAATCGTAATACTCCTGCTTTGTGCAGAGCTGATATGCGTCCTCAAGCTTTATAATCTTTATACCACGCTTTTCTTCCTCATACTCCTTAACCATAAACTCAATAACGGTGCTTACTTCATTTTCCTCAGCTTCAAGCACCTTGGCAAGCTCCTTTACGGAAACTGCATCACCTACTGAAAAGAGTATTGCTTCAATTGCAGCCGCCAAATTTCTATTTCCCGATTCTATATCTTCTGTATTCTCTGCATTTTCCATATATTCTACATTTTCCGTATTCTCTGTATTTTCCATATATCCTCCAAAAAGCAAATAAAATCCTTAATCAATTTCAAGGGAATCAATTATTACATCGCCAAACATCTTATCCTGACGTATGGCAATGTGCCCCATTTTTGTAAGCTCAAGTATTGCAAGAAATGTAACTATAATGTTTATCTTAGATGCCTGAATTTCAAGCAGCGTCTTAAAATTAATACCCTTAAGTCCCTTGATGCCGCTTCTTATTTCCTCCATCTTATCCTCTATTCGGATTTCCTCTTTTTCGATTGTTCCAAACTTACTTCTTATAGGGTCAACTCTGTCAACCGTTCTTTTCATAACCTGCGAAAATATATCGTTAAGCTTCGCAAGCGTCACATCTCCAATAACCTCGGAAGGGTCTACTTCCTCCTTATAAGACAGTACCTCCTCAGGAATTGTCGCCTGCTTATAATATGCCTTTTCTGCGTCAAGCTCCATATCCTTAAGCTCATAGGAGGCGTATTTGTACATCTTATATTCAAGGAGCCTTCTTACAAGCTCAGCTCTTGGGTCCTCCTCATCCTCCTCATCCTCCTCATGCTTAGGCAGAAGCATTTTTGCCTTTATGCTTATAAGTGTTGCCGCCATAACAAGGAACTCACTCATAGCGTCAAGGTCGGATTCCTCCATTTTACCTACATAGTCAAGGTACTGCTCCGTAATTTCAACAATCGGTATATCAAATATGTTAAATTTGTTTTTTTCAATCAAATGCAGGAGAAGATCCAAGGGTCCTTCAAATACATTTAATTTAACTGCTATACTCATAACTTTCTCCACGCTTATCCTATCGCCAATCAAAGATTGACGATGCCGCTGCTTATCAACGAAGCGCAACCTCGCCTGTCGGCTCGGTCGCGGGCTATCGCCCTACGTTCATTCGCAAAACAACATTTACACAAGACAGATACCCCGTAGCATGCGGGGTATCTGTCCCCTGCGGCATTTGCCGGATGCTTGTGCAAGCACAGCATTCGGCTCATTGCACGCAGGAAATATTTGCGTAAATGTTGTTTGCTCATTAACGCATTGTTCTTTGCTGTCACATATATTATATCCTAAATTAAATTATAATGCAAACCATTCCTCCGTTAGAATCATTTACAATCTTCTCCATTGTATCCTGAAGCTTCTGCTGGCTTTCCTGATTTATCTTATTGATTTTGGATTTTAGACCATCCTCGACAAGCTGCCTTACGGATTTGCCGAATATATTTACACCCCAAATGTTTTCCTCAGATTTTTCATCGCTGTTTATAAAGCTTATTAAATCCTTTGCCTGTTCCTCGGAGCCTACGATAGGTGCAATTTCCGTTGTAATGTTTGCCTTTATGAGATGGATTGACGGAGCCTCTGCTTTTATTTTAACTCCGTATTTATTTCCTGAGCGTATAAGCTCCGGCGCATCAAGCTTTATGTCTGCCTCATCAGGACTTACCGTGCCATAGCCCGTATTGCAGGATTGGAGATATGCCTCGCTCACCTTTTCACACTGCTTTTTCGTTTTTGCAAGCTGGGTAATTTCACGTATGAAATCGTACTCGCTTCTTATCTCACATCCAAGCGTTGCAGAAAGCATGTCATAGTAATATTTGTCAAATAAAACAACATTTATATTGATTGTTCCGTCTGCCATATTTATATTGCTAAGATCAATCTTTTCAATATACTCATCACCGTCACAGGTAATATTATATATATCCCTCATATGATATATGTTTTTGAAATCCGCCTTTGCCTGCTTTATCATATAATCCTTTATTGGATTGTCACAGTCC
This sequence comes from Lachnospiraceae bacterium, assembly GCA_014799405.1. Taxonomy (GTDB): domain Bacteria; phylum Bacillota; class Clostridia; order Lachnospirales; family Lachnospiraceae; genus Coprococcus_C. The sequence goes on from JAAVIA010000014.1 coordinate 58,742, forward strand.
ACAGCCTCAACCCACTTCGGTATGTTAAAGTTTATTGCCGTCACAGGAAAATCCATAAGGAGGCTTTCAAATATTTTGTTTATGTCCTTACTTTTAAGCTGGTCGCAGTTTACAGGAAGCACTTCTACACCGTACTCCCCGCAAAGGGACTGTGCAAGCTCCTTTGTTTCAGGTGCCTGGGGTCTTAATGAATTTAACAGCATAATAAAAGGCTTGCCAATCTCCTTAAGCTCCGTTACTGTCCTTTTTTCTGCTTCTATGTACGAATCTCTAGGTATATCCGTTATGGAACCGTCACAGCTTACTACAATACCTACCGTTGAATGGTCAAATATTACCTTTTTTGTACCAAGCTCCGCAGCCTTTGTAAACGGAATGTCATAATCATACCATGGAGTTTTTACGAGACGCTCATGTCCATCCTCCTCATGCCCCTCCGCTCCGTTAACCATATATCCTACACAGTCAATCAGTCTGCACTTAAGTTTTATGCCATCCCCCACAGTTATGTTTACCGCTTCCTTTGGAATAAACTTCGGCTCTGTTGTCATAACCGTTTTTCCTGTTGCCGACTGCGGAAGCTCATCTTTTGCTCTCATACGGTTATTTTCATCGTCAATGGCAGGAATAACCATAAGCTCCATAAACCTTTTTATAAATGTTGATTTTCCCGTTCTTACGGGACCAACAACACCCATGTATATTTCGCCATCGGTTCTTGCTTCTATGTCCTTATAAATATCCATAAAAATACCTCCAATTCCTATTACACTATTAAAATATATGTAATAAAAATCAGAGGTATTACTTTTTATTTTTAAAGGTCATGATTTTGTTTTTTACTGTAGGTGTTACAGCGTATGTACTGTAATACCCGCTTGCAGTAGTCTGCATTACAGTGTATCCCATCAGGGGAGCCCTCCTCAGGAAGATATCCCTCCTCGTCTCGGACCGCTGCGCCTACGTCAAGGAAAATCACGTCATTTCTCTCCTTGCACATATCAAGAATAAGCTCATTAAACTCTTCTACCCTGTCCTTTGTAAAAACTCCACCCTCTGCCTCCTTTGAACGGCATACAGGAATTACGCTCTCAACATAAATTGTAGCATTTGGATTTGCAAGCTTAATATAATCTATAAGTGCACCAAAATCCTCGATAAACACATCAAGATTATACCAGCCAAGCTCATTTATTCCAAACATACAGTAATAATTGTCGTAGCTTGTCATTGATATTGCCTGATAGCATGTATACTTGCCTCCATACCCCGGCATTGTTATACAGTAATCGCTGTCAAGGGAGCTTACATTTAAACCCTTGTAGCAAAAACCATTAATATTGCTTAGCCCGCTGTAAAGCACAAGCCCCTCGGTACGTGAATCACCAATAAGAACCGTATTGTCAAAATATGACAGGGGCATCACTTTATCAACCTTCTCATACATTGATGCACACCAGTTATTTCCCGCAATTTCCTCCACAGGCGGCAGTGATGTTTCAGGTATTACAAATTCCTGATTATCACTTTCACTGTAAAATGTCACATCCGTAGAGGTTGCATCCTCTAAGGGCTTCTCCGTAGTATCAGTCTCCTCAGTGCTATCAGAAGGAGTTTGTGTACTATTATTAATAAGACTTTCCGTATCCAAAGCGGTATTACTTCCTATATGCATATTACTGCTAAATTCACTGTCGCTTGGATGGTCATTAAAAACAACTATGCATATTGCCAAAACAGCTATAAGGGCAGCTGACGATACAAGTGACACTATGGCATTGAATTTTCTCTTTTTATTCCTTAATCTATTAAATTCGTCCTTTGTAATCCTACTGCTCATCTATATTCCCTTCATAATATGTTTCATCTTAATTCCATTCAAGCTCATGAGACTCACTTGTCCTCGTTCTTGTCAGAAGCTGGTTCATGGCTTCCGTTGTGTCTAAATCCTCAAACAGCACCCTATTTACCATTTCAATCAAAGGCATTTCTATACCGTATTTTTTACTTAAACTAAAGGCTGCCTTTGCAGAATAAACGCCCTCAACAACCATGTGCACTTCCTCCATAGCCTCCTTGTAAGACTTTCCCTGTCCCATAAGAACTCCGGCCCTTCTGTTTCTGCTGTGTTTTGAGGCACAGGTTACAATAAGGTCACCGATACCGGAAAGTCCTGCAAAGGTTTCCGAATGTCCACCCATGGCAACTCCAAGTCTCGTAATCTCTGATATTCCCCTTGTAATGATTGCCGCCATCGCATTGTCTCCGCAGCCAAGTCCGTCTGCAATTCCCGCCGCAAGTGCAATGACATTTTTCAGTGCTCCACCAAGCTCTATTCCTATAACGTCAGGACTTGTGTACACCCTGAATACATCACACATAAACGTATCCTGAATAAGCATTGCAGTGTCCTTATCAGTCGCCCCTGCCACAATGGTTGTAGGAAGAAGCTTTCCAACCTCCTCCGCATGGCTTGGTCCTGACAGAACGCCCATTTTTGCACCTGGTATCTCACTTAAAATAACATCTGTGAGAACCATAAGAGTGTCCTCCTCAATTCCCTTTGATACATTTACAATAATAGGCTCATTAACATATGGAGCTATCGTTTTTGCAGTATTTCTTACAAAAGGGGACGGAACAGACATAACAATAATCTCCGCATCTTTTACAGACTCCTCTGCATCTGTGGTAAATGTAACACTCTCATCTATTTTTATACCGGGAAGCTTTGTCACATGCTCTCTGTGTTCCTTTAACATTTTTATTTCATCTTCATCTATAGACCACACGCTTACCTTATGTCCGTTATGCGCAAGTAAAACCGTAAGTGCTATTCCCCAGCTTCCTGCTCCCAAAACGCTAATATTCATCCCATTTACCTCTGACTTTCTTTTTTATAATCTTGTCCTACGCCTCTTTTTTGCTTCCAAGCTTATTTTCCTCATGATTAATAAGCCTCTTTATGTTAGCCTTATGTCTGTATATTGCCATAAGTGCCATAACAATAACAACTATTACACTTTCAATCATACATTCCTTTGATGCCGCCACATTCAAATCAAAGGAATATTTACCTGACAACGCAAATATTGTATACATTGTGGCAAAGGTAGTTACCATAAGAATGGAGCCAAGTGAAACATACCTTGTAATTGCCACTGCAATAGTAAATACGACAAGGCAAGTAAGTATTATAACAGGATCCAAAAAACCAAGAACGACTCCTGCCGTAGCGGCAATTCCCTTTCCGCCCTTAAACTTAAGATAAAACGGAAAATTATGTCCAAGTACAACGCCAAAGCCTGCATAGGCAATAAACATGTAAACCTCATTTGGATATATGCCCTTCATAATAAGCCTTACAGCTACGACAGCAATAACCGCCTTAAAAACATCGCCAAGAAAAACGACAAGTCCCGCTTTCTTACCCAATACACGAAGGGCATTTGTAGTTCCCGCATTACCGCTTCCATACTCACGGATATCAATTCCATTGAGCCTTCCATATATATATGACGTCTGCAAAAGACCACATAAATAGCCTCCTGCAAGGCAAAGTATTCTTGCAAGTATCATCATTTTTCTTTCCTCTCACGTACTATAAACTTAAGGGGTGTTCCTCTGAAGCCAAACGCCTCCCTGATTTTATTTTCCAGATATCTTGTATATGAAAAATGCATAAGCTCCTTATCGTTTACAAATATGACAAATGTAGGAGGCTTAACAGAAACCTGTGTAACATAATAAATTCTAAGCCTCTTTCCCTTATCTGACGGTGGCTGGTTAAGTGCAACCGCCTCGGTAACAATCTCGTTAACTACACCCGTTGAAATCCTTAAAGAATGGTTTTCAATGACCATATCAATAATTTCAAACAGCTTATTCAGCCTCTGACCTGTTTTTGCAGATACAAACAAAAGCTCCGCATAAGGCATGTAGGAGAGCTTTTGCCTGATTTCCTCAGTAAACTTGTATATGGTCTTATCATCCTTTTCTATGGCATCCCACTTGTTGACAACAATTATCATGCCCTTGCCCCGCTCATGGGCAATACCTGCAATCTTTGTATCCTGCTCGGTTATACCCTCCTCCGCATCTATAACAAGAACGGCAACATTACATCTTTCAACCGCCGATACAGTTCGTATAATACTGTATCGCTCGATTTCTTCCTTTATTTTATTTTTTCTTCTAAGACCTGCGGTGTCAATAAATACATATTCCGTCCCATTTCTTTTAATGGAGGTATCAATTGCATCCCTTGTTGTTCCCGCTATATCGGATACAATTACACGTTCCTCACCGATAAGCTTATTTATAATGGAGGATTTTCCCACATTGGGCTTACCGATAATTGCAATTCTCGGTCTTTCGTCCTCGTCCTCATTCTCACCGTTTCCTTTAAAATATTTTACAACCTCATCCAGCATGTCCCCTATACCAAGCTGGGATGCGGCAGATACAGGCATAGGGTCACCAAGCCCAAGATTATAAAATTCATACACGTCAGGCATAAATTTCTCAAAGCTATCTACCTTATTTACAACAAGAACAACCGGCTTGCCCGACCGCCTCAGCATATCTGCAACCTTTCCGTCTGCATCAACAAGCCCCTGTCGCACATCCGTTAAAAACATAATAACATCGGCGGTAGATATGGCTATCTCTGCCTGTTCCCGCATGCTCTTTAATATAATGTCCTTGCTCTCAGGCTCAATTCCTCCCGTGTCAACTATCGTAAAATTATATTTAAGCCATGATACATCTGCGTAAATTCTGTCTCTTGTTACGCCCGGTGTATCCTGAACGATTGATATTCTGTCTCCTGCCAATGCGTTAAATAATGTTGATTTACCCACATTAGGTCTTCCCACAATGGCAACTACCGGTTTACTCATTTCCTTAATCCTTCCATATTGAACACCACCATCCTGTGGTGGTGCAATTTCGTAAAATAAAATGCCACTGCGTTCAATTGTACAATAATCCCTTTGAATTGTAAAGATTTTTAAATACTATGTGCTACTTATTTAAGCATTAGAACTGCTGCCAAATTTCCTCTCATTCCCTTCGATGCCCTGTGTGAAAACAGAATGTTGCTGTTACAGCAGGTGCATAAGTCGGGCATGGCAATATTCTCCTCCTTAATCCCTGCCAAAAGAAGCGTATGTCTACATGCCTGATGGAGATTTAGCTGATATTTACCGTTATCCTTTTTATAAAATAAATCATCATATACCTTTTCATCAAAGGCATCCCTGATTTTTCCAATAACGTCCCCGTCTACCTCGTAGCATTCCTGACATATGGATGGTCCTATGGCACAGATTATATTCTTTGGATTGCTTCCATAAGCATCACCCATAGCCCCTATAACCTTCATTCCGATTTTTTCCACCGTTCCCTTCCAGCCTGAATGTGCAAGTGCCACCGCCTCATTTACAGGGTCATAAAAAAACAGAGGAACACAATCAGCGTAAAATGTCATAAGGGGGATTTCACGCTCATTTGTCATAAGGGCATCTATATTCTCTATGTCGCTTTCCCGTAAAAAGCCCTTTCCCTTATCCTCTTTTTTTACAATATGAATATTTGTATTGTGAAGCTGGTCGGAAAATACAAGACTATTTTCATCATATCCAACCGCAGCAGCAAAGCGTCTATGATTTAAAATAACATTTTCCTCCTCGTCGCCCCTTGAAAAGCTTAAATTCATGGAGGCAAGATGCTTTTTGCTCACACCGCCAAGCCTTGTTGAAAATCCATGCACCAAATCCTCATATTCAGAAAAAATATTATATTTAAGAACCGGAACAAGGGCATCTCCTCCAAATCCCTTAACAAGCTTATAGTCTATACATGTGCTTCTTTCACCGTATGAAAAGGGAGGTATAAACTTAAGCTTATCCTCCTGTCTTTTCAAAATCTCTCCATCCATAAGTTTTAAATCAAATTTAACTCTTTCCATTATTATTTTATCCTTTTCCTTATTCTATGTATGAAACTCAAATGCATTTTCCACATGCTTAACGGTTCCGTCACTGTATATACCTATTACGTCAAACCTGCACGGCAGATTTTTGCCGTAACCATATCTGCTGTAATGATAAAGCGCCGTGCGGCATATTTTCTTCTGTTTCCTTTCATCAACGGCACTTAAAGGGTCGCCATAGCATTCCGTGCTTCTGTATTTACATTCACAGTATACCAATGTCCGCTCACTCATGGCAATAATATCTATCTCGCCATAACGGTTTCCATAATTTCTCGATAAAATTTTATAGTCCTTACTTTTCAGATAATCCGCTGCGATATCCTCGTAATGATTTCCGATTTCACGCTTATTTATAAATCTCACCCCTAACCTGATATTTTGGACCGTATCTTATCCATTCTGTCAACATAGACAAGTATTTCCGCAACAACGCCATAAAGCTCAGGAGGTATACAGTCGCCTACGTCAAGCTTCAAAAGGGTATCAGCAAGGTTTGTATCCTTGTAAAGAGGTACATCGCTTTCCTTTGCCTTGTCAATAATCTTGTCCGCAAGTGCTCCCTGACCTGCTGCAACAACCTGCGGTGCCTGATTGGAAGGGTCATATAAAAGAGCTACCGCCTTTTTCTTTGGCTGTGCATTATTCTGTTCTTGTCCGTACTCTGTCATATAATCACCTACATTCTTACATCAAAGGAATATCTCTTAACACTTTGCTCTAACTCACTTCCAAGCATTTCATCCACAACCATGTTCGACTTTGTATTTAAGGAAGGCTCTCTGGTTATAACCTCATTTGTAAGACTTAAACCGTTTTCATTTATCGCCCTCTCAAGCATTGTCATATGCTCGTCAATAATACGGGCGCTTATTTCATCATCCACATAAAATCTTGTGTGAACCGTACTTCCGTGAAGGCTTACATGAACATCGGTAGCTCCAAGATGCTCCATATCAAGATGAAGCAGTGCGCTTATGTCCTTATTTGCATCCTTCATTGCCTTTTTGTTCATATATACAAACAAATCCGAGTTCATCTCACTACTCTGTGTTTTTACGGGAATCTGAGCATAAACATACATGTTATTTAAGTTCTGCATAAAATCTATTCTTTCCTGAACACTTTTTGCAGACTGGTTAAGGTTATTACTATCCCCTGCCCCACTGTGGGATAACGTGTCCATAAGCTTATTTGTCTTATCATATATTTTATTGTACAAATCATCTATTTCCTTAGGATTTTTCATTTCCTCAGGATTAAGCGAAAACTTCTTTTTTGTTCCCTCGTTCACAAGGGCATTAAATTCCTTTGATGCAAAAAAATCCTTTATCGCCTCGTCAGGTATTTTCTCTGCATTATTTGATATTACTGCATCTATATTGTTCATAAGCTTCACCGGAGAATCAGACTCCTTTGCAACCTTGGAGAGTGCCTCCTTATCAAAGCCCATTTTATTAAGCTTATCAAAAATGTTATTTATGTCCTCACGGTTCATTCCCGTATTTTCCGCAAGCTCTTTAAGCTCATTTCCAAGTGTATCCGCATTTATGCTTCCCTGTATCTCGCTTTCATTTTGTACTGAATTTAGCAAATCGCCTTCTTCCGATACAAAATCACCTGCCTGAAAGATTTCCTCAGAAATAAGTGCTGCCTCAGGATTCACCTTAATGCTCTGCAATGCTTCAGTGGAAAAATCCCGACTGTCCGATATAATGTCAAGGATATCCCTGTTAAGCTTAAGCATATCTGATATGCTTCCCGACTGCCCAAGCTCATTAAAAGCTGACGTGGAAAAATCCGCTATGTCAGCAGCAAGACGTCCAAGGTCTGACGAGAGCTGGTGGCTGTTATTCATGTAATCCTGATATTGGCTTATATTTGTCTCGTTAATGGGAAGTCCAAGCTTATTTAAGGAGGCAAGCGTGTCTATGGAAGCATCGGGGAATTTATAGGACTGCTGTATCAGCTGTTGCATATGTCCCTTATCCACCGGCATTCCCCTGTTCATAAGTGCCTCTGCAATCTGATAATTTTTTTCCGTCGGCATAAGGCCATTTGCGTCAAGCACCTTAAAAATGGCATTATCCTTCATAGCTCCCACAGATTCAGTCTGTGGCTTTATAAGCACGCTTGAGCCGTTATTTTCCTGAACCTGAAATAAGATATTGTCCCCTATGTTAAGACTAAGGGAATCAAGCATACGGGCATTTAAAACACCCTTCCCCTCCATGGAAATGCTTACCATATTATTTGTTATATCAAGTATCTGCCCGCGAAATATCTGTCCAACGTCAACCTTTGCAATTGCGTTGTTGGCAGAAACGGGAGCCTGACTCACAGGATTTGCATTTTGAGCCTGCTCTGTGGAAACCTTTGCTCCCTGCTCACCCGAATATACGTTATTTAACTGTTTTCCTCCTAGGTAGATTCCCCTGTCAGAAATGTTCATATTTATACTCCCACAAAATTTTTTATAAATGTTCTCCTATGTATATCACACGGTCCCTTTGCCTTTAATGCCGCTATGTGTGCAGCAGAACCATATCCCACATTGCTTTTGAAATCATATCCGGGATAAAGCTTATCATATTCTGCCATCATGCGGTCCCTTGTCACCTTTGCAACAATACTCGCCGCAGCTATGGAGGCAGATAAGGTATCCCCTTTAATTATCGGCACCTGTGATATGTTTACATTAGGTATTTTCACCGCATCATTTAATAATATGTCAGGCGTTACCTTTAAATTAGATATGGACATTCTCATAGCCTCATAGGTGGCATTTAAAATGTTAATCTCATCTATCCTTTTCTCACCTGATATGCCTATACTGTATGCAACGGCATTATTTATTATTATATCATATAATGCCTCTCTTTTCTTCGCTGAAAGCTGTTTTGAATCATTAAGATAACGGATTTTTTCATTGCACGGAAGGATAACAGCGCATGTGACAACAGGTCCTGCAAGGGGACCTCTCCCAACCTCATCAATACCGCATATATACTTGTACCCCTGCTCCGTATACTTTTTTTCAAAGGAATACATTTTTTCAGTTCTCTTGGTTTCTTTGTCATATTCCTCTATCTTCTTTTTTGCAGAGCCTACAACCGAGATAACACCGCCACGCTCATCTCCCGAAAATTCACTTACAAACATCTCCAATGCAGCTTTGTCATCAGCGTCAATGCCCTTGTATATGCTTTTAATTTCTCCTATGTTCATATTAAAATTCTCCTCGTATTTACCAATATGTGAAACAAAGAGGCTGTTGCAGTAAGAATTTAAGACACATATAAAATTACGCTGACAAACTCCCTTCGCTCAGACAGCACTACGCAGCATGTTTCATTGCAAATTATCGTGGGTATTCTAAACGGTCTTGTTGTCAAATTCAAAATACACATACTGATTGGCAACATGGCTGTGTACGAGTTCAAGGGAGTGCTCCACAAGCCATAATAGAAAAGCAAAATATCTCA
>JAAVIA010000015.1 GCA_014799405.1 Lachnospiraceae bacterium
AGAACGACTTAATGATTATAAAGATTCTAAGTATACATTTGAAATAGCAACAAATATTCTGAAATTGTTAAAATTTATACTTGGAAATAGTAGTGACATTATGGAACGTGAATTATCAGTAGCCGTGCTGGGAGATACAAAACTTTTTGAAAAAAATTATAAGTCACGCATTTGCAGTATAATTGAAGAATATGGAGAGTTAGAATTAGATTTATCCGCTTTGGACAAAAAAGAAAAAGAGAAAGTAATTCTTGAGGAATATCAAGTTTTTTCAAATCCGTCATATGTTTTTTTAAAAGGAAATGTAGAAATTCATTATTTTGATGGGAGTTGTGTTAGCATAACTCCAGATAATCCGATAGCTATTTTATCAGAGGCAATTGCACGGATAGAAATGATAGAAGTAAATTCAAATCGAATAGTGACTGTTGAAAATCTTACTTCATATAACAGAATTAATGATAATCAATCAACATTTATCTATTTAAGTGGATATCATAATACTGCAAAACAGAGATTTTTAAAGAGGATAGCAGAAAACAATAATGGTGTTTTCTGGTTCCATTTTGGGGATATTGACCCTGATGGATATTTTATTTTAAAGAATTTAGTTGAAAAAACCGGAATTTCATTTGTTCCGTTGTATATGGATGTAGAGCAGTTGATAAATTATAAACAATATTGTAAACCGCTTGAAAAGAATGATATGGTAAAGGCAAATTCACTGTTGAAAGTTCATTTCTATGATGAGGTTATGGAATTCATGCTGGCAAATAATTGTAAATTGGAACAGGAAATTATTAGTTGGTTAAATGAGAGAAATTGATATGATTGAATACAAGTAACGAAAAATCTTACTCTCTTAAGGTAACCGGCAAATAATAGGTCAGCATTACATTTATATGCCATTTATATTCTGCTCTTGCTATGTTCTTACCTGTTACGTTGAAACCTTTCCATTTACGTTGAAATCCTTCCGTTTACGTTAAAACTGAAAATATTTCCTTTCCTGTTACCGATATATGTTAAAGGAATAGACTGCTGTTTCACTGAATAAAACAATGTTATATTCAGACCGGCTCAGCAGTGTGTAATGCGGTGTTACTGCATATCTGGTGACATTGAAAGAAGGAGGAAAACATTATGGGAATTGCAGGCATAGCAAGTAATACGACTGCAGCGGAGACCGTAAACCATGCAAAAAACAGGAGGACAAACGGAGATTTTAACAAAACAGTTATGGAATGTGTCAGTGCGGGAAACCATAAGGTGTCCCTTCGTCAGGACGCATTGATGTCTTACGCAAGTCCTCAGACGGGAGAGTCGGTAAATATATATAGGACAGACGATTATTCAGAGAATAATCCTATTTATATAATAAAGGGAATTGATGCAGACGGGAATGAATTTGAAAAGGAAATAGATGCAAGTAAAATTAATCCCAATAATTGTAGCTATAATGAGCTTATGGTGCTGAATGTGGAGACAGGGCACACCTCACCAAAGGACGTAATCCATGCGGTAGCTGCACGGGATAAGGCAAATATTAAAAGCTATTTTGACAAAAAAGATTATATTTCATATGCCAATGAGGTTATGAAGGATTATAAGACGCTGGGAAATTGGGGTTCCTATCTTTCCATAAATAATTGGATTAAGAGCATTATGAGTTATGCTTTTAAAATGAATTAGAAAAGATAGGGAGAATGTTTTTATGAATATCAAAATGAATAATTATTTGAATCAGACTTCATATATGGCGGCAGCAGGCGAAAGAGCGTCAGAATCTCGTGTTGGCGGCAAAATTGAGAGTGAAGCGAAGACCGGTTCAAACAAAGATACCATATCAATTTCTGTAGAGGGGCAGATGTTTGCCGCTGAACTGGTGGAATCTGACTCGGAAATGGGATTATTAAGAATAACTTCTGATTTAGATTCATTCAGAAGTGCATTAAAGTCAGTGAATGAGCCTCTCCCTGTCAATTGGGAAGCAGTTGTTGATCCATACGGAAGATTTAGGAGCTTGGCTAAAATAGAGTCCCGGCTTAGACAGTTGGAAGATCCAAATGTTTCTCACAAAGATGAGAATATGGAGAAGGTCGCAGAGGCTTATGCAAAGGAAAAGATTGATGCATTGATAGAAAAGAAAAAAGCTATGATTGCTGACGGAACGGCAAAAACTGCGGCCGAGGAGTACGAAGAATACAAAACGGCATATGATGTTTACCATTCAAAAAACGGTAGCAGCCTGATTGCAATGATGACAGGAGATACAAAGAAAGCATATGACATATACAAAAACATTATTGATGGAACGAATATATCAATAAATGACGAGGAATTTCTTGTTCTCCATAACCATACGATGTACAGAGCAGCAAAAGCCGAATACATTCGAAAAACCGAAGGACTATATAATGCAATGAATGGAGTTCCTTTAAAATAAAAAACAATTGACAAATTCCTTAAAAAGCATCATAATATTATAAGTTGATGACAAAGGGGTCAGAAAACATAATGTTTTCTGACCCCTTTTTTAAGTTGAAAAGTAGTTATCTATGGTAATGTTTTTAGGAGGATGAAAATGGCAATCAAATACGTTTTCGTTACCGGAGGAGTAGTATCCGGATTAGGGAAAGGAATAACGGCGGCATCTCTTGGACGACTGCTTAAGGCAAGAGGCTACAAGGTTACCATGCAGAAGTTTGACCCATATATTAATGTAGACCCGGGAACAATGAACCCGATACAGCATGGGGAGGTATTTGTGACGGACGACGGAACGGAGACGGACCTTGACCTTGGACATTATGAAAGGTTTATAGATGAAAGCTTGGATAAAAATTCTAATGTGACGACAGGCAAAATTTACTGGTCTGTTTTGCAGAAGGAGAGACACGGAGACTATGGCGGAGGTACGGTTCAGGTAATACCTCACGTTACAAATGAGATAAAAAGCAGATTTTATAATAATGAAAATGAGGATAACCGAATCGTCATTATAGAGGTAGGAGGAACGGTGGGCGATATAGAAAGCCAGCCGTTTTTGGAGGCAATAAGACAGTTTCAGCATGAGGTGGGACATGAAAATGCGATACTTGTACATGTAACCCTTATACCGTATCTTAAGGCATCCGGTGAGCTTAAGACAAAGCCTACCCAGCAGAGCGTAAAGGCGCTTCAGGGAATGGGGCTTTGGCCTGACATAATTGTATGCAGAAGCGAGTATGAAATTTCGGAGGATATGAAGGGAAAAATCGCACTGTTTTGCAACGTGCCTGTAAAAAATGTACTTCAAAACCTTGATGTTGAATATCTTTACGAAGCGCCTCTTGCAATGGAAAAGGAAAGACTTGCTCATGTTGTGTGCGATGAACTTAAGCTTCCATGCCCCGAGCCTGATTTGCAGGACTGGAAAAATATGATAGACAGTCTTAAAAATCCTAAATATAATGTTACGATAGCAATGGTAGGAAAATACATACAGCTTCACGACGCTTACCTTAGTGTTGTTGAAGCACTAAAGCATGGGGGAATAGCGGCACATGCAGAGGTAAATATAAAATGGATTGACTCGGAGGAGCTTGAGACCTCCAATGTGAAGGAACTGCTTGGTGACGCTGACGGCATACTTGTTCCGGGAGGTTTTGGAACAAGAGGAACGGAAGGAAAAATAGCGGCCATAAAATATGCAAGGGAAAATAAGATACCATTTCTCGGCATATGCCTCGGAATGCAGATGGCGCTTGTGGAATTTGCAAGAAATGTGGCAGGGCTTGAAGGAGCAAACAGCATAGAATTTAATGCAGATACCCCATATCCGGTTATAGCCCTTATGCCTGAACAAAATGGCGTGGTAGACAGAGGCGGAACACTCCGGCTTGGAGCTTACGACTGCGTGCTAAAGGAAGAAAGTCTTGCAAGGAAGCTTTTTGGCAGTGACAGGATAAGTGAAAGACACAGGCACAGATATGAGGTAAACAATGAATATAGAGATGTATTGGAGGAAAAGGGCATGATATTTTCAGGGAAATCCCCTGACGGCAGAATCGTTGAAATGCTGGAACTGACGGACCATCCGTATTTCATAGCCACTCAGGGACATCCTGAATTTAAGTCAAGACCAAACAGGGCGCATCCACTGTTTAAGGGACTAATCGAAAGCGCCATAGAACATAGTTGTGTCAAGTTTTCATAGAAAACTTGACATGTAGTATGTCCGGTGGCAAGGCACCGAGACACGTCGTCAGCCCATAGAGTTCTCGATTTACAAAGTAAATCGGAACATATGCCGAAGGCAAATATGGAATGGCTGATGTTCAACAGTAAGGAGGAATCTATATATGAATAAAAATCAGGGATTATACAGACCGCAATTTGAGCATGACAACTGTGGTATAGGAGCAGTTATAAACAGCAGGGGAATTAAAACACATGAAACAGTTGAAAATGCCCTTAAGATAGTTGAAAATCTTGAGCACCGTGCAGGAAAGGATGCGGAGGGCAAAACCGGAGACGGTGTAGGTATCCTTTTGCAGATATGCCACGACTTTTTCAAGAGGGAATGTAAAAAGCTTGGCATAGAGCTGGGAGAGGAAAGGGAATATGGTATTGCACAGATATTTTTCCCACAAAATGAGCTTGAGAGAAATCAAGCGAAAAAGATGCTTGAGATTATTGCAAATAAGGAGGGGCTTGAGCTTTTAGGCTACAGGGAGGTGCCTGTGGACCCTGACGTGCTGGGTGCAAAGGCAAAGGAATGTATGCCTTACATTATGCAGGCATTTTTTAAGAAACCTGAAAATGTCTCAAAAGGCTTGGAGTTTGACCGTAAGCTTTACATTGTAAGACGTGAGTTTGAGCAGTCAAATGAAAATACATATGTGGTTTCCATGTCAAGCAGAACAATCGTTTATAAGGGCATGTTTCTTGTGGGACAGCTCAGAATATTTTTTGCTGATTTGCAGGACAAAGCATATGTATCTGCGATAGCAATGGTTCACTCAAGGTTCAGCACAAACACAAATCCAAGCTGGGAAAGAGCGCATCCGAACAGGTTTATTGTCCACAACGGCGAGATAAATACAATAAGGGGAAATGCAGATAAAATGCTTGCCCGTGAGGAGCAGATGGAGTCGGAGCATTTAAAGGAGCAGCTTCACAAGGTGCTTCCTGTAGTTGATACAAGAGGCTCGGACTCGGCTATGCTTGACAATACCTTGGAATTTCTCGTTATGAGCGGTATGGAGCTTCCTCTTGCGGTTATGATAACGATACCTGAGCCGTGGGCTAACAATCAGACGCTTGATCAGGATGAGAGAGACTTTTATCAGTATTATGCCACAATGATGGAGCCTTGGGACGGACCTGCCTCCATTGTATTTTCAGACGGAGATTTGGTGGGAGCTGTTTTAGACAGAAATGGTCTTAGACCTTCAAGATATTATGTTCTTAAAAACGGCGACGTCATACTCGCCTCCGAGGTAGGCGTGCTTGAGGTGCCTGAGGAGGAGATTGTGTTAAAGGAGCGTCTTCATCCCGGCAAAATGCTTCTCATAGATACCGTAAATGGCAAAATACTTCAGGATGAGGAGCTTAAGGAGAGATATACGACAAAGCAGCCTTACGGCGAGTGGCTTGACAGCAATCTTCTTCATCTTAAGGATTTAAAAATACCAAATAAAAGAATTGAGTCCTATGATGAAAAGATGCAGAAAAAGCTTCAGAAGGCATTTGGCTATACATATGAGGAATACAGAAATTCCATTTACAATATGGCGCTTAACGGAGGTGAGGCAATCGCTACAATGGGTGTTGATACTCCACTTGCTGCCCTTTCTGATAAGGGACACCTTCTGTTTGATTATTTTAAGCAGCTTTTTGCGCAGGTTACAAACCCACCGATTGATGCTATAAGGGAGGAGATTGTGACAAGTACAACCGTATATGTAGGCAAGCAGGGAAATCTTCTTGAGGAGAAGGCGGACAACTGTCAGGTACTTAAGATTGAAAATCCAATACTTACAAATACGGATATTTTAAAGATTAAAAATATGGACAGACCGGGCTTTAAGGTTGCGGTTATCCCGATTACATATTATAAAAGCACAAGGCTTGTGAGAGCCATAGACAGGCTTTTTGTTCAGGTTGACAAGGCATATAAGGATGGGGCAAATATCGTTGTGCTTTCCGACAGGGGCGTTGACGAAAACCATGTGCCGATTCCGTCTCTCCTGGCAGTTTCGGCAGTGCATCAGCACCTTGTAAATACAAAGAAGCAGACATCGCTTGCACTTATTTTAGAGTCGGGTGAGCCGAGGGAGGTACATCATTTTGCAACGCTTTTAGGCTACGGCGCAGTTGCGGTAAACCCTTATCTTGCACAGGACACAATAAAGGAGCTTATAGATGAAAATCTCCTTGACAAGGATTACTATGCTGCGGTTTCAGATTACAATGACGCTGTGTTGCACGGTATTGTAAAGATTGCTTCAAAGATGGGTATTTCCACAATACAGTCCTATCAGGGAGCAAAAATATTTGAGGCGATAGGTATTTCCTCGGAGGTTGTTGATACATATTTTAATGGAACGGTAAGCCGTGTGGGCGGTATAGACATGGATGATATTGAAAAGCAGGTGGATGCAAGGCATACCAAGGCATTTGACCCACTTGGACTTGAGACTGACCTTACTCTTGACAGCTTAGGAAAGCACAAGAGAAGAAGCGGTGGCGAGGAGCACAGATATAATCCACAGACGATACATATGCTTCAGCAGGCAACGTGGACAGGAAATTACGGCTTGTATAAGCAGTACAGTGAGCTTATTGACAGGGAGGAAAGCGGATACTTGAGAAGCATGATGGACTTTGCTTACCCTGAAAAAGGTATCTCTATTGATGAAGTTGAGAGTGAGGATGAAATCGTAAAAAGATTTAAGACGGGAGCAATGTCCTACGGCTCAATTTCTGAGGAAGCCCATGAGACGCTTGCAATTGCCATGAACAATCTCCACGGAAAGTCAAACACAGGTGAGGGCGGAGAGAGTGACGAGAGGCTTGACTCCGCAGGAAGCAAGGTAGACAGATGCTCTGCAATAAAGCAGGTTGCATCGGGAAGATTTGGCGTAACGAGCAGATATCTTGTAAGTGCAAAGGAAATTCAGATAAAGATGGCACAGGGTGCAAAGCCCGGCGAGGGAGGACATCTTCCTGCAAAGAAGGTTTATCCTTGGATTGCAAAGACGAGACATTCAACACCAGGTGTAAGCCTTATATCGCCGCCACCGCATCATGACATTTACTCTATAGAGGATTTGGCAGAGCTGATTTACGACCTTAAAAATGCAAATAAAAATGCGGACATTTCCGTTAAGCTCGTGTCGGAGGCAGGTGTAGGCACCGTTGCGGCAGGCGTTGCAAAGGCGGGTGCACAGGTTATTCTTATATCAGGCTATGACGGCGGCACGGGAGCAGCACCGGAAAGCTCAATCCACAATGCAGGACTTCCGTGGGAGATGGGACTTGCGGAGACCCATCAGACCCTTATTCAAAATGGACTTAGAAACAGAGTCCGAATTGAGACAGACGGAAAGCTTATGAGTGGACGTGACGTTGCAATAGCGGCATTGCTTGGAGCTGAGGAGTTTGGATTTGCAACAGCACCGCTTGTAACAATGGGCTGTATTATGATGAGGGTATGTAATCTCGACACATGTCCGGTAGGTGTGGCAACCCAGAACCCTGAGCTTAGAAAGCGATTTAAGGGTAAGCCTGAGTATGTTGAAAACTTTATGAGATTTATAGCAAGAGAGCTTCGTGAGTACATGGCAAGGCTTGGTGTAAGGACAATTGACGAGATGGTTGGTCGCTCTGACCTTCTTAAGGTAAAGAAAGATTCATCGCTTTCTATGGCACATAAAATGGATTTAAGTGAGATACTTGCAAATCCATATGGTGAAGCCGGTGAAAATGTTACGTTTAACAAGGACCTTGTATACGACTTTGAGCTTGAAAAGACCCTTGACGAAAAGGTGCTCCTTGCCAAGCTTGGCAACGCAGTTAAGGAGGGCAAGAAGGCTTCCCTTGATATAAAGGTTGGAAATACTGACAGAGCCTTCGGTACTATTTTCGGAGCAGAGATAACAAGAAACCACAAAGAGGGACTTCCTGAGGACACAATTACGATAAACTGTATAGGTGCAGGAGGACAGAGCTTTGGTGCATTTATTCCGTCAGGGCTTACCCTTTCACTTTGCGGTGATACAAACGACTATTTCGGCAAAGGACTTTCAGGTGGAAAGCTTGCAGTGTTCCCGCCGAAAAACAGAGGCTACAAGGCAGAGGAAAATATCATTGCCGGAAATGTTGCGCTTTACGGCGCTACAAGCGGAAAGGTATTTATAAATGGCGTTGCAGGAGAGCGTTTTGCAGTACGAAACTCAGGCGCATATGCGGTTGTTGAGGGCGTTGGAGAGCATGGCTGTGAGTACATGACAGGAGGACGTGTTGTTGTTCTCGGTAAGACCGGCAAGAACTTTGCGGCAGGAATGAGCGGCGGTATCGCCTATGTTCTTGATGAGGATAACCACCTTTACAGAAACCTTAACAAGGATATGATTTCCATTGAAAAGCTTGAAAATAAATACGACATTCAGGAGCTTAAAATGCTTATTGAGGAGCATGTGGAGGTAACAGGCTCTGAGATTGGAAAGCGTATACTTGACGCATGGGATGAGTATATAGTTAAATTTAAGAAAATCATTCCAAATGATTACAAGAAGATGATTGCTCTTTCCTCAAAGCTTGAGGAAAAGGGAATGAGCAAGGAGCAGGCTCAAATGGAAGCATTTTATGAGAGCTTTTCAGACGGAAAGAAAGGGGAATAAAAAAATGGAAAATGTATCAAAATTTGAAGAACCTTTAAAGAGAATAAAGCATTTCAACGAATTTCATACCCCTGTTTCACTTGAAAGGCAAAAGGAGCAGGGTGAAAGATGTATGGCATGCGGTGTTCCGTTCTGCCAGAACGGCGAGATAATTAATGGTATGATTTCAGGCTGTCCCCTTAATAATCTTGTGCCTGAGACAAACAATCTTGTGTGTGGTGGAAACTGGAAGCAGGCTTATGAGCGCCTTACAAAGACAAACAACTTTCCTGAGTTTACGTGTCGTGTATGTCCTGCACTCTGCGAGGCTGCATGTACCCACAACCTCCATGAGGAGCCTGTGGAGACAAAGGAAAATGAGAGAGCAATAATTGAAAATGCATTTGCTGAAGGTTGGGTTGTGGCAAATCCACCTAAGGTAAGAACGGGAAAGACCGTTGCAGTGGTGGGAAGCGGACCGTCAGGACTTGCGGCTGCCATGCAGCTTAACAAAAGGGGACATTTGGTTACGGTATTTGAACGCTCCGACAGAGTTGGTGGTCTCCTCAGATACGGAATCCCCAACATGAAGCTTGATAAAAGCGTAATTGACAGAAGAATGGCAATTATGGAGGAGGAAGGCATTACATTTAAGACCGGTGTAAATGTTGGAAAGGACATAACCGCAAAGGAGCTTACGAAGCAATTTGATGCGGTTGTGCTTGCATGCGGTGCCTCAAATCCAAGAGACATAAATGCAGAGGGAAGGGATGCAAAGGGAATATATTTTGCGGTAGAGTACCTTTCCTCCGTAACAAAGAGCCTGCTTGATTCAGAGCTTAAGGACGGAAAAGCAATATCAGCCAAGGATAAAAACGTCATAGTAATAGGCGGCGGAGATACGGGAAATGACTGTGTGGGAACTGCCATAAGACAGGGGGCAAAATCTGTAACACAGCTTGAGATGATGCCTATGCCGTCGGAGGAAAGAACGGCAGGAAACCCTTGGCCTGAGTGGCCTAGAGTGCTTAAAACCGATTACGGTCAGCAGGAGGCAATCGCCGTATTTGGCAACGACCCAAGAATATATCAGACAACGGTAAAGGAATTTATAAAGGATAAAAAGGGCAACCTTGAAAAGGTTAAGCTTGTAAGCCTTGAGCCTAAAAAGGACGAGAAAACAGGAAGAATGAATATGGTGCCTGTAGAGGGAAGCGAAAAGGAAATACCTGCGGAGCTTGTGCTTATTGCAGCAGGCTTCCTTGGAAGCGAAAAATACGTTACGGATGCCTTTAAGGTTAATGTTGACGCAAGAACAAACGTAGAGACAACTGACCATGCCACAAGCATTCCAAAGGTATTTGCGGCAGGTGACATGAGACGTGGACAGTCCCTTGTTGTGTGGGCAATCAGAGAGGGCAGGGAGGCTGCTAAGGCAGTTGATAAATATTTGATGGGATATACAAATCTGTAAAGGCTTAGCTATACTGTATATTGGTATAAATCTATTAAATTATTGTCACATGTCCAATTATATTAAAATAAAAGGGGCTGCCGCTTTAAGGATTGAAAATCGTAAAGCGACAGCCTTATTCTTGCTGTTTTCATGGTAAAATTTCTTTATTAAATATAATGGTGACAGGGGTACTATACGCATTGCGTCAACGTCCTCTTGATAATGCTCTTTTATAAATCGGAATTTTCATTTAGCTATCAAAAACTTTTTTTCGGTGAAATTTCAAATATTCTTTATTACCCTTGGTTAGTTGTTCTATATGCATTTTACTGTCCACATTAAGAGAAATCATGTCGTCTTTTTCCAATTTTCCAGAAATTATTATTGTTCCATCATCCTCAAAAGTGATATAACCTTTATCAAATAATCTGTCATGGTTAGGACATAGTAAAAAACCATTATCAATATCTGCTTTTTCTTTTGATTTGCTTTTTGCCCAAGGCTTGATATGGCTGGCTATTAGGAAGTTTTTATTTTTTACGTCACACAGGCAACATTTGTTGTTATATCTCTTTAGCAATAAATCTCTGAATTTTCCTTGATTAACCCTGACATTTACAATTGCTTTTTTGGATTCTTCGTCTATATTTAACGGTTCAACTTCTTTTTCTATTTTTTTTGTTTCTTCGATTACTTCGTCATTATTTTTATCGTGTATAGGCAAATATTTGAATCTAAATCCCTTTTTACATATATTTTCTACTGATTTTTCTAAGTATCTATCTCGTATTTCTTTCTTTGCAATTTTACCTTCAAATCCATATTTTCCACTTTCATTCTGCTCATTAGGAAAAGTTTCTCTTCGAATTTCTTCTGATGGTAGCCACTTTTCAATTTTATAGACCTCTTTTATAGTGCTTTTATAGATACTGAAAGCGTATTCACACTGCTGAGCGTTTTCCAAGCTTACGTTCCAATATCCTCTTGTACAATCATATAGCGAGGTTTTTGTTATATTTGCATGGTAGGACTGACATAGATTAAAAGCAATTATTTTTTCTGTTATGTCTTCATTCTTCAAAACGTTACTATTCATAGAAAAATCTCCTTACAAAACTTTATATAACTATTTGATTTGTATATCTAATATATATTATTTCTATGTTTGTTACAACTGTTATCTTGTTTATAAAAAATCTATATAATATTTATAGTCTATTAATATTATTAATATTAGAACAAAAACCATTTGACAAACCATCGAAAAAGTCTCATAATATTATATGTTAATGACAAAGGGGTCAGAAAACATTAGTTTTCTGACCCCTTTTTTGATAATTTGCAACCAAATAGTTTGAATGATAATTGAAATATTTGTATTTTATATTCAGCCGATAAACAGGAAGTTGGTATTTGTGTCAGTCTATCTATACCCGAATAAAACCGTCTGTAGACGTCGGCACTTAACAAGCCACGAAGTGGCGAGTTTAGTGTCCGTTACGTCGGAGGCGAGCGAAAGCGTGTTTTATATGGGTATAGATAGACTGACACAAATACCGACTTCCGTACGGGAAACAAGTAACAACAAAGAAAGGAACAACACCTATGAAAGCGTTTTTAATTCTTGCAGATGGTCACATTTTTGAGGGAAAAAGCATTGGCTCAAGGAAAGAAATCATAAGTGAGCTTGTCTTTAACACCTCCATGACGGGTTACCTTGAGGTATTAACCGACCCCTCATATGCAGGTCAGGCGGTATGCATGACATATCCGCTTATCGGAAATTACGGAATATGCCATGAGGATGAGGAATCCATAAGACCATGGCTTGATGGCTACATAGTAAGGGAGCTTTCAAAAACTGCAAGCAATTTCAGATGTGAGGACACCCTGTCCAATTATTTAAAACGCTTTGACATTACCGGAATATGCGGTATAGATACAAGACAATTAACAAAAATACTCCGTGAAAAGGGTACAATGAACTGCATGATAACTACCAATGAAAACTACAACTTGGTTGACATAATTCCAAAGCTAGAGGAATACACCACAGGTCATGTTGTGGAGAAGGTAACATGCAGTGAGAAGTATGTACTTGGTGCCCTAAAAACAGAAACAATCCCTGATTCAAACATGAAAAACGTTGCCCTACTAGACCTTGGGGCAAAGAAAAATATTGCAAAATCTCTTGCAAAAAGAGGCTGCAATGTAACGGTATATCCCGCAACGACAAAGGCGGAGGAAATACTTGACAAAAAGCCTGACGGTATAATGCTCTCAAACGGTCCCGGTGACCCTACCGTCTGTACGGATATTATTGCTGAGATAAAAAAGCTTTATGATTGCGACATACCCATATTTGCCATATGCTTAGGGCATCAGCTTATGGCTCTTGCCACAGGCGCAAAAACAAAGAAAATGAAGTATGGTCACAGGGGAGGAAATCACCCTGTAAAGGACCTTGAAACAGGACGTGTTTATATTTCCTCACAAAATCACGGCTATGTTGTAGATACTGACACAATAGATAAAAATATTGCAGCTCCTGCCTTTGTAAATGTGAATGACGGCACAAACGAGGGATTAAAATATATAGGCAAAAATATTTTCACGGTGCAGTTTCATCCCGAGGCATGTCCGGGACCGCAGGACTCGGCATATTTGTTTGACAGATTTATTGATATGATGGGAGGACAGGAAAATGCCTAAAAATACGGATATTAAAAAGGTTTTAATGCTCGGTTCGGGACCGATTGTTATCGGTCAGGCTGCGGAGTTTGACTATGCAGGCACACAGGCATGCCGTTCTCTCAAGGAGGAGGGTGTTGAGGTTGTGCTTCTTAACTCAAATCCTGCAACAATAATGACGGATAAAAATATAGCCGACAGAGTTTACATTGAACCTCTTACAGCTTCGGTTGTGGAGCAGATTATACTTAAGGAAAAACCTGACAGTATCCTGCCTACCCTTGGAGGTCAGGCAGGACTGAACCTTGCAATGGAGCTTGACGAGAGCGGCTTTTTAAAGGAGCATAATGTAAGGCTGATAGGAACAACAGCCCTCACGATAAAAAGGGCTGAGGACAGACAGGAATTTAAGGACGCCATGGAAAAAATCGGTGAGCCGATTGCTGCGTCATTAGTCGTAAAAAATGTTGAGGATGGTATTGCATTTACGAATACAATCGGTTATCCGGTAGTACTTCGCCCTGCCTATACGCTGGGAGGAAGCGGAGGCGGTATTGCCTATAATCAGGAACAGCTTATGGAAATTCTTGAAAGCGGATTAAGACTTTCCAGGGTCGGTGAGGTGCTTGTGGAAAGGTGCATTGCCGGCTGGAAGGAAATAGAGTATGAGGTTATGCGTGACAGTGCAGGAAACTGTATAACTGTCTGCAACATGGAAAATATAGACCCTGTAGGAGTTCACACGGGAGACAGCATAGTCGTTGCACCTTCACAGACACTTGGGGACAAGGAATATCAGATGCTCCGGACTTCAGCACTTAATATTATTACGGAACTTGGCATAACGGGAGGCTGTAACGTGCAGTATGCCCTCAATCCCGAAAGCTTTGAGTATTGCGTTATAGAGGTCAATCCGAGGGTATCAAGGTCGTCTGCCCTTGCAAGCAAAGCAACGGGCTATCCGATTGCAAAGGTTGCGGCAAAGATTGCACTTGGCTACACCCTTGACGAGATAAAAAATGCAATAACAAAGAAAACCTACGCATGCTTTGAGCCTATGCTTGACTATGTGGTCGTAAAAATCCCGAGACTTCCGTTTGATAAATTCATAAGCGCAAAGAGAACGCTCACAACCCAGATGAAGGCAACCGGGGAGGTTATGAGCATATGCAACAATTTTGAGGGTGCCCTTATGAAAGCGATGCGCTCCCTTGAACAGCATGTGGACAGTCTTATTTCCTATGATTTCTCGGAGCTTTCACGGGATGAAATGAAAAAAGAGCTTAAAATTGTTGACGATATGAGACTGTGGAGAATTGCTCAGGCATTCCGCATGGGTATAACCGCTGAGGANATAAACGAGATNACAAGNATAGACAAATGGTTNATAGATAAGATTGCAAANCTTACCGACATGGAGTTCAAGCTTAAAACGAAAGAGCTTGANGAGGAGCTNCTCCGTGAAGCAAANAGAATGGAGTTCCCTGATTACATTATNGCAAGGTTTAACGGCAAGACGGAGGANTATGTTAAGAATNTGCGNAANGAGNACGGNATNACTGCCGTTTACAAAATGGTTGACACATGNGCCGCTGAATTTGAGGCNGCAACCCCNTATTATTATTCCGTTTACGGCGGTGAAAATGAGGCGGTGAGAACAGACAGAAAAAAGGTGCTTGTGCTTGGNTCGGGNCCNATCCGTATNGGACAGGGAATAGAGTTCGATTTTTGCAGCGTTCACTGTACATGGGCATTTGCCGAAGAGGGCTATGAGACAATAATAGTAAATAATAATCCTGAAACCGTAAGCACGGATTTTGATATAGCCCATAAGCTTTATTTTGAACCACTTACGCCTGAGGATGTTGAAAATATAGTTAATATTGAAAAGCCTGACGGGGCAGTTGTACAGTTTGGCGGACAGACTGCAATAAAGCTTACGGAAGCGCTTATTAAAATGGGTGTCCCGATACTTGGTACCTCTGCGGAAAATGTTGATGCAGCGGAGGACAGGGAGCTTTTTGATGAGATACTTGANAAATGCCATATAAAAAGACCGAAGGGAAGAACAGTATTTACAGCCGAGGAGGCAAAACAGGCAGCTTCGGAGCTTGGTTATCCCGTTCTTGTAAGACCATCGTATGTGCTTGGTGGTCAGGGAATGCAGATAGCAATAAATGATGAGGATGTTGAGCAGTATATCGGCATAATAAATCAGATTGCNCAGGAGCATCCCATACTTGTNGATAAATACCTTGTTGGAAAAGANATAGAGGTTGANGCAGTATGNGACGGTGAGGATATNGTCATTCCNGGAATTATGGAGCATATNGAGAGAGCNGGCATACATTCAGGTGACAGCATTTCCGTTTATCCNGCAAGGACAATAAGCGACAGTGCAAAGNANAAAATAGAGGAATATACAAGGNGGCTTGCNAAAGCNCTGCANGTTATCGGAATGATAAACATACAGTTTATTGTGTGTGANGATGACGTGTACGTCATAGAGGTAAATCCCCGTTCCAGCCGTACCGTACCATATATAAGTAAGGTTACGGGAATNCCAATTGTTTCACTTGCGGCAAAAGCCATAATGGGCTACAATTTAAAGGATATGGGGTACACACCGGGCTTGCAGCCTGAGGCAGAATATTATGCAATAAANATGCCTGTATTTTCCTTTGAAAAAATAAGGGGCGCAGACATCAGTCTTGGACCTGAAATGAAGTCTACAGGCGAATGNCTTGGAATATCAAAGGATTTTAACGAGGCNTTATACAAGGCATTTTTAGGTGCAGGAATAAATCTTCCGAAATTCAGGAATATGATAATGACCGTAAGGGATGAGGAAAAGGAAGCTGCTGTTGAAATAGGCAGAAGATTTGCTGCCATAGGCTACAAAATATATGCCACAAGAGGAACTGCAAAAGCACTTAACGAGGCAGGGGTAAAGGCATACAGGACAAACAAAATAGAGCAGGATTCACCTAATCTTATGGACCTTATTTTAGGTCATAAGATAGACCTTGTAATAGATATTCCGCCTCAGGGTGTGGAACATTCCGGTGACGGATTTCTNATAAGGAGAAGNGCAATAGAGACAGGAGTAAATGTAATAACTGCCATGGATACTGCAAGGGCACTTATTACGAGCCTTGAAAACGCATATCAATGTACGGCAGATANGNTTAGTCTCATTGATATAGCTGCAATATAAATTGAAACNTATTGATACTTAATCAGAAAGGGATTTAACATGGAAAAAAAGAAAGTGGTGATAGCCCTTGGGCACAGAGCCATGGGTACAACCCTCCCTGAACAGCAGATAGCGGTAAAAAGNACTGCAAAGAAAATTGTGAGCCTTNTCAAGGAGGGTGCNGAGATTGTAATAACACATGGAAATGCACCGCAGATTGGCATGATACATACGGCTATGAATGAATTTGGAAAGGCGCATCCCGAATACACATGNGCNCCTATGTCNGTATGCTCTGCCATGAGTCAGGGCTATATCGGCTTTGACTTGCAGAATGCCATAAGGGCTGAGCTTCTTAAGGAGGGCATATATAAGCCCGTATGTACCGTGATTACGCAGGTTGTAGTTGACCCCTATGATGATGCATTTTCACAGCCTGTTAAAAAAATCGGCAGGGAGCTGTCCGAGGAGGAGGCAGTGGCTGAGGAGGAAAAGGGTAATTTTGTTGTAAAAGAGGGAGACACCTACAGAAGAATCGTTGCAGCACCAAAGCCCTGTAAAATAATAGAGCTTGATTCAATTAAAACACTTCTCGAGGCAGGACATATCGTAATAGCCTGCGGAGGAGGGGGAATACCTGTCCTTGAGCAGAGAACAAAGCTAAAGGGAGCAAGTGCAGTGATAGAGAAGGATTATGCCAGCGGTGTTATGGCAGAGGAGCTTGATGCAGATGAGCTGCTTATACTTACAAGCGTTGAGCATGTTTCCGTAAACTATGGGACGGAGGAGGAAATCATGCTTGAGGCTACATCCCTTGCAGACGCAAAAAGGTACATTGAAGGCGGAGAATTTGAGGAAAATACAATGCTTCCAAAGATGCAGGCGTCAGTTTCTTTTGTTGAAAAGAGAGAGGGAAGAAGAGCGGTTATCACTAAGATAGATAAGGCATATGAAGGATATATGGGAAAGACGGGAACAATAATAGAAAAATAAGGAGGAGTATATGAGTAATTACAGTAAGGCTGACATCGTACAGCTTATAGATGAGGAGGACGTTCAGTTTATCAGGCTTCAGTTTACTGATATGTATGGTAACTTGAAAAATCTTGCTATACCGGCAACGAGAGTCATAAGCGCAATGGACAATAAATGTATGGTTGACCTTGCGTCAATAGCGGGCTTTGCCCAATCGGAGGAAATTCCTCTCTATCTAAGACCGGACCTTGATACATTTTCAATACTTCCGTGGAGACCTCAGCAGGGAAAGGTTGCAAGATTTATATGTGATGTTATAAACGAGGATGGAACTGAGTATGAGGCAAACTCCAGATATATATTAAAAAGAGTTGTGCAGCAGGCACAGGAGGAGGGCTACAATCTTCTCATAAATCCTGAGTGCGAATTCTTTTTATTTCATGCGGATGAAAACGGACTTCCTACCACACTCACCCATGAGAAGGCAGGTTACCTTGATACATCCCCGATTGATTTGGGAGAAAACACAAGGAGAGACATAATTTTAGCCATGGAGGAAATGGGATATATCATAACCTCATCCCACCACGAAATTGCACCGGCACAGCATGAGATAGATTTCACATATGAAAATGCCCTTGCAACTGCGGATAAGATTATGACCTTTAAGACTGCCGTGGGTACAATCGCAAAAAAATACGGACTTCACGCCACATTTATGCCTAAGCCCCGTATGGACGAAAACGGCTCTGGCATGCACCTTAAAATGAGGCTTATGAAGGACGGACAAAATGTTTTTTCAGATGAAAATGGTAATCTGAGTGACGTTGGAAAGTCATTTATGGCAGGGATTTTAAGCCACATTCAGGGAATGACGGCAATGTTTAATCCTCTTGTAAATTCCTATAAAAGACTTGTGCCGGGCTTTGAGGCACCATCGGAGGTTACATGGTCGAGAAAACAGAGAAATGCCCTTATTCATGTGGGAAGCATGTCTGACGGTGGAGCATGGCTTGAGCTTAGAAGCCCCGATTCAGCGGCAAACCCTTATCTTGTTTTTGCTCTTTGCATTGCCGCAGGAATGGATGGAATTAAAAATAATTTAGCTGCACCTAATGAGCTTGTTGAGGATATAAGAAAGCTCAGTGAGGATGAGAAGGAGGAAAAGGGAATTGTGTCCCTTCCTGAAAATCTGGGTGAGGCAATCGAGGCTCTGAAAAATGAAAGTCTTGTAACGGACGTAATCGGAGAAAACCTTGTAAAAAAATATATCAAGGCAAAAAGGACGGAATGGAGAGGCTACTTGGAGCAGGTATCTGATTGGGAAATAGCAAAATATTTATATCGCATATAATAAAGCGGAGGCAGCCGTATGAGTTCAATTATAGTAGTCCTGCCAAAGCTTGAGGAAGCAAAAAAAATACAGAGAATACTTAATAATCACGGCTATGACGAGGTGTTTGCCTATTCAACTGCTGCCATGACCTTACAGGCAGTGGGAAACATGGATGCAGGAGTTGTTTTAAGTGCATATAAATTAAGCGACATGTTTTATCTTGATTTAAAGGAAAGTCTGCCCAAAAGCTTTGAACTTGTGCTTATCGGTTCACAGGTTGCGGTTGCGGCGGCAGGGACGGGAGTACTGTCCCTTTCAACGCCCCTTAAATTAGGTGACTTGATAAGTACCGTTGATATGGTGCTGAGGCAGGTTGAGAGAAGATATAAGAAAAATAAAAAACCCGTCAAGCGGACCTGGCAGGAAGAAAATTATATAAGCAATGCAAAATACCTCCTCATGGAAAGAAATCATTTATCCGAGGAGGAGGCATTCCGTTACATTCAAAAGTGCAGTATGGACAACAGCACAAATATGGTTGAAACAGCACAGATGATACTTACACTTATGTTTCAGGGAGATGTTTAGCAAATGTGTTTACGCATTGCTAAGTGTCTCCCATTTTTCATATAAATCCATAAGCTCGCTGTCTAATTTTTCCCTTTGGGTGGAAAGCTCCCCCAGCTTAAAGGAGTTTGTGGCATTTTCAGGATTGTTTATCTGGTTATCAATGTCGGTGATTGCATTTTCCAATTCTTCAATTTTTGCTTCCGTTCTTTTAAGGTCATTTGCTAGTTTTCTTATACGTGCCTGCTCCTCCTTGTTTTTAAGATATTCTTCCTTTGAGGAGGACCTGCTTCCTGTCTGTGTGGTCTGTGCCGAAGCTCCATCCGTAATTGCTGTAAACGCCGTTTTCATGGAAGCCTTTTGTGTCATACTGCTTCCCACTGTATTATTATTTTCTGAAGCCGTATCGTAAACAATATCCCTATGTGTTTCGTAGTAGTCATAGTCGCCTATGAAAGAGTAAAGCCTTTTATCCTTCAGCTCAATAATTCTGGTTGAAACAGAATTAATAAAATATCTGTCGTGGCTTACCACAAGCACGGTTCCCGTGTAGCTTTTCAGGGCTTCCTCAAGTATTTCCTTGGACTGTATATCAAGGTGGTTTGTAGGCTCGTCAAGTACAAGGAAATTTGCAGGGGAAAGCATAAGCTTTGCAAGGGAAACACGTCCACGTTCCCCTCCGCTTAAATCTCCAATTTTTTTAAAGACATCCTCGCCTGTAAATAAAAATGCGGCGAGAACATTTCTTATTTTTGTGTTGTTCATATCAGGGTATGCATCGGATATTTCCTCAAATATGGTTTTGTGAAGTGATAAAATCTGATGCTCCTGGTCGTAGTAGCCGATGCGCACACGGGAGCCAAGTGTTACGGTTCCGCCATCCTTTGGTACGACACGGTTTATAATTTTAAGTATTGTTGTTTTACCTGTTCCGTTTCCGCCNATNAGGGAAANCCGTTCCCCTCTTTTTATATCCATGTCAAGCGATGAGAATAAATTGTGGCTGCCAAAGGATTTTGAAAGCNCCNTTATTGTAAGNACNTCATTTCCACTTTCAACGGACGGGGTAAGGGCAAGGCGCATTTCCGAGTCAACCTCCACAGGCTTTTCCAAAACATCTATTTTGGCAAGCATTTTTTCCCTGCTCTCGGCTCGCTTTATNGATTTTTCCCTGTTGAACTGNTTNAGCTTTGTTATAACTTCCTCCTGATGCTTTATTTCCTGNTGCTGGTTCAGGTAAGCCTTCATAAGGGAGGCTCTNATNTCAGTACGTTTTTTTGCATAGTAGGAGTAGTTTCCGTGATANATNGTTGCTTTNGTATTATCTATCTCAACAATCTTTGTTGCAATTTTATCAATAAAATATCTGTCATGGCTTACGATAATCACGCTTCCGTCATATGCCGCAAGAAATGTCTCAAGCCATGCCGTTGANAGCATATCAAGATGGTTTGTTGGCTCGTCAAGTATGATTATATCGGGCTTTGTAAGAAGAAGCCTGCCGAGGGCAATACGCATTTTCTGTCCCCCTGAAAGGGTGCTTATATGTCTGGTGTAATCCGCTTCTGAAAAGCCAAGTCCCTTTAATACACCGGTTATCTCGCTTTTGTAGGCATATCCGTTAAGCCTGTCATATTCCGACTGTACCTTGTTGTAGGTATTCATAATCTGCTCAAGCTTTTCACCCTCATATTCCTTCATGTCAAGCTCAAGGCTTCGCAGCTTTGCTTCCATGTCAATAATATACTTTTTAGTTTCAAGCATTTCATCATATACGGTATTGTCAAAGGAAATGTCCTGATGCTGCGAGAGATAGCCCACGGTTGCCTCCTTTGAGATAACAACCTGACCATTATCTGCGGATTCTTCCCCCATGATAACCTTAAGAAGAGTGGTTTTTCCGCATCCGTTTATTCCCACTATGGCTATTTTTTCTCTTGCNTCTATATGAAAAGATACGTCAGTTAAAATCTGATTTGTACCGTAAGCTTTACTTATGTTCTGACACGCGAGAAGCATGGCAGCTTCCTCCCTTGCAAATATTGATTTCGTTGGTTATTCTAACAAATAAATGTGGTGTTTGCAACGCTGCCACTGTAAATTTTCTTTNCATTTCACAAAATTTTTGTTATATTAAGGGTATATAATGTAAGGAGACTTGATGTGGAAGATTTTGAAAACAACAATGAGGATAGCAAAGGCCTATATGAGGAACCNTTTGATGAACCCTATGTGATAAATGATATATCCAATACTNACANTAANCNGATTGATAATGACAGGAGNNTTCAAGGANNCTTTCCNATATGTACAATTTTTCTTATNGTTATAAATGTTATCGTTTTTGCGGCATGTGCNACAAAGAATAATTTTTCGAGAACCGGNGGTGCAAACTATGAATATGTGGTGGAAATGGGAGAGTACGGAAGGCTTCTTTCCAGTATGTTTTTGCACCTTAATTTTGAGCATCTNCTTATGAACATGATTTNCCTGTGGNTTTTTGGNTNTGATGTTGANAAATATATNGGCTCATTGAAAATGNTAATNNTATATTTTTTATCNGGCATAGGCTCAGGTGNTTTATCGGTATTCGGATTNCATATTATAGACCCTGAACATATCTATTTNTCNATTGGAGCNTCAGGTGCCATATNTGGNATTATNGCNGCNTANNTNTATATTTCNAATTTTTATNTTGCCCGTNNNAGTNNAANNAGAANNNATGCNGNNTTNNNNACAGNTATTNNNGTTGTANTTTATNTTNTGATTGATGCCNTNANTGCCAGAAATATGAATGTGGATAATTTCGGGCATTTTGGCGGTGCCGTNANAGGATTTATTGCTNTANTAATAATGTCAAAATTCTNTAATGCNGATAAGGAGGAAGGNCAGNNTGCAAAANTTATTGCATTGGNAATAGNAATNNTAGTTTCAGCAATATCAATAAACTTTGCCAATCTTGGNGGNNAAGCGGCTNTANTGCCTGAAACAAAGATAAATTATGTAAAAGGGNGTTNTCTTANNTTTGCTCCTGATGTGGAGATTGGAGAGGTGTTGGAGGAATATTGCTTTAATGAAAAATGGACCGTAAATCCTACCGGTGAGAAGGATAAGGATTATGTGGATTTTTCGGGTAATTATTTCTCAAGTGGAAATACAGTGGAGATACGTTTTAGATTTGCCGTCAATATGAAAGCGAACACAATCGAAATTTTAAATATTTACCGTGATAACATAGCTGTAAGTGATAAGGAGATAGATGAGATAATTATTGAGATATATACCGCTTACGGAGAAAAGCATGGAATGAAATTTAATTTTTATGGAAACTAGTGTGGAGATAGTGAGGAGATTATTTTTATGTTTGACAAAAATTCAAAGCAGGCATGCAGGGAAATCGAAGCATTATTTAATGATATACAGATTAATCTGGAAAATAATTACAAGGATTTGGCTATTCAGGCAAGAAAGGATGCCGAGCTTAAGCTGTCCGAGTTAAAAGAAAACGGACAGCTTAAGGACAAGGCTTACCAAAAGCTTAAAGCCAAACTTGATGACTTTACAAAAAGAATGGAAGGGTATCATCATTAAAGGGTTGTTCGCACTGTATGCACCCTATGTTACAGATTTGTTTTCTTCTGTGGTATCAGCGTCCGGCTCGGTTTGGTATCCTGAGTTTATATCTTATGTGAGGGCTCATGATTTTCTGAAAAAGCCCGATGCAATTTACCTTTCTCTCGGAGATCAAGAAAGCCGCACAAGGAATCCGTTTCTGAGACAAACTGAAGACTGCACGAAAGAACTTCTTTCTATCTATCAAAGTAAGGGGATTGACTCTGTATTTGAGTTGAACCCCGGAAATCATTATAAAGATGCGGATTATCGTTTGGCAAAGGGAATTACTTGGATATTAAAATAGAAATTCATGTACCATAAGCATAAATCCTCTGTGGCGAATATGCCCACAGGGGATATTTTTTGATGAGAAACCGCAATATATCATAGATTCTATTAAATATCAAAAACATATTGACAATTCAAATATTTCGATATATTATTAGTTCATAGGTTAGTTATTTGAGTAACTAACTAAATAACAAGACCGACATGTAGGGTGTGAAATGTAGTTGTACAACGGATGTCTGCAAAAGTAGAGTTTTGTTCATGGCTACACACTTAATTATAAGGAGGTGCTTTATGATAATAAATGAAGCCTCTCTTGTGCCAATATTTATGCAGGTGGCGCAGTGGCTGGAGGAAGAAATTTTAAATGAGCATATACGTGAGGAGGAGCAGGTGCCTTCAACAAACCAGCTTGCGGCCATGTACCGTATAAATCCTGCAACAGCCAGAAAGGGCTTTGATTTGCTTGTTGACGAGGGAATACTTTACAAAAAAAGAGGAATCGGCATGTTTGTAAGCGATGGGGCAAAGGAGCTTATCAGAAAAAAGTCAAAGGATAGATTTGTAAATGAAACGGCAAGGTCGCTTATGGCAGAGGCAAAAAAGCTGGGTCTTACAAAAAAGGATGTTATTTCCATTATAGAGGAAATGGAGGATTAAGTATGAATGCAATAGAATGTAAAAATATAACAAAAACATTTAGGGCAGAGGAAAAGAGAAAGTCTGACGAGGTTATAACAGCGATAGATAATGTAAGCTTTGCCGTAGAGGAAAAGGGTATTTATGCACTTCTTGGAAGAAACGGTGCAGGCAAGACAACACTGTTAAATATGCTTTGCACAAAGTATATTCCAAATGAGGGAGAGGTTTTGCTTTTCGGTGAGCCGGCATACGAAAATGAAAAGCAATTAAAAAATATCTGTTTTATGGCAGATGATATGACTGCCTTTAATGGATTTACGGTGAAGAAAATACTTGCATATGCGAAAGCATTTTATGAAAGCTTTGATTATGAGCTTTGCCAAAGGCTTCTTCAGCTTTATGGAGTGAAGGAAGAAACAGGTTACTCGGTATTATCAAAGGGAAGACGGACTGCTTTAAGTATCATTATCGGACTTTGCAGTAACTCACGCATTGTTCTTTTTGATGAGATATACTCAGGGCTTGATGCGGTGGCAAGGCAGCAATTTTACGAAATACTTATGGAGCAGCAGGAGAAAAATCCAAGGACATATATTCTTTCCACACATCTCATAGAGGAAATGTCAGGACTTTTTACGGACGTCATAATAATTGACGGTGGAAAGCTTATTCTTACAAGCTCTATGGAGGATTTGCGTTCAAAGACATTCAAATGCACCGGAAGGGATGAGGCAGGGGATATTTTGTCCGGTAAAAATATTTTGGACATAAAGAGAATGGGACCTATGGCACAGTACCTTGTCTATGATGAGCTTTTGGTTGAGGATAAGGAAAAGCTTTTATATAATCACGTAACCGTTGAGGCAATGACGCTCCAGGAGCTTTTCGTAGCCGTAACCAGTAAGGATATGGACATATAGTACGTCTGCTGAAAGCGAATTTGGAATGGGTTGATGTTCAAGATGGAGGAATAAACATATGGAAATTTTGGGAAGAAACATAGTGTGCCTAATTGCATTTGCGGCAATATGGGCTGACATATTTTTAAATGCAGTAACCAAAAAGCTTATGTTATATTACACCTTTGATTATTTAAGAATAAGAAATTACAAACGATTTGTTATACATAAGCTTATACTGACATTTATGGTAGGAGCTGCGGCAACGCTTATTCATACGATAATTGCTTATTTTGCAGGCTTTGAATATATTGATGCCTATGGGGTGCTGCTTATATTGCTTGCGGCGCTTTCGGTAAACACTACTCTTGATGCAATGGTGTTTTCCTATAATGTAATTGGATTAATGGGCTGTATAAGTCTTATTTTGACAGCAGCAGTGCCTGTGGTTGGCTGTATAGGAATGATGAGATACCATTTTAGCTTTGATAAGTATATAGCATATATGGATATAGCGCTTCTTTTATTTGAGTTATATGCGGAAATTAAATTTTACAGAGTATGGAGAAGGGAGGATATAAAATGAATAAGGAATTAGTTAAATATGAAATAAAAGAAAATATTATCAGTTTGTTTATGCCTTGTATTTTCTATGGCTTGGTTGTAGGCTGTATGCTTTGGATTTTGGACAGGGAGATTTTAATTGTCACTTTGGATGCAGTGATTGTGGCATTTGTTTTCTTCGACAACAGTTTTGGAAAAATTTCATCGGTAAAGGGACATAGATGCTTTGGATATTCACGAAAAATACAGTTTAGGAATAGTTTTTTTTCAGGGATGGTTGTTGCCGGTTTTATGACATTTATTCGGACTGTCTTTTTTATATTTGCTTATGATGAATATATACGGTTTTTTATTGAGGACACTGAGAACACTGCAGAAATGTATCACATGCCCTTTATTCCGGAAGTCTTAATTGCAAATTTTCTTATATTTGGATTTATAATGCTTGTCAGAATGATATTAGCAACAACAGTTCTTTATTCAACAAAAAATGATTATACAATTGTTATGCAGGAAAGGGCAGCAAAGCTTGGGAAAAAATGCATGGCTGTGAAAGTTTGTTTTTTCATTTTTGCAGTGGTTGTATTGACCCTTTTTGTAATACTGTATATGTGGATGTGTGAAATACTGTGTCAGAATGATGTTATCCTTCATTTGGTGTTTATATTGGGATTTTTAATTGCGGACATCATTATGTATTTTATTGCAAAAAAAAGATATTCGCCTAAGTATATATAACTGTTACAGTACAATGTAGTGCGGAATAATATCCTCATAATGCCCGTCCTTCATAAGAAAACCGCCGGGAATTACGCCAAGCTTCGTAAAGCCAAGCTTTTGATAGAGGGAAAGTGCAGCAGAATTTGTGCTTACGACAGCATTAAACTGTAGTATTTTAAATCCAAGCTCACGTGCTTTTGCCATGCAATGTCTGACAAGCGTTTCCCCAATGTGATATCCACGCATATCTTTTTTTACCGCATAGCTTGCATTGCATATGTGTCCGCATCTTCCTACATTATTTGGATGCAAAATATAAAGTCCCATGATTGTATTATCTTCTTCATTATAAGCAACACCGGTAAAAGACTGCTGCATGAAAAAATCAGTTCCTGTTTCTTCATCTAATAAATCAAGCTGCGGAAAAGCAACTCCGTCAGCAACAACATCATTCCATATGGCTGTTGCTTCACCTATATCAGAAGCGGTAAATTCTCTTATTAAAATGTTCATGGTAAATCCCTCCATAGACAAGTTGAATTTAGAGATGAGCAAAACGGAGGTTTTCGCAGACATCCGTTTTGCTCATCCCTAACTTTAAATAAAACGTAAAAAGGAGCTGTCGCACTAAGAAAACTTATATCACAATATAAATTTTCTTAGTGCGACAGCTCCTTGAATAAATCAATATTAAGCTCTTACAACTTTTCCTGACTTTAAGCAATTTGTACAAACATAAATCTTCTTTGGAGAACCGTCCACGATAGCCTTAACTGACTTGATGTTAGATTTCCAAATTCTGTTTGATCTTCTATGAGAATGGCTCACATTGTTTCCAAAATGAACGCTTTTTTCACAAATTCTGCACTTTGCCACTGTTAGCACCTCCTTGATACCTATTAAACTGCGACCTTAAATAACCCTCGCAAATTTGCAACACGCATATTCTAACAAAAAAAGGCACAATATGCAAGAAGAATTTTAAAAAAAATGAACTTTTATTTGGGATAAATAAGTAAGACTTGATAAACATAACTTAAATGGGTATAATTAGTAATAATATTGTGACAAATTTGGTTATGGTTATATTTGCACTGAAAAAACTATATAATAAGGAGGAATTATCTATGAAAAGCTGTATTTCAAATGAGTATGGAAATATTATTATAGAAAATGAAGTGATAGCCAAATACGCAGGACATGCAGCACTTGGCTGTTTTGGAATAGTCGGTATGGCTACCATAAGCGTCAGGGATGGGATTGCAAAGCTTTTAAAGGGTGACAGTGTAAGCAAGGGTGTAAACGTAATTGTTGATGAGGAAAGCAATTTATCAATTAATTTCCATATTATAGTGGCATATGGTGTTAGCATTTCTACAGTATGTGATAACCTTATCAGTACGGTAAAATATTCTGTTGAGGAAATGACAAGTCTTAAGGTGAAAAATATTAACATCTTCGTTGAGGGTGTTAGGGTTATAGATTAACAGGAGGATTAAAAGGTGGCAATTGAGGTTATGGATGCACAGCTTCTTAAAAAAGCATTTTTAGCTGGTGCATATAATTTGGAAAAAAACAAGGACTATATAAATGAGCTTAATGTATTTCCCGTTCCTGACGGTGATACAGGCTCAAATATGTCGCTTACAATTATGGCGGCGGCAAAGGAGGTTGCTGCTCTTGAACATCCTACCATAGAAGAGCTTTCAAAGGTAATGTCNAGTGGTTCGCTCCGTGGTGCAAGAGGAAATTCAGGTGTAATTTTATCACAGCTTTTAAGAGGTTTTTGCAAGGAGATAAAGGATAAGAAGGAAATTACTATAACGGTTCTTGCTGATGGATTTGTGCGTGGTGTTGATACTGCGTATAAGGCTGTTATGAAGCCTAAGGAGGGAACCATACTTACTGTTGCAAAGGGTGTTGCAAGAAGGGCATGTGAGCTTGCAGAGCAGAAGGTAAGCATGGAAAATTTCTGTGAGGAAGTTATAGAATGCGGTGANGAGGTGCTTGCAACTACCCCTGATTTGCTTCCTGTGCTTAAGGAGGCGGGAGTTGTGGACTCCGGCGGACAGGGACTTATGGAGTTTTTAAAGGGNGCTTACAATGCAATCACAGGCAAGGAAACTGCTCCGGAAGTGGTTGTTGCAACTGTGAAGAAGACTGCTTCAAGCGTAAGCTCTGAGGATATAGATACCTCACACATTAAATTTGGTTACTGCACCGAGTTTATAATACTTCTTGAAAAAGAATTTAATATGGATACGGAAAAGGCGTTTAAGGAATATCTTACTTCTATAGGTGATTCACTTGTTGTAGTTTCAGATGATGAGATAGTAAAGGTACATGTGCATACCAACCATCCGGGGCTTGCATTTGAAAAGGGTCTTGAATACGGACAGCTTACAAGCATGAAGATTGACAATATGCGTGAGGAGCACCGTGAAAAGGTTATAATGGAGCAGGACAGGGAAATTGCAAGACAGAGAGAGCAGAACGAGGAACAAAAGGATGAGCCGAAGAAGCCATTTGGTTTTGTTGCTGTTTCTGTGGGTGAGGGCTTGAATCAGATATTTAAGGATTTAGGCGTGGACTATGTAATAGAAGGTGGTCAAACNATGAATCCAAGCACGGAGGATGTGCTTGAGGCGGTTTCCAAAGTTAATGCGGACACAGTGTTTGTAATGCCGAACAACAAAAATATAATTCTTGCTGCAAATCAGGCGGCTGACATTGAAAAGGAAAAGAAGGTTGTTGTCATTCCATCTAAGACTATACCGCAGGGTATTAGTGCAATGGTTGGCTTTGATNGTGAGGCTGATGTGTCGGATAATGAGGCNGCCATGAANGAGGCAATGTCAGAGATCAGCTCAGGACAGGTAACCTATGCAGTGAGAGATACGTCAATTGACGGAAAAGAAATAAAAACCGGCGACTATATGGGAATTGATGATGACGGCATCAAATCCGTGGGAACGGACATTACAGAGGTCGTAAAGGAGCTTATACGGGAAATGTCTAACGAAGATTCCGAGCTTTTAAGCGTATATTATGGAAGNGACGTGACGGCAGAGGATGCNGAAAAAATGCAGAAGACATTAGAGGAAGAATTNNCTGATTANGAGATGGAATTCCATGCAGGCGACCAGCCGGTNTATTATTATATAATATCAGTNGAATAAATATTATATTGTATATGGTAAACAACATGAATCTAAATGATGATATTACAACCATAAAAGGAATAGGGGACAAAACCGCAGCAGCCTTTAAGCGCATTAAGGTTGCTACGGTAAATGACCTTATACATACATTNCCGAGAAATTATCTGACNTATGATGAAACCGTTGACATAGCAGNTGCCAGACCGGGTGAGAGAACAGCCGTAATGGCTGTAATATCCTCCTATGTTGACACAAGGACAGTGAGAAGCCTAAAGCTTACAAATATAACCGTAAAGGATTCTACAGGCACCTTAAAAATCACATGGTTNAATTCCCCTTTTTTNAAAAATGTACTGCACAANGGAGATACATATGTTTTTGTCGGTACAATAAAAATAAAAAATAATACGCGTGTCATGGACATGCCNGAATATTACAGACCTGAGGTCTATCAGGGNATGAGAANGGTTATGCAGCCTGTTTATCCGCTGACGCAGGGCTTGTCAAATAAAACCGTCATGAAGGCAATCGCCTCAGTAAGAGGTCTTATGGCGCAAATACATGATTACATGCCTGATGACATACGGAGCGAATATGGTTTGGAAAAGCTTTCGACAGCATATGAGACAGTACATTACCCTGAAAATGAGGATGCTCTTAGAAATGCCATAAAAAGGCTTGCCTTTGATGAATTTTATAGGTTTCTGGCTGACATGGGCAGACTTCGCGTTGAGAATATAAAGCAGGAGAACATTCACAAAATCGTGCAGGGTAAGGCGGTTGCAGAGTTTGTGGAGGCTCTGCCGTATAAGCTCACAAAGGGTCAGGCAGAGGCAATAGACGATATACTAAAGGATATGGGAAGTGAAAATGTAATGAACCGTCTCGTTCAGGGAGACGTCGGTTCCGGTAAGACGATTGTTGCGGAGGCATCACTGTTTGCATGTGTAAGGGCAGGCTGGCAGGGAACACTGATGGTGCCTACAGAGGTGCTTGCCAAGCAGCATTTCGAGGAACTTTCAAATACATTTAAGCCATATGGCATAAAGGTTGAATGCCTTGTGGGCTCCACATCCTTAAAGGAAAAAAGACGAATATATGAAAATATAAGACATGGTCTGACGGACATTGTCATTGGAACACATGCACTTATTGAGGATAAGGTGGAATATCACAATTTAGGGCTTGTTGTTACGGACGAGCAACACAGATTTGGCGTAGAACAAAGGCGAAAATTGGCAAATAAGGGAACATTTCCGCATGTGCTTGTCATGAGTGCAACGCCGATTCCAAGAACCCTCGCAATTATAATGTATGCAGATTTGGATATATCGGTTATTTCCCAGCTCCCAAAGGGAAGAAAACCAATTAAAAACTGTGTTGTGGGTACAGGCTACAGACAGACGGCACATAAATTCATTGCTTCGCAGGTTGCAGAAGGGGGGCAGGCTTATGTGATATGCCCTATGGTTTCTGAGAGCGAAGTACTTGACGTTACAAATGTAACGGATTATACTGATACACTAAAACAGGCACTTGGAAACAACGTGAAGGTTGAAATGCTCCATGGGCAGATGAAAGCTGATGAAAAGAACAGTATTATGGAAAGCTTTCTCAAGGGGGACATAGATGTTCTTGTATCCACAACTGTTATTGAGGTTGGTATCAACAATCCTAATGCAACTGTTATGATGGTTGAAAACGCAGAGCGCTTCGGACTTGCACAGCTTCATCAGCTGAGAGGCCGTGTGGGAAGAGGAAAAAAGCAGTCTTATTGCATTTTTATTGACGGAAAGGAGTCAAAGGAATCACAGGAAAGGCTCAAGGTTCTTGAAAACTCAAATGATGGCTTCTTTATCGCAAATGAGGATTTAAAGCTTAGGGGACCGGGAGATTTCTTTGGCATAAGACAGAGCGGTGATGTGCTTTTTTCACTTGCAGATATCTACAACCATGCAGATATGCTTAAGCTTGCACAGGATGTATGGAGTAAATACGGAATAACGCTTCTCGACGGCGAGGAGACGAGACACTTTACGGACAACAGCACGGTACTTTAGGAGGCATTTATGAAAGCAGAGGTCGGTTATATTACCTCATGGCGGCGGGGAATATTTTTAAGCCTTGTTGCTGCAATAATATTTTTTGGGCTTACCAATACAATTGCTCAGGCGCATGTGGAAACAATTCTTATAAGAAACATGATTGGTGTTTTTGCACTGCTTATTGGAATTGTATTTGTGCTTCTTATCGTGGCAGACCCAAAGGGCATATATGAGGGACAGGGAGAGCTTGAAATAACAGCGGAACAAATTTCCTATAAGGATAAAAAGAGAAGCTTTAACCTTAAGCGGGAGGACATAAAAAGTATTGATATAAAGCCAATATATTTCGGACAAAATGAAAAGTCACCCTTGGCGTTTCATATTGTTATTGACACGGGAAAAAAGAAGTATTACATTGAATCAGAAAGAGCAAAGGGAAGAAAATACGACGAGGTCGATTTATATAAGCTGTACCTGTATTTACAGGAAAATGTTTCAAAATGAAAGGAGAAGGTAAATGAGTGAGGAAGCAGGAAATAAGACGGTAAACGACAAAAAGACAAATAAAATTCTTATAGCGGTCATTGCGGTTCTTTCTGTTGCGATAATAGTGCTGGGTATCATTCTTTTTGCAGGGGGCAAAAAGGATAAGGATGAAGCTGTATCCACAGAAGCATCTTCAACGGATGCGGAAGCTGATACGGCATCTGATACGGAAGAAAAAGCTACTGAGGCAAATGAGGAGCAGAAGGCCGACTGCTATGTTGTTCTTAAATCCGCAAACAGTTGGGAAGGCAGCGGAAAATACTATGCACAGATAGATGCACAGATAGTAAATGATAGCAGCAGTGAAAAAAAGGATTGGGAAATTCAAATAAGTGCACCATCGGGAACGACCATAGACAGCTTTTGGAATGGTAACTGCACAATGGAGGGTGATGTAATAAAAATTAAGCCTGTGGAATATAACGGTGTTGTTGCTGCCTCCTCCAAGGTAGGTGATATAGGAGTTATTGTAGTCGTTTCTAATAAGTCAGACATTGATACATTACTTGGCAACGGACAGCTATACATAGGCGGAGAGCTTTATTCGGGAACCTCTGCACCTGTTAAGGAGGATGCCACAACTGAGGAAAAGGAAGAAACAAAACCACAGGAGGCTGTGGAGCCTGAAACCGGCACGCCATATGACAATCATGGAAAGTTAAGCGTAAAGGGTACGGATATAGTAGATAAGAACGGAAATAAATATCAGCTTAAGGGTGTCAGCACACATGGAATTTCATGGTTTCCGGAGTATGTAAATAAGGATGCCTTTAAGACCTTCCGGGATGAGTGGGGTGTAAATCTTGTAAGGCTTGCAATGTATACCGATGAAAACGGCGGATATTGTACAGACGGAGACAAGAATATGCTTAAGGGGCTTATTGATACAGGTGTACAGTCTGCAACGGAGCTTGGCATGTATGTAATCGTAGACTGGCATATTCTTCATGACCTTAACCCGAATGTGTACAAGGAGGAGGCAAAGGCATTTTTTGAGGAAATAACTACAAAATATAAGGATTACGACAATATAATATATGAGATATGCAACGAGCCAAATGGCGGTACATCGTGGTCAGAGGTGAAATCCTATGCTGAGGAAATAATACCTATAATAAGGAAAAATGCCCCCGATGCGATTATCATAGTTGGAACACCTACATGGTCACAGGATGTTGACATAGCAGCACAGGATCCTCTTGACTATGATAATGTCATGTATGCAATCCATTTTTATGCGGCAACGCATACTGACAATATAAGGAATAAGGCAAAAACTGCACTCTCAAGTGGGCTTCCGATATTTGTAAGTGAGTTTAGCATATGTGATGCGTCAGGTAATGGTGCAATAGATTACAATCAGGCGGATTTGTGGTTTGATTTGATAGAGGAATATAATCTGTCATATGCTGCATGGAATGTTTCAAATAAGGATGAGACCTCATCGCTTATAAAGTCCTCCTGCTCGAAGACAAGCGGATGGAGTGATGATGAATTGTCTGAAACCGGAATATGGCTTAAAAAGCAAATAAGCGGCAAATAATTATGATGCGGAAGGACAGTAAATAATGAGAGTAATAGCCGGAAGTGCAAGACGACTGAATTTAAAAACAATTGAGGGCAATG
This sequence comes from Lachnospiraceae bacterium, assembly GCA_014799405.1. Classification (GTDB taxonomy): domain Bacteria; phylum Bacillota; class Clostridia; order Lachnospirales; family Lachnospiraceae; genus Coprococcus_C. Next base: position 33,195 of record JAAVIA010000015.1, read on the forward strand.
ATACAAGGCCTACAACGGATAGGATAAAGGAAACGCTTTTTAATATGCTTACAGGTGATGTTCCCGGCGCCAGCTTTCTTGATTTGTTTGCGGGAAGCGGCGGTATAGGTATCGAGGCGTTAAGCAGAGGCGCATCGGATTGTACGTTTATTGAACAGAATATAAAAGCTATAGCATGTATAAAGGACAACCTTGAATTTACGAGGCTTTCTGACAGGGCAACCGTGTACAGACGTGATGCGGTAAGTTTTGTAAGTGGTCTTTCCACTGTAAGCTATGATGTTATTTTTATGGATCCTCCTTACGGCATGGGATTGGAGAAGGCGGTTCTTTCTGCACTTTCAGGTAAAACGTTTGATACTGATACGCTCATAGTTGTTGAGGCAAGGCTGGATGAGGATTTTGGCTACCTTGACAGCATGGGGTATGATATTATAAAGGAAAAAATTTACAAGACCAATAAGCATGTGTTTATTGAGAAGAAGGGTTAGTATGAATAAGGCAATTTATCCCGGAAGCTTTGATCCGGTTACACTTGGACATTATGATATAATTGAAAGATCTGCAAAGATATTTGACCATGTAATAATAGGAGTTTTGAATAATACTTCAAAAACACCATTGTTTTCTTTGGAAGAACGTGTTAAAATGTTGCAGGATGCAGTATCAGGCTTTGATAATGTGTCCGTAGAGGCATTTGAAGGCCTGCTTGTTGATTTCGTCAAGCAGAAAAATACTAACGTGATTATTAGGGGACTGAGAGCATTGACTGATTTCGACCTTGAGATGCAGATGGCACAAAGCAATCGAATGGTTGCCCCTGATGTGGATACGGTGTTTCTTTCAACTAGTGTAAAGTATTCTTACTTAAGCTCAAGCGTTGTAAAGGAATATGCAAGATATGATGTTGACGTCAGTGACTTTGTACCTGATTGTGTGATTTCTAGGCTTATAGATAAGATGAAAGGACTATAGGAGGAACTATAAGATGGGTAAAAAAGGTGTGGAAGAAATGATAGAGCAGATAGAGATATTTATAGATAACTGTAAATATCAGCCGCTCTCACAAAATAAGATAGTCGTCCATAAGGACGAGCTTGAGTCCATGATTAATGAGCTTAAGCTTAAGCTTCCAAGTGAAATAGAAAGATGTAAAAAAATTATGCGCAACAAGGAAGCCATACTTGCTGATGCAAGGACACGTTCAGATGCAATCATAACGGAATCGGTCAATGAGGCCAACCGTCTTGTAGATCAGCATCAGATTACTGAGCTTGCAAATGTAAGGGCCAATGAAATACTTGAAATGGCAAGAAACCAGGCACAGCAGATTGTTGATCAGGCAGCGGAGGAAGCAAATGAGGTCAGGCTTGGAGCCATGTATTACACGAAGGACAAGCTTAGTGAAATGAGGGATATTTTCAACAAAATACATGACATTGAAAAGGAAAATTACAGAACTCTTATTGAGTCACTTGAAAATGATTCATATGTTGTTGAGACAAACCTGAGCGAGATGGAGGCAAACATTAACCTGCTTGCTGCTTCCACAAACAAAGCCTATTCGACACAGGATGATGACCTTGATAGTGCATTTGCAGAGCCGCCGGTTTCTAATCCACAGAATACTGCAAGAAACCAGTCTGGGGTAGAGGATGAAGATGATGACTACGACGATGACATTGATGTGTACGGCGAGGATGAAGATGATGAGGATTTTGTTGACGACGATGATTTCTTAGATGATTAAAACACCCAAAAAAAAGCTCATTGCAGCACATAGTACTTTCATAAATATATAACGAATTATTGACAGCCTTGAATTTGCAATTACCTTATTTGTTTGGAGTATTGACGATACTCCACCAAATGACGTAAGGGCAAGAAGCAGGGCTGTTTTTATATTTTCAGGCATAAGGGCATAGTTGTACACCATATCTGCCCCTCTTGTAATTTCCACTGCAGATGATAAACATATTCTAAGGTCGTAAGGTACAAAGTCAATTTTTAAAATAAACTGCATTATAATGGAGCATATCATAATATATATACCCACATATGTTATCTGAATAATACTGCTTAACATTGCGTCATTTGTTTTTCGTGCAGTTGTTAAATTTGATTTTGCACCATGGGAAGCTGCCTCCTGTTTTTCGATATTTGATTTGCTTTTTTTTGATTTGCTTAGCAACAGAGAAATCAGTGTTACAAAAATATAAGGAGCATATATAATAAGTATTACCGTAAAAAAGCTTATTTTATTTTTTAAAATACAGCTTACAATATATCCTGATATGAACATGGGTGAGGAGTTGTTACATAATGGCAGGATGATATTGCCCATTCTTTTCTCGTACATACCTAATGTGACATATTCATCCGTGACTCTTGCACCGATTGGGTATCCGCAGAGCGCACCTAGAAAAATTGTGGAGAAAAGAGCAGTGCGCCTGCTTTTTCCTGCTGCAATCCTTTCCACAACAAGAGAGGATATGAGCATAAAGGGAAGCAAAATAGGAACAACATTCTTATACCAAAGCATAAGACCGTAAGAGGCACCACTTATAACTGTTCCACTATCAGCTATTAATAAACAAAGAATCATAATATATACAAAAACGGACATAGATGTGTAAATAAAAATTTCTATTTGTATATATTTATTATACAACTTAGAAAAATATACAGGGAGTTGTCGCATTAAGGATTTAAGGCACATATAAAATTACACTGACAAGCCCTCTTTTATTTTGTATTTTTATAGTTACCGGCTATCTTTAGCATATTGATATTTTGTCTTTTCTATTATGTGGGGCACGGACTGTTGTCTGAGTACACAGCCTTATGTTGCCAGTCGGTATGTATATTTTGAATTGCAACTTTTAAGACCGCAAGAATACCTCACATTTGAAATTTGCAATGGTTGATTACATGCTGCTTTAGCGAACTCGCTTCGCTCAGACAACGCTACGCAGCATGTTTCATTGCAAATTATCAAATGTGGGTATTCTAAACGGTCTTGTTGTCAAATTCAAAATACACATACTGATTGGCAACATGGCTGTGTACGAGTTCAAGGGAGTGCTCCACAAGCCATAATAGAAAAGCAAAATATCTCA
>JAAVIA010000016.1 GCA_014799405.1 Lachnospiraceae bacterium
CTTAATGCCATAAGCTGAGTAAGTCCGCAAGGCTCAAATCTTGAAGGGACAAGCATTGCATCACATGCCGCATACATCTTGTGTGACAAATCATCAGAATAGTAAATATTGGCCGATACCTTTGCAGGGTGTATGCCCTGATAATATCTAAACATGTCCTCATATCTTCTGTCACCTGTTCCAAGCACGACAAACTGTGTTCCATCCGTACATATATCATTCATGATGCGGTCAACAAGGTCAAGACCCTTCTGATCCGTAAGTCTTGAAATAATACCAATCATGTATGCGCCCTTATCCTCCGGCAGACCAAGCTGCTTTTGAAGCTGTACCTTATTGTCAACCTTGTTTTTCTTATAATTTTTAATTGTATAATTCTTGTATATTTTTGTATCTGTTGCAGGATTATAATCATCATAATCAATACCGTTTACAATGCCCCAAAGTGACTCATGTCTGGCAGAAAGAAGTCCGTCTAAGGCCTCCCCGTACTGAGGCGACTGTATCTCCTGAGCATATGTGTTTGACACGGTTGTTATCTTGTCTGCATATACAAGACCACCCTTTAACATACTCGCATCCTTATACATTTCAAGCTTATCGGAGGTAAATACATAGTCAGGAAGCCCTGAATACTCCTTTATTGTCTTTATGTCCCATCTTCCCTGAAATTGCAGGTTGTGTATTGTCATAATTGATTTCATTCCGCTGTAGAATGGATTTGACGCAAACATTGTTTTAAGATATACAGGTACAAGACCAGCCTGCCAGTCATGGCAGTGAACGATATCCGGCTGAAAGCCTATACTTGGAAGGATGGAAAGCGCAGCCTTACAAAAATAACAGAATTTTTCTATATCCCACTTTACGTCACCATATATATTAAATCCATTGAAAAAGTATTCATTGTCAATAAAATAAACGGGAACACCCTCATATTCAAGATACATAACACCTACATACTGCTGTTTCCAACCTATGTCCATATGAAAATGTGTAAGATACCTCATCTTTGATTTATATTTTGCAGGAAGACATGTATAGTTCGGCATAATTATCCTTACATCGTATTCCTTTTTATCAAATATCTTCGGCAGTGTTCCGACTACATCTGCAAGTCCTCCCGTCTTTATGAACGGCACACACTCTGATGCAATATAAGCTATCTTCTTCATGTATTTTCCTCCCATGACCTATTTATGTCTGAAATGTATTTCATTTATTCTGTAACATTTTAGCATAACAATATAAAATATTCAATCTATAAACTGTCTGTCATTCATGCTTTTAATGTACATAAACTATCTGTTGCCGGTTATCAGGCTGCTTATTTTTTTTATGACATTTCTGTCAGCCTTTTTTTCACCATATCGTATCTCAGAATAAATTTCCGTAAGCTCCGACACGTCATCACCTGTCTCATTGTATATATCATGGCAAATATCCCCACAGGTTTTTGTTTCCTTAAGCTTTACGTCATATCTGTATCCAAGTATATGTGCTCTGTACATTCTCCTTACTTTTTCTTCAGGTGAAAACAGAATGCTGAATATACTTTTTCTTTTTTCGGTCGTTATTATTTCCTTCTTCTTAACAGGTGCAGCCTCAACAATATCTGACAGCCTGTTATGACGTATAAAAAGCCTGCCAACAAATTTTATAAGCAGCATTAATAGGAAAAACGCCATGGCAGCAACAAACAGAGTTTTTAACAGGGCAAATATCGCCTGTCCATGCTCCGCATAGTTATTTGCCCGCATTTCCTCCCCTATCATATCGTTTATCTGACCCACAGGCATTCTCATAAAAAACATTTTTATTATATTAAATACAAACAGTATTCCAAAACCGATAAGTTTTATGACAGAAACTATCCCATTTACAATAATATCCACAAGCGTATTCCAATCATGCGAATTAACTACTGCTATGGTAATGCCAAGAAACAACATGATAAGCCCGACTATAAGGGAATTTGTTTTTGCTATATTTTTAAGCGGTATGCCCGATACATTTTTTGCTGCACTGAGATATTTTCCAAGCCCGTCTACATATAAATTAATCAGATATGTTATTATTAGAAGGACAATCACGATGTAGGAAGCATTTTTCAACTGTTCATTTTTCATGTAAACGCCATACAAAAAAAATATAAAGCAGAACAAAAAGATATACCATGGTGCTTCTCCAACGGGCTTTAATATTTTTCCTGCTCTTATATATTTATATCCCTCACAAAAAAGTACGAAGCTTATGATTGCAAATATAACTATGAACCGGTTTTCAATATTGAAAAAATAAAACGGAACAAGGAAAACCGCATGTGCAAATAAAATTGTTATTGCAGTTTTTGCAAGTTCTCTTATTATGTAAGCCGTGACATAAATCCATATTACGCATGGCACAAAAAACGCTTTCGGTTCTTCTCTGAATAAAAATATGGCAGAAAACATTACAAAAAGCCACGAAAACAGGCAGCCGAAAATCAAATCAATCAGCTTTCTTATAACCACTATTTTACGTGTCATTCAATGTCACCTCCCAGCCATACATATATGACCTGCTCACATCAGGCACATAGCTGTCGTAATAAGGCACTATCATATTTATATTCATGCCTCTTGCCTTCATTTTATCCAACCGTTCCATAAGATTACTCTTATGATATGAGGATATAATGATATATGCAGTATCATCTTCATTCTTTTTAAGCTCAGCGTCAACAAGCTCTATAAAGTGTTCTACATTCAAATTTCCCGATATACATGCAAGCTGCTTATCAATTGTTATAAGATGGCTTTCCGAGGCTCCCTCCGAATATACGTCAAGCTCCTGCCCCGATACGTCCATGCCGTTTGTTATAAGCATAACAGGCATTGCTTTATCAATAAGCTTTTTTGCCGTGCTACTTGCAAGCTCTATGGAAAGCTCCTTTATATAGTCAGCCTTAAGCATTATATTCGTATCAAGATTAAGCATTATTTTCACCTTACAGTATGAGGTTTGGTTATACATGTTAACCTTGAGGTTTCCTGTTTTTGCAGACGCCTTCCAATTTATTCTGTTCATCGTATCCTGATTGCTGTATTCTCTTATTCCTCGAAAAGTGTATGGGTCCTCTACAATGTGAAGCCTTGTCTCAATGTCTCCCATAATATGCTTCATCAACACGTTGAATTTTATGTCATTATGTTTTTGGGGAAACACATAAAACCCAGCCATGGGATGAACAGTTTTTGCAAAGGTTCCGGTCATAAATAAATTTTTTGCCGTCAGATTTATGTTTTCAATAATATAGTATCCTCTTTTTTCCGTCTTAAATTCGAGAGTCCTTGTAATTCTCTGACCTCCCATAACTGAAAAAATATCATTTCTGTAATAAAAATCCGTAACGGACGCATTTACAACATCATCAAATACAAATGACCTTGGAGCCGAAAACTTAACATGCAAAACCGGCAGCGGAAGTCTTTTTTCATTACTTATAACTTCAAAAAGCTTCGCCCTTTCCCCACATTCCACATATGGACGGCCAAAATAAATTTCTGCTTTAAGTTCCCTATCCCAAAGCTTACTGTACAACCTATCCTGAAGCACATATATAATTGCCGCGATTACAACAGCTATTACGATTCGCATCTATATCTCCCAATTTTCCACAGGTACATCCACCTGCTCTATCATTTCCCTTATAGCTTCGTTGTCTCCATACCCATAGCCATACCCTGAATCAGACTGAATTCTATGTCCCAAAACATAAGGTGCAAGCTGCTTAACCGTATCAGGGGTTACATATTTTTGCCCTGAAATTGCGCTATATGCCTGTGAACACCTTAAAAGTGCAAGCGTTCCCCTTGTACTTGCGCCATAAGCAGCCTTTTCACTTTTCCTACTTTTCATAATTATGTCAACTATATATTCTCTTACACAGTCATGCACAAATATTTTTTTAACCATATTTCTTAAATCAATGATATCTTCAGCAGTGCATACCGTTTTTATATTATCTAATGGATTTTCCTCTATAAATCTCCCTATTATGTTTAACTCCTGCTTTTTCGTGGTTTTTCCCATTGAAAGCTTCATTATAAATCGGTCAAGCTGCGCCTCAGGAAGAGGATAGGTGCCTATCGTTTCAATAGGGTTTTCAGTGGCTATTACAAAAAACGGTTCCTCAAGCTTTATTGTCTCACCGTCTATTGTAACCTGCTTTTCCTCCATCGCCTCAAGAAGGCTTGACTGTGTTCGGGGAGTTGCACGGTTTATCTCATCGGCAAGAAGTATATTTGTGAATACCGGCCCCTTTATAAGCTTAAACTCAGCTTCCTTCTGATTAAAAATATTTAACCCGGAAATGTCTGATGGCATAAGGTCGGGAGTAAACTGAACACGTTTAAAATTACAGTCTATGCTTTTTGCAAGCGATTTCGCAAGCATTGTTTTTCCGGTTCCCGGGTTATCGCAAAGAAGCACATGGCCTCCTGCCGCAATTCCCGTAAGCATAAGCTTTATAAGTTCCTCCTTTCCCACTATTACCTTGGAGATATTTTTTATTATTTTATCTGCCGTGTTTTTAACCTCTGATATATCCTTCATAATATTTCCTCCATATCTCTAGAACATTTACCATTCCATATTTGCCTTCGGCATATGTTCCGATTTACTTTGTAAATCGAGAACTCTATGGGCTGACGCTACCAGTCACGGCTGTCCCATATTATTGTAAAGGGACCGTCATTTACAAGGCTTACTTTCATATCGGCTCCAAATTTCCCACAGTAAACCTCACCGTATTTTTCCTTTACCCTCTGCTTAAAGTACTCATATAATTCTTCCGCCAAGGCAGGCTCTCCCGCATAAACAAAGCTTGGTCTGTTTCCCTTTTTACAATCAGCATACAGCGTAAACTGTGATACGACCATAATCTGTCCACCCACATCAGCTACGCTTAAATTTGTTTTACCATCCTCATCCTGAAAAATCCTAAGCTTTATAAGCTTATCAACATATTTATCAACCATATCCCTCGTATCTCCCTCTCCAACGCCAAGAAGAACAAGAAGGCCTCTCTCTATACTGCTTATTGTATTTCCATCCACATTTACATGGGCACTTTCTACCCTCTGGATAACAAGCTTCATCTATTATACCTCTCTTAATTATAAAATCTTCTAATCATGAGCAAAACTCTATTTTTGCAGACATCCATTGTACAATGGACTATCTATTTACTTAAATTACTATCATATCATATATTTCAAAATAAATATATCTCTTATTTTAATAAAACATTTACCCGTAATTATTCAAGTTTTATTTCTGTATAATTAACTGTATCTTTTTTGTATCTATTTGTGATAAAATAGTACAATAATGTGTTTTCAGGAGGATAATTTATGTATTGTGACGATTGCGGTCATGAGCTTGACCCTTCAGGCAAATGTCCTATTTGCGGCTGGCAGCTTCCGGGCGGTGTTCAAAAGCCTCAAAATCCGGTTCCGCCAAACATGAACCAGCCGCCTAATCAAATAAATAATCAACAGAGACAAGTGTACAGTCAACCCAATATGCAGCAGGGACAAATGTACAATCAACCTAATATGCAGCAGGGACCGATGTACAATCAACCTAATATGCAGCAGGGACCGATGTACAATCAACCTAATATGCAACAGGGACAAATGTACAATCAGCCTAATATGCAGCAGGGACAAATATATAATCGACCTAACAGCCCATATAACAATATACCGGCAAATAACGGCACACCGAAAAAAAAGAAAAAGTGGCCAATTTTTGTGGGTATCGGTGCAGGTGTAGCTGCAATTGCCATTGCTGTTATTCTGATTGTCAACGCTAATACGGTTGACTATACAAAGGACAAGCCCAATAATACCGGGCAGACGGTAAGTGAAAAACCAACGGAAACAACAGAGGCTGTAACCACGGAACATACTGTAAATAATGATGCAAAAAGCAAAACAATTATGGTGTACATGGTTGGCTCCGATTTGGAAAGTGACTACTATGCCGCATCAACAGATATTGATGAAATGCTTAGTTCTGATTTTGATGATGATGAAATCAATCTTTTACTATATGCAGGAGGATGCTATGACTGGTACAACAGCAGTATTCCTGATGGTGATAACTCCATTCATTTAATATCAGACGGCAGTCTCACCATGCTTGACAGCACTGACGGCAAAAACATGGGCGACCCTGATACACTGCTTTCCTTTTTGAATTACAGCTATGAAAATTATCCTGCTGACCAATACGCCCTGATACTTTGGAATCATGGCGGCGGAGCCTTGCTTGGATATGGCTTTGATGAAATAACAGGTGATTGTCTCACTCTTGAGGAGCTTGACAAGGCACTTTCCCAAAGCCCTTTTAATGGTGAAAATAAGCTTGAGTGGGTCGGCTTTGATGCCTGTCTCATGGCAACAATTGAAACTGCCAGTATGCTTTCTCCATATGCAAATTATATGATAGCATCACAGGAATCTGAGCCCGGCTGGGGTTGGGATTATATTTTCCTTAACGAAATTGATGATTTGTCAGACGGTTCGGAAATAGGCAAGGAAATCGTAGATGCATATATGGATTACTGTGAAGATACATTTGATGCAGTTCCTTATTCATACGCAAGCGTAACTCTTTCCGTTTTGGATCTCAGCAAGGCGGAGGCTGCGGAAGCTGCCCTTGAAAACATGTATATAAAAGCAAACGGCGAGCTTTCTGCTGAAAGCTATGGAGACTACTCAAGAATACGTGTAGCAACAAAAGAGATTGCATCCCAGTTCACAGGTGATTATTCTTACGACATAATAGATTTGGTTGACTTATCATCTAATATGAAGCGACTTTATCCAAGTGAGGCCCAGGCCCTTACGCAAGCGTTAAATGACCTTGTTGTTTATAACAAGGCAAATGAGGCAAAGGCAAATGGCGTTTCCATTTACCATCCATACAATTCTAAGAGCTATACGGAATATTACATTCCCGTATATCAAACATTTAGCTTTGCCCCTAATTATACTGCCTACATAACAACCTTTGCAGGTCTTTTAACATCAGACAGTACCCTTACGGCAACATGGGATGTGGCTTCAATGGTTCCTACTGCAAACGGCGATATGACATTTTCGCTCCAGCTTACGCCTGAGCAGTCTGCCGTCTGTCAGAATGCTTACTTTGTCATTTCGAGAATGGATATGGACAATCCTTCCAATTACATGTTCGTTGCAATGGGAAATGATGTATCGATTGATGATTCGAATGTTGTAACAGCCAATTTTGACGGCAATATAATTTATATGCAGAATGATACTACACTTGCCCAATACGAGGTAATGTACACAATTCAGGAGAAAACGGATAGTTATACAAGGTATCTCCTTTCAAGTATTCTCTTTAATGAGGACATACAGGAGGAAGATGCCATGTATGCATACTTTGTAATGGACGTGTCGGCAGAGCATCCGGGTGGTGAACTCATCGGAACATATCCGATATCCAATCTTGTTTCCGGCGATACGACTAATTTATTCCCTGAGAGATATGAGATTAATCCATATGATTACCAAAACATTGCGTTTGGCTCCCTCTCTCACGAATTTACCTCCGAGGAGGACCTTACCAATCTAAACGAAGCTGATTGGAGCGACCTTATGCTCCACTACAATACACAGCCTGTATCGGATGGATTTTCTACTGTTTCAGGAAGTATGGTTCCAGGCATTCCATATTTCGGAATGTTTATATTTGAGGATACTCAGGGAAACAGACACTGCTCTAATTTGGTGCAGTTGCAGTAAAGCTTTTCATTAGATAATTGCGAAACTACATTATTATATAATACGTTGTAGAAAATATACAATTCAACGCATGGTACGCTTGCGCTGCTTGTCGCACGTAACGGTACATAAGACTGCAAAATACGCAGTCTAAGTACCGACGGCTCCAAAGCACCTTGCTTATGAAATTGTATATTTTCTACAACTCATATTTTCATAATGGGACGTTTCTCAATTACCTAAAAGCTTTTATTTTCAGCTTATTAAACTGCCTATTATCTACTCACCGGTTAAAAGCTGCAAAATCAGATTTTCATAATCAATTACATACACTAATCCGTCAGAAAATTCTATGTATTCAACTTTATTTTTTCCGTCTGTCCGCACATATGCTTTCTCAACCGTTATCCTGTCACCCTCTCCGTATGTTATGATAAGGTTATTTTTTTCCGTCCACATTTCTATCATTTCAGGACTTATTCCCTCTCCGAATATTATCTTATCCTCTCCACACTCCCTTTCATACCAGCCGTCATATACCATATCATTTCCGTCTCCTAGGTTAAATATGTATGTGTCGTCTCCCGGTCCTCCTCTCAGGTAGTCATCTCCGGTTCCCCCACAGAGTACATCATCACCTTCGTCTCCATCCAGCGTGTCGTTCCCTTCTTCTCCGTATAGGGTGTCGTTTCCGTTCCTTCCGCTTATCGTGTCGTTTCCTGCCCTTCCGTAAATTGTTTCGTTATCACTGTATCCTTTTCTTCCGTCATAGCCGCTTATGGTGTCATCTCCATCACTTCCGTACATTACGCTTGCTCGTGCTGCTATGTCCTCCAACATCCACACCGTTCCGTCGGAAAACGCAATGTTTTCTATCATGGTTCTTCCGTCTGAATATCTGTAGGCATCATTTACCGTTATCCTGTCACCCTCTCCGTATGTTATGATAAGGTTATTTTTTTCTGTCCACATTTCTATCATATCAGGGCTTATTTCCTCGCCGAATATTATTTTGTCCTCTCCACACTCCCTTTCATACCAGCCGTCATATACCATATCATTTCCGTCTCCTAGGTTAAATACGTATGTGTCGTCTCCCGGTCCTCCTCTTAGGTAGTCGTCTCCTATTCCCCCACAGAGTATATCATCACCTTCGTCTCCATCCAGCGTGTCGTTCCCTTCTTCTCCGTAAAGGGTGTCATTTCCGTCATTTCCATGAATTTCATCATTTCCTGCCCCACCGAATATTATTTCGTTTGCTCCCGTTGCAATGTATATGTCATTTTCATCTGTAACAATATATACGGTTTCAGTCTGTATTCTGCTGATAATTCCTTCATATTGTGATGCTTTACCTTCAAAATACTCCGCATATTCATCAAAATATTCTGTGCCATTTATTTCATCATAGGTTTTAAGATATGACCCAAGGTCGTATACAAGGCAGTCAATGTTTTCACCTGTTGATAATTTTGCATCAAGCACATAATATACAAATGAAAATTCCGTTTCCGCATTTCCGTTTTCATCCTCATATTCGTATGCCAACGTAAGGTATCCTCCCAGTTCTCCATACAGGTTGAGGATATTATAATAATTAGTTTCTATGTCGCAGTATATCTCATTCAGTATGGAAGCAGCATTTGCATTGGGATTTTTGCCTCCCACGCCGTCAAATTCCCTTCCCATGAACTTTTCTATCACCTTTAAGTACCTTGCGTCTATGTTTCCTCCTCTTGATGCAGGATCTATTTCCTGCGCATCCGCAAGTATGTATAGTATCTGCCTCAGGTAATAACGCTTCCATGCATAATCATGTGATTCCGTGAACATGTATACCCATTTGGCAAGCTCTCCCGTAGTATCATTTGCAAGTGCACTTTTTATGTCGGGTATGTTTCCTACTGTCACGATGCCTACATGGGTTGTGTCCGACGTGTCTACGGGGAACCAAAATTCACTTATTTCAGTTATTTTCTCCGTTCCGTTTATCCTTATTGTTACGTCTGCGGTTTCTGCATTCAGCGTTCCTGTTTCCTCATCGGTTATGCTTGTTTCACGGTGTGAAAGGCTTATCGAGATGATACCGTGCGCACTTAAGCTTTTTAATTCGTTTGCTTCGGATATTCCGTTGTGGTTTACGTCAGTCCATACAAGAAGTTTTCCAAAATCAGCATCGGAGGCGTCTACTTGTCCGTCTTTGTTTGTGTCAAGCTCCCCAAGCGCCTCAAAGCCTGATGCCGAGGTTGTTCCATCCTTTAATGTGACCCTGTCCCCAAACAGTTCTCCGCCGTTTTCTATCTTTCCGTTTCCGTCCCTGTCAAGGGCAAGGAAGCCGTCCTCCGTGCCTGTCCATGCTGTTTTTTCCGCATATCCGTTGTTGTCAAGGTCGAAGTTCACTCCGTTTTCCATGGTGCACAGTTTTATGCCCGGCTCACCCAAATCGATTATTAACGGGTCGCTTGGCGGGTTTGTAGTAGTGGCCTGATTATATTTGGAAAAATATAACTGAATCAATTTTGTAAGAGGATCTATTTTTTCACGATCGTCCATATGTATTGTTTCTATTATCTTGTCTAAAAATTCCTGTTCACAACATACACCCAATACCGTTATATAATCATCAAGGGCAGCTTTAATCTCATCAAAATCTACATTTAAAGGATCTTTTCCTATAATACTATTTACTTTATATAAAAATGCTTCGCTTGCAATTACAATTTGCTGGTCAACCGTATCAAAAAACCATGATTCATATCCATTTATGTACCACGCTTCAATCTGCCCGGCTAAATAATATACTTTTATCAGCTCAAGCCAGTCAATTTCATAGTCAAAAATATCATTTCCATAAACATATGCCATATTAACGGAATCCTCAATGGCTTCTTCCCTTGCTTCACTTAAAATTTTATCTCCTCTTTCTTTTGCACGCTCAATGATTTCTTCTTCTGTAAGCTTTCTCTTATTAGAAAACTCAAAACAGTAAAAGATAAGTCCGTCCCCTCCATACCAGTAATAAATCGTGTATTCTATATCATAAACACCATTCCTATCCGTATACGTTTTTACAGCCTTTGTTGTTCCGTCACCAAAATCAAGACTGTCATCTCCATAAACATATGTTTCGCCTGAATCAACATAATTTTTCAACTGCTTCTTTGCCTTATTCTTTTTATCTTCACATTGTTCATATGACCGCGGTTTTACTTCCCACAGGTAAGTTACGCCTTTTTCCGAATCCTCCAACCATAAATCCGCCTTGCCGCTCTTTTTCCCAAGTTCCTCTTGTTTTTGGTCATCATATTCTATTTTTAATTCTCTACCCACATTATCCTTATACTTCTCTTTATTCTTATCCACTATGTCCTTTTGAACCTGATTATGAAATGCATTCCATGCAAAATGGTATGTGTAAATGGCAGGCCCCCATTTTCCGGCACCATTACCTGCCGGTACCTGACTGTCCTCAATTGCCTCCTCTGTTTCTTCACTATTGTCATTAACAGCATCATCTATTGTATCTGATACATTATTTGTATCTCCGGCGGCACAGACTGGTATTACCCCAACAGTAGCTATTGTTAAATAAAAAATCATTAAAAATGTTATTATTTTTTTTAATATATTTTCTTTCATAACACACCTCCACATATGTTTTATATATCAAACCCGTAGTCCCGAAGTAAGTCCTTGTTCTTCTTTTTTCTGCGTTCCATTTCATTCATAAGCTTTATATGTTCTTCCTTTTGTTCCATGTATTTTGTAAAAGTTGCGATCTGTTTATTCACAATTTCATCCCCGTGTTTTTTGTGCTTTTCAAATCCCTCCATTGTCATTTTTATTTCACCCGAAGCTATTCTTTCCAAGAGCTTACGATCACTATTTTCACAACCTTTTATTTTCATATTTTTATATTCCTCTGCTGTGTAAAAAAGATAATTAAGGAAGCCTTCATTATATTCATATCCACTATTTTTTTTTCCAAAATTATCATCGCTATATATGAACAAGTCTCCTCTGAAATGCTTGAAATAGACCATACACGTCCTTAAATCATTTATAGTTTCAAACAAGGGCAGCATATATTGTTTTGTTACCTCCAATGCATTCTTAAGTGACACAAGTAGTGATTCTTCATTGTTTTTCATATATGAAAATACATAAAGCTCTTGAAACCTGTCCCTTGGACATTTATTTTCCTTCAGCTTCAGGTATGCCTCATAAATAGGGCTGTTGCGGATATCATCAGGCAAATCATCTTCATCCGTCATTTCCAGTACCAGATGTACACCCAAATCCCGAGTATACCAATTTCTATTATCCCGAGGTTTATCGTCGAAATTAATTCTTGGTCTGTATACTGTGGCAATTCCTCCATAAACCATATATCCGTTTTCTATATCTTCCCTCCCTGGGTTTGCAGACTCTGGAGCACACGTAATCACATGCACGATTTCCTCCCCGATTACCCTTGCAAAGTACGGATGCTTTCCCTTTACCTTCTTAAACCCATACGACTCAAGCGTCTCCCCGTATACTTTTTTAAACGCTGTGTTTAATGACATCATATTTCCTATCCTGTAACCTTTGTGGTTACTTTTCCTTTCCTCTGCACGTGCAGAAATTGTTTTTGTCCTATCTCCTCATAATCACTGTTTTTTATTCTCAACAAACAATTCAAAAAAATAAAAGTGCCATCTGACACTTTTATTTTAACTTAATATTTAAGATTTTAGAATATTTTTTGCATGAACGACACGTTTTGTGCATGAACGACACATTTTTACCAAAAAACATGTTTATGTTTAACAAAAAGTTTACATAATATAACCCATTCTCATAGCTTCAGCTTCTCACCTACACCCTTATTGCGGTAGGAGCCCTCACCTGTCACGAAATCATCATATCCTTTTTCTGCTTCCTCATCGTATTTATGCATAAGTCTCTCCAGCTCTGAATCCCCTTTTAAAACGGTATGGGATGGCAGCTTTATATGTACCTTGTTTGCCTCCAAAAATCTGTATGCAATCATAAATATTTGTTCATCAAATGCAGTTAAATACTTGTCATTGATTGCATCAACACATTCATCTATGGTTGCAAACCGCCCGGGATTGATTTCCGTAAAAATCTGAGTAAAAACATCTAGGCATATCTCCCTCTGCCTATCAAAATCAGATGACACCGACTGAATCGGGAATGCCCGAAGATATGTTCTCAGCCAACCGGTATCCCGGTTGTACCACTGTGCTAACGCGTCGTAATCCTCAGTCATGTCATATATTTCACGTTCCCATGAATAAGACGTATACGAGGCGTCCACAATACGGTCAACTTCTTTTTCCGTAAGATTTAAGCTGTATTTTTTACTGAACTTTTCTACAATCTTACGTCTTTTTGGATATGCTTTTGTAAGTCCGGTAAGGGAACTTCTATATTTCTTTTTATTTTTGCTATTATCGGATTCTTTTATTTCTCTCTCGTATCTTTGCCTGTCATATGCACTGTTCAGGCTCTCCTTTTCCTTATTCTTTAATAATCCCAGAGATTTTAAAATAGTTCGGATTATAAACACAGGCAAACCAAATGTAAACAATAATGACATTACCACTACAAGTGAACCGACAAACAAACCCGGAATTGCAGAGCCAAAAACGCTCAATATAATAATTGTCGTTACAATTCCTCTGATTTTTCCATCCAGAGACTTATATATTCTAGGATTGTTTTTTCCTATTAAGTTGTACCAAAAAAAGAATGCCACTATAAAACCCATATATTACCTCGCTTTATCAAAGGATTCATAATCTATGTCTTTTACTCGTCCCAATTATGATATACGTCCTGAACATCATCATCCTCATCAAGCATATCGAGTATTCTGTTCATCTTCTTTATGTCCTCCTCTGCGGTAAGCTCAACATAATTCTGAGGAATCATTGTAACTTCGGCGGATACCATAGGAATCCCCTCCTTCTCAAGAGCCTCCCTTACGGCAGTAAAATCATCCGGTGCAGTTATAATCTCATAGGAATCCTCCTCCTCTGAAAAATCCTCCGCACCTGCATCAAGTGCAAGCATCATAAGCTCGTCCGCATCCTTGTCATATTCCTCTTTCGCTATTATTATCTGTCCCTTCTCGTCGAACATATATGACACACAGCCTGTTGTACCTACATTTCCACCGCCCTTTGTAAATGCATTTCTCACATTGGACGCTGTCCTGTTTTTGTTGTCAGTAAGGGCATTTACAATAATTGCCGTTCCGCTCGGTCCATAGCCTTCATATGTAATGGATACATAATTTACTGCATTTGCATCTCCTGCCGCCTTTTTTATGCCTCTGTCTATCGTATCATTCGGCATGTTGTTTGCCTTTGCCTTTGCTATAACGTCTCTTAATTTGCTGTTGTTTGCAGGGTCAGCACCGCCCTCCTTAACAGCAACCGCAATTTCCCTTCCTATAATTGTAAAGATTTTACCCTTTGCTGCATCGTTCTTTTCCTTCTTATGTTTTATGTTTGCAAATTTTGAATGTCCTGACATTTTATTTACTCCTTATCCTTATTATCTTCTGCTGACTTCTCTATTTTTACAAGAGTTATCATTTTATCGCATATTCTTATGGGGATAAATTTGTACCCCTCATATTCTATCTCTGTTTTCTCGTGCTCAACCGGAAGCCTTCCCAGCTTGTAGAGCAAAAATCCGTTGATTGTTTCTATATCCTCATCGGGAAATTCTATATCCA
Organism: Lachnospiraceae bacterium; assembly: GCA_014799405.1. Taxonomy (GTDB): domain Bacteria; phylum Bacillota; class Clostridia; order Lachnospirales; family Lachnospiraceae; genus Coprococcus_C. The sequence goes on from JAAVIA010000016.1 coordinate 14,557, forward strand.
TCTCATCCGAAAGCTCATTTAAAGGGGCACTGCCCTTGACAATAAGCCGTCCGTCTGTAAGCCGTCTTATCTGAAGCTCCTCGTCATCATGCTCGTCAAAGATATTACCAACTATCTCCTCAATAATATCCTCCATTGCAACAAGACCTTCCGTCTGTCCATATTCATCTACGATAATCGCCATATGTATCTTCTCGCTCTGCATTTTTTGAAGAAGCTTTGAAATGTTAAAGGTGGGATGAATAAATATCGGTTCATCCATAACCTCCGTTATCCTCGCCTCAGGCTCTTTTAAATAGGCAGCTATTAAATCCTTAAGATGTATAACACCTATCACATTGTCAATATCCTCCTCGTATACCGGGTATCTGGAAAATGAATTTTCCAAGGCATACCTTAACGCCTCATCAACCGTTATAGTGCTTTCCACAGCCATTATCTTCTGCCTGCTTGTCATTATATCCTTTGCTTCCTTATCAGAAAACTCGAATATGTTGGATATCATCTCTGCTTCTGTTTCCTCTATGATACCCTGTTCATGACCTTCCTCCACCATGGACAGTATTTCTTCTTCAACCTTTTCTTCCGCATTTTTTTTTGAAAATAATCTTTTCAAACTGGGACCACTTTGGGACATATTATTTTTTTCTCCTTTTTTATAATTCCAAGCTTACCTTTAGTGCTTCATTTACTCTTTTTATTACCTGAGCGTCCAAATGACACACCTTTTCCTTAAGTCTTTGCTTATCGATTGTTCTAAGCTGCTCCAATAGTATAACAGAATCCTTAGCAATATCGCAATACCTTGAATCAAGTTCTACATGCGTAGGAAGCTTTGCCTTGTGTAATTGTGATGTTATTGCTGCAATTATTACTGTTGAGCTATGTTTATTTCCTGCTTCGTTCTGTATAATAAGTACCGGACGTATGCCGCCCTGCTCCGACCCTATAACGGGTCTTAAATCCGCGTAATATATATCGCCTCGTCTGATTATCAAATATTTCACACTCCCAATGTTATTTCTAACTATTCAAAGTATTTCCATTAATCAGATTGTATATACATATTAGCTTATGCCGTGGCTGTCGCCCTAAGAATATTTATATTGTAATAACAAAAATACGCTTTCGCTCGTCTCCGACGTAACGGTACTAAGGTGCCAAAATACGTCACCTAAGTACCGACGTCTTCAAACGATTTTTTATTATTACAATATAAATATTCTCAGGGCTACATTTCCTGTTTATCATTAAAGTATACTCATACAAGATAATTCACGCATTTATCTTCTCTGCCTTCTTCTATATATATTCGCGGTACTCGTCTTGATATGTTGCATACAAGCTCATAATTGAAGCTTGCGGCAGGAGCGGCAACCTCCTCCACCGTTATTTTTTCATCTTCCGATTTGCCGATTAATATAACCTCGTCGTCTGTCGTTATGTCGGATATATCTGTTACGTCAAGCATGAGCTGATCCATACATACCCTTCCTACAATCGGAACGCTTCTTCCCTTTACTATAGCCCTGCCTGTATTTGACATAGCGCGCGGATATCCGTCGGCATAGCCTGCCGTAACCGTGGCAAGCTTTGTTTTTTTATCGGTTACATATGTCCATCCGTAGCTTACTCCGCAGCCTGCGTCAACTTCCTTCACATGGGCTATGTGTGCAATAAGCGACATGACAGGTCTTAGCATTATTTCCCTTGAAACCTCCTCGGACGGATATAATCCGTACATTGCGATTCCAAGCCTTACCATATCAAATTCATCATCATCAAGCTCCATTGAGCCCGCACTATTATCTATATGCTTAAGTTCAGGCTTAACGTCCAAAACCATAAGCCCATCTATAAAACGCTTAAACTTTTCCTTCTGCTCCTTTGCCGAGGTCTTATCTCTTTCATCAGCCTTGGCATAGTGGGTAAATATGCCCTCAATATGTAAGCCTGCAAGCTCCTTTAAGGATGCGGCTTCGCTTATTCCGTCAGCACTTACAGGAAAGCCGATTCTTGACATACCCGTATCAACCTTTATGTGAATTTTTGCAATTGTGCCGTTTTTTACGGCAAGCTCAGATAGCTTTTTCGCATCGGAAAGGCTGTATATTGTCTGGGTAATATTATATTTTATAAGCCTGTCATAATCCTTTGGGGATGTATAGCCTATAATGAGTATAGGCTTCTTAATGCCCGCATTCCTAAGCTCCACAGCCTCATCAACTGCTGCAACACCATAGTAATATGCCAGGTCATCTATGCGGCGTGCTATTTCACATGAACCATGTCCATATGCATCCGCCTTTATGACGGCAAGCACCTTCATATCCTTTTTATGGCGTGCCATTATGCTTTTTATGTTATGACGCAGATTATCTACGTTTATCTGTGCATAAATTCTGTTATACATCTTCCATCTCCAACCTACTGAACGTCACAGCATTTAAAATTCAGATTACCATAATCAGTCAGTATAATATTCGTTTTCCAAAACCCTTGTTATGCTCCGAACAATATCGCCTGCTATCATGCTGTATCTTCCCATGCTTATGGACGCTTCCTGCCCTGCAAGCCCATGCATGCATACTCCAAGCTTTGCAGCCTCAAATGCAGTCATTCCCTGCCCTACAAGTGCTCCGATAATGCCAGTAAGCACATCTCCCGAGCCTCCGGTTGCCATTCCGTTGTTGCCTGTTATATTAATATATGCCTGCTCCTCACCGACAGATACTATCGTTCGTGAATCCTTCAAAACTACTACAAGCTTATGCTCTTTTGCAAACGCCTTGGCAACCTGAAATTTATTTCCCTTTATATCGCCTGTTTTCTGCCCCGTAAGCCTGGACATTTCAAGAAGATGCGGTGTTATTATTACATTTGCCCTTGTATCCGAAAGCCAGTTAAGATTTTCTGCAAGTACATTTATAGCATCCGCATCTATAATGATTGTTTTATCATAGCCTCTTAATACTTTCTCAACTATATAATCCGCATAACCGCCTCTTCCAAGTCCGGGACCGACGATAAGAACATCCGCCCAGGCAGTCATTGCCTTTACTGCCTCCCTGATGGATTCCGTCTCCGATGGGTCAAAGGTTGTGAGCAAAGCTTCCGGAAGCTTTGTCTGCATGATTTCCCTGTTATCAGCAACCGTGCATATGCGAACAAGACCGCAGCCCATCCTGTATGCCGATTCGGCAGAAAAGAGTGCGGCTCCCGCCATATTTGCGTAACCGCCTATTACACCTATTTTTCCATAGCTTCCCTTGTGGGTATCTGATTTCCGAAACGGAAGAAGTCTGTCAACATCCTCACCTGTATATGCATAAAGCTTAGGTCTCACAAAGGAAACCGCTTTTTCAGGAAATCCTATGTCAGCCAAAATAACCTTGCCGCTGTATTCGTTTCCGATTCCCATTATATGCCCAAGCTTTAAAAGACCAAACGTCACTGTTGCATCTGCATGAAATGCCGTTCCCATAACAAAACCGGTTGACGCATCTATTCCGGACGGAATATCGATTGCAAGCCTAAATGCAGGTATTTCATTCATCTGATTAATAGTCTGCGCATGCTTTCCCATAACCGCCCTTGAAAGACCAACTCCAAATATGGCATCAACAATAATGTCATAGCCATAATTTACTATCTCATCAACAAATTTTACATTTAACTTTTTTGCAATATTAAGCTGCGCGTCAAAACTTTTTGTAGTCTTTTCAATTGCATTTATATAATATACCTCAACGTCATATCCGTCACTTAACATAAGCCTTGCAACGGCAAGTCCGTCCGCACCATTATTGCCTCCCTCAACAACAATAAGCGTCTTAGAATTTTTTGAATAATTTGATTTAATATAATCAAAAACAGAAAGGGCTGCACGCTCCATAAGCACCATCTCAGGAATACCTATATCATCTGTTGTATATCTGTCAATCTGTGCCATTTCAACACTGTCAGCTATATATTTCATCCTATCCTCCGAGGTATCGTTTATAACATTTTTGATGCAGCCATATATTTTGCAGCCACGTCAGACATGGAGGTTGTACTCACCTGTGAAGTTGATATGTTTATCAGACTATTTTCCGTGGAAGTGTTTCCAATTCTTTGCTGCATACCAAGCTTAAATAAATCCGTCAGTGAATCATCCTCCGAATCATCCGAATCCGTATCACCTATTTTTGATATGATTTCCAACATGTTTGTATAGTATTCCATAAGCATTTCATATTCTGAATAAGTAAATCGGTCATCAAGCATTAAATTCTTATACAGGCTGTTTTCCACATAGATATTCTTTCCGTTTGTACTGGCAGCTCCCTGTTCCGCCGATTTTTCCTCAGTATTTTTTAGTGCCGTACTTTCTGCCCCTGCTGCTTTCCCGCTTACACTTACGGTTTGACTTTCATTTAAAAAGCTCTCACCGGAATTTAACATTTCAAATATATCCTTAATGTAGTTCTGTGTTTCAGAAAACGGAGGAACCCCGCCATACTTTGCAACATTTCCCGTTCCTGCACTGTATGCGGCAAGGGTAAGCTTTAAATCACCGTCATATAAATCAGACAGATAACCTAAAAGCTTTGCAGCTCCCATTATATTGTCGTAAGGGTCATAGGCATCCTTAACGCCCATAGCCTGCGCCGTACCGGGCATAAGCTGCATGATTCCCATGGCGCCTGCGCTTGAGGTTACACCTGTCTGGAATCTTGATTCATGATACCCGATAGCCTCAAGAAGCTCCTGCGGTATATTATATTTTTCAGCGGCCTCTGCAAATATATCCTTTAAATTGTATGTTGTGTTTCCGTTTTCGGCAAGCTTTGCTGTCTCACTTGCCAAAAGGCTGTCAAACTGTGAGCTTACAGTCTTATTTCCTGTAGCCGTCCTGTTAATATTATTTACCGTATAATTATCGTCCACATATCCAATTCCTTCTATAAATCTCATATGCTTCTCCTACCTTTGCTCATTCTTTAATCTTGTTAAAACTGCTATGCTAAGCCCTGCAAAAACAAATGTTACGCCAAATAAAAGTCCCCAGCACCACGCCATGTGCTTTCCGGTTCTTACGAACATTTCGTCTTCTTCCTCGTCCTCCTCGGCGTCTTCTTCCTCCTCAGCCTCTATTACCACAGGCTCAGAAACATACTCCTCAAGGTTTTGAGGATCTCCTGCAACAGCAGAATATGTATTGACTGCATTTTGAAGGTCATTTATTGTTTCATCATATGCAGACTGCATTTCAGCTATCTGCTCATTAACGTCACTTATAAGCTCATCCTGCTTTTCCTGAGCTTCCTCCTTTGCCTTATCAGCATCCTCTTTACCCACAGGTATAAGCCCGTTTAAATCATTTGTGCTTCCAAGTGCCTCCATGGACCATCTGCTGAAGGTAAAATATGAAACCTTCTCGGTAACGCCGTTAAGGGAAAACAGTATACCTGAAAACAAAAGCTGTATTATAAGTATAAACGGTGCGATGGACATGGCTCTGTCTCCATTTTTGGAGATGGCAGAAATAAGAAGTCCAAATCCCGCAGACACATATATCGTGATGAAAATAGTAAATACCATCTCAAATGCAGCGTTTCCAAACACTACTCCATCACATTTCGGTGCCCCCTTAACAAGCACAAAAACAGCAACAAGTATAGCTGACTGTATAACCGCTATCATTGCCTGCACAATATACTTTGAAAGCATATAAAGAGGCAGCTTCAAATTTGCCATGTACTCACGTTTTAGAATTACACGTTCTTTATAAATTTCCTGTATTGTGTTAAAAAGTCCCATCCATATTCCCGCACTCATAAGTGCAAAAAGTATGGACCTTGTTTCAAACATTTTTTCATATATACCCTTCTCTGCCACAAGAGCCATGAGAAGACCGATAAGCACAGGCTGTATGAATATCATCATAAGCCTTTCAATATCATTTTTAATGAGTGTAAGGTATCTTCTCACAAGAACGGATAACTGATTTATGTTACTTACCTTTTTCGGCTTTATTTCCTTTCCCGTGTTTGTACCCGTTGCCTGTCCAAGCTTGTTTATGCCCGATGACTTAAATCTGTTTTCCCATGATACGGTATCAGCCGTAATCATATCATATACCTGAACTATATCGTCAGTATTGAAGAAATCCTTTATACCCTCAGGTTTTCCGCAGTAACACAGACGTCCGCCGTATCCCATTATGATAACCTTGTCACAGAGATGGAGGTTATTGGTTGTATGTGTAACCATTATAATGGTTTTTTCCTGCTCCTTGGAAAGTCTACTCAGAGTGTGCATAAGGTGCTGCTCCGTTCCGGGATCAAGTCCGCTTGTCGGCTCGTCAAGGAAAAACAGTCCCGGATTGGCAAGAAGCTCAACTGCTATACTGGCACGCTTCTTTTGTCCTCCTGAAAGTCTCCTTATGTATGTGTCCTGATGGTCGGTAAGCTCAACCATAGCAAGCACATCCCTTATACGTTCATCAATCTCTTCTTTCGTTGTATCCTCCGGCATCTTAAGCTTTGCCGTGTAGTAAAGCATTTTCTTAAGCGTTATGTTTTCATATATAATATCCTGCTGAGGAACAAAGCCTATTATGTTCTTTAAAGTCTGAAAGTTCTCACGCAGGTTTATTCCGTTGCAGAACACATCACCCGTTATATCCGTATCAAAGCCGCTCATGGCAGTCATAAGCGTCGTTTTTCCTGCACCCGAGCCACCGATTATGGCTACAAATTCATTTGCCCCGATACTACAGTCAACCTTATTAAGTATGGTTTTTTTGCCGTTTTTGGCATCAACATCCTTGTTAAGCTTCCTTATCTCAAGGTTAATACCCTCCTGTCCAACCTTGTAAAAAATCTGGCTGCCCACAAATATAAAGGTGGCATTTAATATTGTAAATATATCCTTATCCGAAAGCTTTACGGGTCTTTCGATTTTTATTCCATTTAAAAATACACCATTTCTTGATTTGTTATCAAAGAGGTACGCCTCACCGTTTATGCATCTCACGCCTGCATGTATACGTGAAACCGCAACATTCTTAACCCTAATGTCGCAGGACATATCACGTCCTATTTTATTATCCCCGTCATGTAGGTTATAGCTTCGCCAGTTTCCTTCCGTTGCATCACTGTCATAGAGCATAAGAACAGAGCTTCTTCCCTCCATTGTCTGGGTAGTGCCCAGCCTTATTACCATATCTCCACCGTCACCGCCGTAATACTGCCCCGGTGCCGCCTGGTAAAACTGCTGTCCGCTTGCTATGTATGTTCCATTTGAGCTGCCTGTATCCTTAATGTAAAATACACCACCGCTCATACATACTTCGCCGTGATGTCCCGATACAATTTCAGAATTTATAACTATACTGTTGTCAGCCGAACGTCCAAAGGGATACACGGCATCAGCATAACCACTTAAATCAATTTCATTTATACCCCCATTATCTACAATAACAAGAGTTTTTTTCTTTGACCCGCCGCCCTGAAGCTGCTCAAGCATGGAAGGATCAAAATATACGGTTCTTTCATCAGTTTCTCTACTCATGTTCTTTCTCCCAAAAACGTGAGGGCTGTCGCACTAAGAACATTAATGCGACAGCCCCTATTTTTTATCCTTAACCTCTTTTTAAGAAATCCGGAATTTTTATTCCGCTTGTGCTTCCCTGTGGTTTAACAGAAACCGGACTGGAAAAGTCAGGAGCTGCAGTCTTTGGAGTTGTATTGTATGATGTCTTAGGTGCAGAAGGCGCTAAAGGCTGCCCTGAATAAGTAGGGGTCTTAAGCGGTGTCACTGCCGGTTTTGAAGCTGATGCGGCAGATGTCTGCGATGAAGGAACAGAAACCGCTGAAGCAGCTCTCTGATTGCCCTCAATACCCGTAGCAATAATCGTTATACATACATCCTCACCCATAACATCATTGTCAACTGTACCGAATATAATATTGGCGCCATCGCCTGCAACCTCAGTAAGGTATGTAATGGCATCGTATGCCTCAACAATTCCAATATTACCTGAAAAGTTTACAATTATATCTGTTGCTCCCGAAACAGTAGTCTCGAGCAATGGGCTGTCCATAGCTGACTTGATTGCGTCAACTGCCTTGTTATCTCCACTTGCCCTTCCTATACCGATATGAGCGACACCCTTGTCCCGCATAACCGTCTGTATGTCGGCAAAGTCAAGGTTGATAAGACCAGGCTTGTTAATAAGGTCAGTAACGCCCTGAACACCCTGCTGAAGAACCTCATCCGCCTTCTTAAGGGCTTCCGGGATACTTGTACGTTTATCACATATCTGCAAAAGCTTATCGTTAGGGATAACAATAAGTGTGTCAACATTTTCCTTAAGCTTTGCAATACCATTTACGGCATTGTTCATTCTAGGCTTACCCTCGAAAGAGAAAGGTCTTGTTACGACACCTACGGTAAGTATACCAAGATTTCTTGCAATCTCTGCCACAACAGGCGCAGCACCTGTTCCTGTACCGCCACCCATACCGCAGGTTACGAAAACCATGTTAGCATCCTTCATAATGTCAGTAATTTCTTCTCTGTTTTCCTCAACGGCACTTGCACCAATTTCAGGCTTTGCGCCTGCGCCAAGTCCCTTTGTAAGTTTTTCACCTATCTGAATCTTAGTTGTTGCTCTGCTCTGTGATAGAATCTGCTTGTCCGTATTTATGGCAATCAGCTCAACACCCTCAACATTTTCATCTATCATTCTGTTTACCGCATTGTTACCGGCTCCTCCCACACCAATCACAAGGATTCTTGCAGGGGTTTTTTCGTCGTTTGATTTTATTTCAAGCAAGGTTGATTCCTCCTTTTTCGTACTTCATATTAAAATGGTCACTAATTGCATTTTTACATTATTATTAATAATATAATTTTTTTTGCAAATAATCAATAGATTTTTTATTATTTCTTGCTTTTTTTCTCGCTTTTTTCCTTATTTTTCCTTACCTTTTCGGACTAAAGCTTGCCGTTGCATTATCCGAATCAAAATCCTTCATATGCAATGTACCTTCCATTCCTGAAAGCCTGTTAAGTATACTGCCTAAATTCATCATTTGTACTGCCAGGTACTCCCCCTCTCCAAGTTCTATGGTTATATTACCATGCATTAATATCATTTCATTTTCCGTCGTAAATTTTATGTCATCTATGTCAAGCTTATATTTTTCAATAAGCTGGGTTATTGTAAGTATTGACTGAAATTTACTTTCGTCCTTCACAGGAAGGTTGCTTCCCTTTTCCCACTGGCTAAACTCCATACCTCTAATACACGGTATGCCGTCAATGGGCTTTCGTGCCGAATCAAGAACGATACCGTCCTTATCAAAGAATATATAGGAGTCCATATATTCCACACAGCCTGCAATGGATTTTTCATAGACCGTCACAGCCACCTTATTTTTTGATATGTATTCTATCTCTATCTTAGCCACAAACGGTATATTTTCTATCGGTTTTATTTTATTTCCAAGATATAGCCATATTGTGTTTTTTGCATAGCCCGTATCACGGACGGCATCTATTATTATCTGCTCGTCCACCACATTACAGCCCGATACCTGTATGTCAGTTAACCGGAATGTGCTTATGTAAAGCGATGCCCCTGCAAGTATTGTCAACACCAATATGACAATAATACGCTTTTTCATATTTTTCTCTTTTGTCCCCCTTTTACTCCACAGGTCTCATCTGCCTTGATACGCCAAGAACAATTCCTACCTCAACAAGAAGAAATACCAGCGACGTACCTCCATAGCTTATGAACGGCAGCGTAACTCCCGTGTTTGGAATTGTATTAGTTACAACGCCCACGTTAATTATAAACTGTATTGCTATATGTGTAATGACGCCTGTACAAAGAAGTCCTCCAAAGCTGTCCGGCGCATTGTTTGCTATATATCTGAAACGGAGCAGCAGCATTACGAAAAGCGCAATGGTCGCAATTGCCCCGAAAAGTCCAAGCTCCTCACATATTACGGAGAAAATCATGTCGTTGTGGGACTCAGGAAGAAATCCCATTTTCTGTATGCTCTCTCCAAGTCCTCTTCCAAAAAGCCCTCCTGAGCCGATTGCGTACAACGACTGCATTGTCTGAAAACCATTTTCACTCGTTTCAGGGTGCAGCCATGCATCTATTCTGTCGCCTCGGTAGCCTACTGCAAAAATGGCAATTGCGGCAACCGCAACACCCACAAGTCCGAGAATAACCAAATTTACGATTTTAGGACTTGCCACAAACATTATTATTATGATTATGGAAAAACATACTATAGCGGTACTCAGGTTTTCCTTACCTATCAAAACAACACATATGCCCGGCAGAATTACCATCTGTATAATTCCCTTAATACTGTTTAACAGCGATGACTTTGAAACACAGGCATGGGCCATATATATGATAAGTATCGGTTTTGCCACCTCGGATGGCTGAAAGTGTATCGGTCCTATAGGTATCCATCTCGTAGCGCCGTGGCTCGCCGTACCGATTATAAATACAAGTCCTGACAACGCTATTGCCATATACATGAGAATTACAGAAAACTTTTTGTAATATCTGTAATTCACATGGGATACAATAATCATAGCAACAATACCAAGGACTGCGAATATCGCCTGTCTTTTTGCAAAATAGGAGCTTGACTCACCGCTCATTACCGCCCTGTAGGAGCTTGAGCTGTACACCATCATAATTCCAAACAGCACAATAACAATTATAATAAACAGCGTCTGATAATCAAAGTAGCCACCCTTTACCCAAAAACTGTTATTTAATGTTCTGTTTTTACGCTGTGCATTTCTTTTTTCAACTTCACTGCTCACCTATACTCACTCCTTAAGTGCACGGACATAAGCCTTAAACAAGTCCCCGCGCTGCTCATAGTTTTCAAACATACCCCAGCTTGCACATGCAGGCGAAAGCAGCACTGCATCTCCTGAAGCTGCATGTTCATGGCAGAATTTTACCGCCTCCTCAAGTCCCTTTACGATAACAGTTTTTTCAAATCCATGTTTTTTCGCACAAAGCTCTATTTTTTCTGCGGTCTGACCAAGCAGCACAAGATACTTGACCTTGCCATCAAAGCTTTCAATCCATTCATCATAGGAGGACTCCTTGTCATAGCCCCCTCCGATTAAAAGGGTAGGCGTCGTCATTGCCTGTATGGCTTTTATTGCCGCATCAGGGTTTGTTCCCTTTGAATCGTTGTAATATGCTATTCCGTTTATAGTATCAACATACTCAATTCTATGCTCAACTCCCATGAATTCAGTACATACTTTTTCAATGATATCAACGGGAACACCCATATAATAAGTCATTGCAACTGCTGCAAGGACATTTTCAGTATTGTGGGTTCCCAGAAGCTTTATATCCTTAAGGGCAAGCACGCTGTTCATTTCTTTTCCGTCGGAAACAACTATATTTCCGTCCTTTATGTATACGCCCTCCTCAAGTTCTTTCATTCTGCTGAATTTGATTACCCTTGACGGAATGCGGTCTACAAGCCTTGCGGCCTCGGGGTCATCCATGTTTATAACCGCATAATCCTCCTCCGTTTGATTTTTAGTTATATCAAGCTTACAGTTTGCATAATTTTCAAACGTGTAATGTCTGTTTAAATGATCCGGCGTAATATTTAATATTGCACTTACATGGGGCTTAAATTTTATTATTGTTTCAAGCTGAAAACTGCTTATCTCCGCAACCGTAAGTGTATCCTCTCCTGTTTCGTCAGCTACGCTTGTATATGGAGTGCCTATATTTCCTACAACAAAGGTCCGGGAATTATAAGCTTTAAGTATTTCACCCACAAGTGTTGTTGTGGTAGTTTTTCCGTTTGTTCCCGTTATGGCACACACTGTTCCCTTTTCAAAGAAATAAGCAAGCTCTATCTCACTCCACACAGGAAGTCCCAAGGCCTTTACTCTCAGTACAAAGGGTGCATCAACCGGAATACCGGGGCTTATAACCATAAATTCACATTCCGATATTGCCTTATCGCTCAATTCTCCCAAAGTAATTTCTATTCCCGATTTATCAACGCAGTTAATCCTATCCAATATTTCTTCCGTGTGATTCTTTGTATTTTCATCAAAAAGCAGCACCTTAGCTCCATTTCTCACCAAAAGCTCTGTGGCACATATTCCGCTTTTTCCTGTTCCCGCAACTATAACCTTTTTATCAAACATATAATTTCCTCCTAAAAATTAAACAGCAAGAATACCGATAAGGCAAAGTATAGCGGTAACGATTGAGAAAATGGAAACAACCTTTGTCTCAGGCCATCCGCAAAGCTCAAAATGATGATGTATCGGCGCCATTTTGAAAACTCTTTTACCTGTCTTTTTATAGTAAGTAACCTGAATAATAACTGATAATACCTCAGCAAAATATATAAATGCCACAATAAGTATTATGAGAGGCATTTTGAGCACATATGCTGTCGAGGCAACAAAGCCTCCAAGTGCAAGGGAGCCTGTATCTCCCATGAATACCCTTGCAGGATATACATTGTAAACAAGAAATCCGAGAAGACTTCCCACGGTTGCACATGTGATGGGCTCAACACCTGAATTGTAGCCGATTGCAACTACGGTAAAAAATGTTGCAATAAGCACCGTTACGGAGGAGGCAAGTCCATCAAGCCCGTCAGTAAAGTTTGCTCCATTTGCCGTTCCAAGCATTACGAAGAACAGAAGCACATAATAAGTCCAGCCTATGTCAACTGTCTTGCCCCAAAACGGTATTATCATCTCTGTACCCAAATCCGTATGAGCGTATATATAATATGCGAATATTCCCGTAACAATAAGCTGTCCCAACATTTTCTGCCATGCCCGAAGTCCAAGGGAGCGTTTCATCACAACCTTGATGTAATCATCCAGAAATCCGATTATTCCAAAGCCAAGCGTCGCAAAGAGCACCGGTATAATTCTTGGATAATCCTTTATATATATGAGCGACGTAACAACAATGCTTATAAGAATGATAAGACCTCCCATAGTGGGTGTTCCTGATTTTTTCAGGTGGGATTCAGGTCCGTCATCTCTTACAAACTGCCCGAATTTAAGCTTTTTCAAAAAAGGAATCACTATGGGGCTAAGCACTACGCTTATGCCAAATGCTATAAGTACCGGAAGTATTACGTCATATTTAATCATAAATTTTTGCTCCTATCTTTTGAACGCCACTGTATTTACGCTTTGGTCGAAGCAAAGCTGTGACGCTTTCATTTATTTGTTTTATTGTCAGATAATGTATTTTCAGAAAACAGTGTCAACCCACGTTTCTTCTGTGTCATTATCATTGTCTTCAACACTATGTTTTTGTATGCCCATGTAAGGCAATATATTTTTAAAAACCTCTCCCGCAACGGGAGCTGCTATTGTTCCTCCATAATAGGCTCCTTCAGGCTCATCAATAAGCACGAGCACCATAACCTGCGGATTATCTGATGGGGCAAAGCCCAAAAACGATGCAATGTACTTTCCATTTCCACGTGGCAGCTTCTCGCTTGTAGCTGTCTTCCCCCCTATGTCGAACCCTTCAACATAAGCCTTACCGCCAGTCCCCTCCGAGACAACAGCATCAAGAAGATATTTCATTTTTTCTGATGTTTCCTCGGATATAGCACCGTCCGTTTCCGCATATTCAAGTTTTTCAATTATATTATTGTTCTGGTCGGTTACATATAAGCCAAAATGTGGCGTTATAAGTCTTCCTCCATTCACAACCGCCGATGCGGCCCTCATAAGCTGTAGTGGCGTTATCTGAAAAGACTGTCCAAAGGACATTACAGCCATATCAACGGTTTTTACATTTTCCTGCTTATGAAAGATTGAAGTAGCCTCACCGGGAAGGTCTATGCCTGTTTTCTCAAAGAGTCCGAGGCTTTTCAAGTGCTTGTAAAAATTATCCTTGCCAAGCTTCAGCCCCACATCCATAAACACCGGATTACAGGAATTCATAATTCCCTCCTTGAAGGTTTCCTGTCCATGTCCTGCAACCTTATGGCACCTTATCCTCCGGTCCTCAACAACTCTGTATCCCGGACAATAAAAGCTGTCATCCTCTTTTACAACTCCCTCCTCAAGTGCGGCTGTTGCCGTCACTATCTTAAATGCAGAGCCCGGTTCATATGTGTCGCTTATCGGAAAACATCTCCACATCTGATTCAGCATATCCTGTTTTTCCTTATCTGTTGTGCCCTCAGGTGTCTCCACATTAAGCTCAAAGGGATTGTTAAGGTCATATTCAGGGACATCCGTCAAACCGTAAATCTCGCCGTTTTGAGGATTCATAATTATGATACAAACCCTTTTAGCTGATTTCTTATTCAGAATTTCCATCGCCTTTGCTTCAATATAGGTTTGTATATTTGCATCTATTGTAAGCACGAGATTGTTGCCGGGAACAGGCTCAACCCGTGTCTTAGCCTTATTTTTTATTTCGATTCCCCTTGCGTCCGTAAGGGTATTTATGCTTCCGTCTGTTCCTGCAAGCACATTATCATACTGTACCTCTATACCTACAATTCCCTGATTGTCTGCACCGGTAAAGCCTATAATCTTCGAGGCAAGCGTACTGTAGGGGTAGTATCTTTTGTAATCGTCATCTACCATGACGCCGTCCAAATTAAGCTCACGTATCTCATCAGCAATATTCTTATCAACATTACTTTTTATTTTTTCCCTTGAGGATACCTTTTCAACTCTTTTCCTTACCTCCGCCTCGTCTATGTCCAGTTTAGATGATAAAACCTCAATGACCCGTTCAGGCTCGGTTATCTGATTATGAATTACCGATATGGAGCAGACAGGCTTATTTGATGCAAGGCAAACTCCGTTTCTGTCATATATAATCCCACGTCTCGCCTTTATACTTCTCTCCCTTTCCTGTACAAGAATAGCCATCTCACCATATTTATCTGCACCTGAAACCATAAGCATATAAATTCTTACGGATACCACCGTGGAAAAAATTATTATCACCGCCACAAAAAAGGTAAGTCTTTTCATACTGTGTACTAGGAACAAATCTGATTTATAGTCTTCCATAAACACGACCTGAAAGGAACATTATTATTAAATTGTATTGCAAAAAACAAAAATGTATAACATCAAAAACTGTTATTCCGTATTTTCGGTGCTTTCCTCCGTGCTGCTCTCCTCGGTATTATCCTCAGAGCCGCCTTCCGTATCTTCCCCGGTATCCTCGGTAGTTCCCTCTGTGTTTTCTCCTGTAGAACCGCTTTCTGCGTTATCCTCGTAAGGATTTTCTCCGCCTGCAATATCGTCCTCAGGAATCACATCCCCATATATTCCATCTACAACCTCATTTGTGGCATTTTCATAATCAATATCGTAGTTGTCATTTGTTTTATATATATTCATATAAGGGAACACTTCCTTTGAAATTTCCCTGAACAGATTTTTAGCTGCAAGGCTGTAGGACTGTTTTCCGGGTTCATCAACAACAACATAAATCATTACCTTAGGGTCATCAACAGGGGCAAAGCCGATAAATGACAGGATGTATTTACCATTTCCACGAGGAAGCTTCTCAGCAGTTCCACTCTTTCCTCCTACTTCATAGCCCTCAACGCCCGCAAGCTCACCGGTTCCCTCCTCAACGACCTGAAAAAGTATGTTTCTCATTGTGGCTGAAGTTTCTTCGGAAATGGTTCTTCTTACAAGTACGTTTTTCTTACTGTCGATTATATTTCCGTTTTCATCCTCAATGCGCTGTACTACGCTTGGTTCATAATAATACCCTCCATTTATAAGAGAACAGAATGCTGTTCCAAGCTGTACCATTGACACACACACGCCTTGTCCAAAGGAGGAGGTTGCAAGTTCGACCTCATTCAAAGTGTCCTTATGATATACAACAAGACTAAAGGAATCCTCATCAGGCTCTCCCGGGATATCGACATTTGTCATTTGTCCAAAACCGAAGCGTACCTGATATTTATCAAATTTAGCTGAACCCTCCTTTGCCGCAATCTGCATAAGCGCATCATTGCAGGAATTTTCTATGGATTGGGCAATGGTCTGCTCTCCATGTCCCGCATGAAACCAGCATTTTATATAATAGATATCCTTCTGCTCACCACCGTCACACAAAAACATATCATTCTTGTCTATTACATTTTCCTCCAATGCTCCTGCAACGGTAAACGCTTTGTATGTGGAACCGGGTTCATAAACATCACTTATTGCAAAATTCCTCCAAAGCTTATTAAGTGCATCTATTCTTTCATCATCAGTGGCATTTTTCATGTATTCCTCAAATTCCTCATCCGTCATGTTAGGAAACTGATATCTTGTAGCATCGGTATCATATGCATCATTTGGGTCAAAGGTATGAGAGTTATACATTGCAAGTATGTTACAGGTTTTAGGGTCCATTACAAGCACCGACACATTACGGGCGCTTTCCTCCCCTGCCATAAACTCGTCAACCTTTTCCTGTACAATTGATTGCAGCTTAGCATCAATACTTGTAACGAGGTTATAGCCGTTTACCGCAGGTTCGACCGTCTGTGTCATGCTGTAATCCTCATTGAGATATGAGTACTGCCTACCATTATAGCCATTTAAGTAGCTGTTATAGTTTTGTTCAATTCCATACAGTCCCACATTTCCGCTTACGGTAAATCCCAACAGGTGACACGCAAGCTCATTATTGGGATAAATGCGCACATATTCTTCCTCAAGATATACACCTGTTACAAGTTTACCCTCATCAGACTTGCAATAGTCTTGAAAAGGCTTAACTTCTTCATACTCAAGCTTTTTCTTTGCGATTTCATAATAAGAGTTTTCGTTTGACAAAAGCTTGTTCAGCTCTGCATCCGTAAAACCAAAATACTGTTTTATGGCATTTTTTGTAACGTCTGTTGCATCCTTATTTATGGGATTGAGAATATTTTTCGGCTCAAGTATAAGATTGTAAACCTTTTTTGTAGTGGCAAGGACTGTTCCGTTTGCATCTATAATGTCCCCCCGCCTGTAGGGTATTACGGTGCTCGAATAGCCCTGCTGTGCCAAAACATTCTGCTCGTACTTTGCTCCCTTACTTACGGTTATATTGATAAGATTACATACAAGAACGGCAAAAACTGCTAAAAATGCTCCCATAGCAACTAGCAGTCTCTTTTTCATCTTTGCTACAAATCTATGTCTCTTTTTTGCCATTCAACATTCCACCTTTGTCTTTTCCTAAACACCAAAATTTCCCGAGGCTAATTTGCCTCAGGAACATCACGATATTGCTTTACATAATCCTCATTTGCGCTCTCATAATATATTATCTGTCCACTTCTTGCATAAACCATTCCAAGTTCGTTTGTCGCCACATCATATATTTCATCTAACGTATACATGCTTTCTATACTCGACTTATACGCTGCATTATCTGTCTGTGCCTCCTCAAGCAGTGCCTCCAGGCTGTTTATGTTTCTTTTCTGCTCACTTACTCTTGTTTCCATATAAAGCATTACAACACATGCGGCAATCATTATGCATACAGATGCAACAACAAATATTGTATATTTGAGATTAAATGCAAGTGCCCTGTCAAGTGATGCAGGAACACTCTGCTTTTTGTTTTTATTTTTCCTTGGCGGTTCAATTTCAGGACCAATCCGTCTGGCAGGTGCTTCATTCACTTTTCTTACAACGCTGCCCTCAACCACATAGCCCATACTTCTTGTTCTCTCGTTCATGTATTCATCTCCCTTTTTTGAACATCGCCTCACCTATGGTGACACAATTGTTTTTTCAAACACTCTTAATTTTGAGCTTTTTGCTCTCCTGTTTTCCCTAAGTTCTTTTTCACTTGGTGCAACAGGTTTTCTTGTTATTACCGTTCCCGTCGGTATCCGTCCGCATGTGCATACCGGAAAATTCGGAGGGCATATGCATGGCGACATATTTTTTCTGAATATATTTTTTACAATCCTGTCCTCCAGGGAATGAAATGTTATAATGGAAAGCCTTCCACCCGGATTAAGGAGTTCTATCATTTTATCTACGGAATTTTCCAATACACTAAGCTCATGATTGAGTTCTATTCTGATAGCCTGAAATGTTTTTTTAGAAGGATGTCCCGAGTTCTGTCTTACCTTGGCAGGTATGGCCGCTTTTATTATTTCATTAAGCTCTCCCGTCGTTTCTATATCCTTTTCTTGTCTTGCTCTCACAATATGCTTTGCTATGTTTTTTGCAAAGCCTTCCTCACCATAGTCTCTTATTACTCTGAAAAGTTCCATCTCAGAATAACCATTCACTATATCCTTTGCTGTAGTTTCCATACTCTGATCCATACGCATGTCAAGGGGCGTATCTTCCTTGTATGTAAATCCTCTGTCAGCATTATCAAGCTGATATGAAGAAACCCCAAGGTCAAGGACTATACCGTCGACACCGCCGACGGACAGTCCTTTTAATATGGAGTCTATATCCTGATAATTACTATGGACAATTGTCACCTTGTCCTTGTAACGGTCAAGCCTTTTTGTTGCTGCGGCTATCGCATCCAAATCCTGGTCAATTCCAATAAGTCTTCCGCCCACACCGAGGCGTTTACATATTTCCAAGGAATGACCACCACCACCTAATGTTCCATCAACATATATTCCATTTGATTTTATATTTAAGCTTTCAATGGTTTCATCAAGAAGAACCGAAATGTGTTTAAACTCCATTTTCTGTCTCCTATATTCCATATTTTGCGCTTACATCCATTGATATCTCATTTATATCCATGTTGTCCATGCTGTTAAATTTCTCCCAAGAATCCTTATTCCATATCTCAGCTATAGAGCCGTTTCCAACAAGGACAACCTCCTTATCTATGTTCGCCCATGCTCTTAAATTTTGCGGAATAACGATTCTGTACTGTCCGTCGACCTCACAGTCCGATGCTGAGCCTTGAAAGAAAAGCTTGAATTTACGGGCATTCATATCTGAAACAGGAAGTGCGTTAAGCTTTTCTGAAAAAGCCTCCCACTCGCTTTCCGGATAAGCATATATATTATGGTCCATGCCCTGACAAAGCACAAAATTATCTCCAAGACCTACCCTAAGTCTTGCCGGTATAATTAATCTGCCCTTTGCGTCCAGATTATGATTTGACTCACCCTTCATGCCCTTTGTCATCTTCCGCTTTTATCCTTTCTACTTAGGGAACGTCTCCCCTAAGTAAATTTATGTGGTGTTATGTAACTCCACCAAGCTACACCTTAACACCACTTAGCATCCACTTCACCCATTTTATTACATAAAAAAAAGAATTGCAATAGGCAAATCGCAATTCTTTTTGCATTATCAGTTTAAAATGTCACAAAACATATGTTTTGTTTTTGTGTATATTGTACAATGAGTATTATTCATCAACATCCACTTTACTTTTATTTGATACTATTTCTGCATAATCCATACGTTTTTTTACAAGTATTACGGATGCTACAAGGACACATACAGCAGCCAAAAGCTGAGAAACACGAATGTTAAGTCCCGAAATCATAAGAGAATCTGTTCTAAGCCCCTCAATCCACACACGACCGAGCCCATATCCCCAAAGGTATATTAAAAACAGTTCTCCGTCAAACTTCTTATGTTTTCTGTATAACATTATAATAATAAGAAGCGCAAGATTCCACAGTGATTCATAAAGGAATGTAGGATGAACGCTTATCCAATGCATTCCGTCAATGGTAACTACATTTTCTGCCATTTTCTGAGTAATTACACCTGATGAAACAAGCCCGTTTAAGTTTGAGTTTGCACTGAAATAATTAACAGGAATGCACATGGCAAAAAGGGAATCCGTATATTCTCCAAACGCTTCCCTATTAAAGAAATTACCCCACCGACCCATTATCTGCCCTATAAGAAGACCTATGGATATTGTGTCAGCCATAAGCGGAAAGCTTACTTTCTTTTTCCTTGCAAATATAATTGTGACAATTACACCTGCAATTATTCCTCCGTAAACGGCAAGCCCTCCGTTTCTTATATTGATAATGTCTATCAGGGTATTCTTAAAGCCCTTTCCTGCCTGAAAATAGTCCTTCCAGCTAAAAATAATATAATAAACCCTTGCACCAAGTATTGCCGGTATAACAAGCCAAAGAACATAGTCAAGATAAAGCTCATCATCTTGTCCCGTCCGCTTTGCTTCCTTCGACACTAATATATACGCCATCAAAAACCCAAAGGCAATTATTATGCCATAAAATTTTATTTCAAATCCAAAAACGGAAAAGCCGTCCTTTACATTTTTCAGAACAATTCCAAGATTCGGAAATCTTATATCTAACATATTCTAACCTCTATACATTAAATTTGAACAGAATCACATCTCCGTCCTTAACAACATATTCTTTACCTTCCTGCCTTACAAGTCCCTTTTCCTTCGCCGCAAGCATGGTACCTGCTTCCATCAGGTCATTGAATGCAACAACCTCCGCTTTTATAAAGCCTCTCTCAAAATCAGTGTGGATTTTTCCTGCTGCCTGAGGTGCCTTTGTTCCATCCGTGATTGTCCATGCCCTTGTCTCATCCTCTCCCGAAGTAAGGTAGCTGATAAGTCCAAGCAGCGAATAGCTTGCCTTGATAAGCTTGTCAAGACCGGACTCGGAAACACCGAGCTCCTCCAAAAACATCATCTTTTCGTCGTCATCAAGCTCTGATATCTCCTGTTCAATCTGGGCACAAACGGCAAACACCTCACTGCCAAATTCCTTTGCGTAGGTCTTTACCTTCTGTACATACTCGTTTGAAGCGCCGTCATCCGCTATATCCTCCTCGGATACATTTGCCGCAAATATAACAGGCTTGCCGGTAAGCAGATTGTATTCCTTAAGCCATTTTATCTCGTCCTCATCATCTGTCTCATATGTTATGGCAGGCTTTCCCGCCTCAAGGTGAGCCTTCATATTTTTCTGAAGCTCAAGCTCCTTTGCAAGCGTCTTATTGTTGTTTGCCCCTCTTACAGTTTTGGCAATCCTTCTGTCCAGCACTTCTATATCAGCAAATATAAGCTCAAGATTTATTGTCTCTATATCCCTAACTGGGTCAACGGAGCCGTCCACATGGATTACATTTGAATCCTCAAAACACCTTACAACATGAACGATTGCATCCGTCTCTCTTATATTAGAAAGAAACTGGTTACCAAGTCCCTCACCCTTTGATGCTCCTTTCACAAGTCCTGCTATATCAACAAACTCTATAACGGCAGGCGTTGTTTTTGCTGAGTTGTACATCTTTGTAAGGGCATCCAGTCTCTTATCCGGTACAGGAACAACTCCAACATTAGGGTCTATGGTACAGAACGGATAGTTTGCAGATTCCGCCCCTGCCTTTGTCAACGAGTTAAATAATGTGCTTTTTCCCACGTTCGGGAGCCCGACGATTCCGAGTTTCATTTTTATCTATTTCCTCCTAGTAAAAATCATAACATAAAATACAAATATATTTTCCCATATATTTGCAGGTCCATGTAAGTATATACCATATTCCTTTTATTTTCCATACACAAATGAAAAATAATCCGTATTTATAATCATATCGGAAATATAAAGCCTGTTTTCCACATCCTCTATTTTTGTTTCTATGTAATCAAACGGCAGCTCATTTTGATTTACATAATACAAAACATCACCTGTCGAAGTATCATATCTCACCTTATCATTCATAAAACTGTGGTCTGCAAATATTACAAGCGGCTCTGCATCTGACAAGATATCCCTCCCTGCCAAAAGCCTTGAATCGAAATCAACCCCAAGTAAATTTAAAACAGTCGGAAGCACATCAACGCTTGCGCAGGGCTTATCAATATATACGGGTTCTTCCATCCCCGCATTCCATATTCCAAGACACGACCGGTGAAGCTCAAAGGAATCACTTTCTGTTCTTCCACCTGAAAGCTCATTATATGCATTCCTTGACAGTCCATAAGGATAATGATCAGGCGTTACAATAAACAGTGTATCTTCAAGTTTTCCCGCCTCATCAAGCTTATCTATAAGAAGCTCCAGCGCCTTGTCAAGCTCCATCTGCCCTGCAATATATGCCACCGCTTCCTGGGAAAGTCCCATATCCTTTGTGAGCTGTTCTGCCTCCTCCCGGTTTTTTACACACATGGAATTATTCTTGTAATCATAAGGAAGATGTCCACTGAAGGTCATAAAGTAAACATTAAATTTATCCTTATCAATAAATTCCTCATAAACTGCTTCCACCATATCAATATCTGAATACATTACATAGCACGGTATATCAAGACCATAGCCTATCGCCTTAAATTCATATCCCATATTGGCATGGGTTTTGCTCCTGTCATAATAATAAAAATCAAAATCATGATACGCAAAGCTGCGATAGCCCTGTGCATTCAATATATTTCCCAAAGCATAGGGTTGATATGTCTCCTCTGATTTATAAAAGCTCCAATCTGAGGAGGCAGGATATTGACTTAGACAATTGACATATTCCCCATCAATCGTACTGTGGTACCACATGGGATTATAAAAATTATCAAATACAAACCCATCATTCATAAGCTTATAAAGTGTAGGCGTGCATATATCGGATATACCATATCTGCTTAAGCTCTCCGCAGTAACGAACACGACATTATAATCCTTGAACATTCCTGTATATTTGTTTTTATATGAAGGCTCTGCATCTGATAAATACGCAGTAATATTTTTTAAATCCTCATCCTCCGTCTCATTATACAGCATAACAAAGTCGATACTTTCATCAATTTGTTGTTCAGATAATACAATTGGCGGTGTTTTACCTTCCGCTTCCGCAAGCACCATACCTACACCGCCTGCACAGGCCGGATTTTCATTATCAGCTTTATCATCGTAAACAAACGAGCTTTCTCCTAGATTACCGTCAATTTCCTGATTTTGTGACATTACAAACTTTTTGTCATCGTCCCTTCGTCCAAGGAGATACATTCCGTCCCTCACTGTGGTAACTGCAACTCCAAGCTTATTCATTGAAAGCTCAAGGACATATTTTTCATGAAAAAGATAATACGGCGAATATGCATTCCTGCCATGAATATTAAGAGAAAGCACGGCAAACAGGAAAGCCAGTATGCAGCTTCCAAAACCTATAAGCTTCCCCTTAAGCTTTGTATTTTTTATGACATCCTTTATATTTAATAAGATAATACCTGCTACAGGAAGCATAAATGCAATGAGCCATCCAATATTTTCCCAAAGCTTATCAAACAAAACTGACTTAAAATTCATGGCATTTTCCGCCCCACCAATTGAAACAAGGCTTAAAAATGTATTAAAAATTTTAAAATAAACAAGCTGTGCCATATAATAAAATGAAAGTACAGCCACAGCGACACACCCAACAAGCTTTCCGGCAAGTCTCGGTAAAATATTTAAAAACGCAAAAATCCCTATGCCTGCCGCAACAGCAAAAAGTATGGGGTAAATAATAAATATATCGACGGATTTGTAAACAGATATATGAAATATAAGCTCCAAATATACAATTATAACGGAATATGTAATAAAACCAATCATTTTTCCAATCCTTATACACCATAGCTATCAATGATTTTATAGTTTAACATACAGGTGCAGTTACAGCAATCCGTTTCGTTTTATAATTTTTGCTTATAATCCATAATGAAAAAAAGGTACTAACGGAGCAATACTTGACACGCTTTGTCATATTTGCCATTTTCCACCTATAAGCTTTAAAATACGCACAAGCTATTTATAGGTGTCTCCCCAAAAACAACGCAAATCAAACAAAGAAAATTTAAGTCATTTTAAAGTATCATTCCGTCAGTACCCACTAATAAAATACTATATTTGCAATCTAATTCCTATATTTTACATGTGAAACGACAAATTATAACCTTATTTGTTAGATTTTATTTTTGTAGCATGCTTTTTCCATATTATTTAGATTTATTCTGTTACTTTTTGAACATATTTCAACATTATACAGATTTATTCTATTTCAGATTGTTCATAGGGCAATTTAAAATTGATATGCTTACCATAAATTCTTGTATTGTAAGGAGCAATGGTTGAATTATGGTAAGTATCGAAAACTTTGGCAGAAACATTAAAAAGAGACGGAGCAGTCTTGGAATACCGCAATATGAGCTGGCTGAAAGGCTTGATATATCTCCAAATCATTTATCTTCTCTGGAAACAGGAAAAACAAAGCCAAGCTTTGATTTACTTTGCAAGCTGTGTATGGAGCTTAATGTACCGCCTGATTATCTCATGCTTGGAAGTATGCACTCGAACAATGTACCACAGAATATCGTGGACAAGCTTAAGCTTTGTTCCAATGATACGCTTTATGCCATAGACGGAATCATCGATATTCTTATAGAGAAGCAGGACAGACAGAGATAGTAAGACAAAAAGAAC